>NZ_JBAZKR010000201.1:0-3697 GCF_041650655.1 Zavarzinia sp.
ACCGGCGTGCCGCTCAGCGACAGCGCGACCGAGGACACCGTGCGGTCGGCGTCCATCGAGCTGCCGGTGCCCGCGCCGGCCGCGAGCGCGATGCTCAGCGAGATCGCCGGCCGCGTCGGCGTCGGGGCGCGATCCATGATCACCACCGAGTCGCCCACCGCGAGCGCGAGGTAGGTGGGCAGCGAGGCGGCGTTGTTGATCGCGTCGGCGAGCAGGCCCGCCAGCTGCGCGAGCGTGGTGCCCGCGCCGATGGTCAGGCCCGGCAGCGCCTGGCCGGACACCGTGAAGTTCCAGATGTCGTTCTGCTTCAGCGTGCCGGACAGCACCGCGGTCGTCGTCGCGCCCGCGATTTCCTCGACCGCCGCGGTCGGCGCTGTGGCGACGGTGATGATCTGGAACACCGCCTGGAAGCCCTCGCCCGACGGATTGACGATGACGAGCGTGGTGCCTTCGGCGGTGGCGACGAAGCCGCCGTAGGTGGCGCTCGCGTTGATCTGCGCGGCGAGGTCGGCGGCGATCTCCGCGACCGTGTCGATGCCACCCGTCGCGACCGTGGTGGTGATCGCGTGCACGAGGTCGCCGTCGATCACGATGCGCCACTTGTCGCCGTTGATCGGCGTGCCGCTGAGCTGCACCAGCGTGGTGGTCGCCGTCTGCGAGTCGATCGTCTGGTCGGCGATGCGCAGCGTGTAGACGCCGTCGGCGGCCTGCACGTGGATGGTCTGCACCTCGGAGACCGACGGCATGCCCAGGCCGGTGATCGTCGAGCCGGTCAGGATCCCCGTGGCGTCGCCCGTCTGCGCGTGGTCGTCCACGTACATCGTGTCGTTGCCGGCGCCGCCGTCGATCGTGAGCAGCACGCGCACCGTTCCGAGCAGGTTCGGCGCAGTCGGCAGGCTGGCCGCCGCGTCGCTGCCCACCCAGATCTGGTCGTCGCCGTCGCCGGCCTCGATGCGGGTATGGCCGTCGATCGACTGCACCGTGATGATGTCGGCGCCGGCGCCGGTGAAGATGTTGGTCGAACCGGTGTGCGTCGAAACCACCGTGAAGCGGTCGACGCCTCTGCCCAGCTCGATGTTGAGCACCTCGAGGTCGCGGTACACGATGCCGCCCGGCAGGTCGCGCCCGGCGATCACCGTGCCGTCCGCCATGCCGAGGCCGGTGATCTGGTCGGACGTCAGCATGCCGGTGTCGTCGGCCGGGCTGTTGCCGTTGTACACGGTCATCGTGTCGACCTGAGTCGCCTCGTCGACGCGCGTGTTCAGGTTGACCGGGCGGTAGAAGTAGTGGTTGCCCGGCACCGGAGTGTTGAACTTGCGCGTCTCGACGATGGAAGACTGGCCGGCCGGCGTCACCTCGGCGGTGGCGACGAAGGCCTGGCCCGCGAGGTTGGTGATCAGCACGCGGCTGCCGTCGGACGTCGCCGTGAAGGTCACCACGCCGTTCGCCACGATGCTGTTGGCCAGCTCGCGCGCCACGTCCGCGAGCGTCTCACCCGCGGCGACCACGTGCAGGTGCGTGGTCGCGAAGGTCGAATCGTCGAGGAAGATGGTCCAGACCTCGCCCGGGAACAGCGTGGCGGCGCTCAGGGTCACCACCTTGGCCACGCCGTCGGGCAGCGCCGCCGCGGCGTTGGCGATGCTGAATCCCGTGCCCGCGCGGTTGACCACGTAGACCGTGTTGCCGCGCGCGAGGGCGGTGAAGTCGGCGTTCGCGTTGACGTTGACGTCGGCGGCGAGCGCGCGCACCACGTTTGCCGCCGTGTCGCCCGCGCTGGTCAGGTAGAAGTGCTGGCTGGCGGCCTGGCCCGCGCGCAACAGCAGCGTGTAGCCGAGGTCGGCGCCGAGCGAGCCGCCCGGCAGCGTCACCGCCGCGCTCGACGCGCCGAGGTTGGTCGAGCCGGTGAAGCGCGCGTCGGCGTTGAAGACCGTCGGCGCCAGCGCGCTCGCGATCTGGAAGCTCGCCGCGGTCGCCGACGGGAACGGGCCGGTGAAATCGACGATCGTCAGCGTGCGGCCCTCGCTGATCGCCGCATGGCTGCCGCCCAGGTTGATGCTGGCGGCAAGCGCCGCGGCGATGTCGGCGGTGGTCTCGTCCGCGGCCACGGCGTGGTCGTAGTGGATGCCGTCCACCGTCACGCGCCAGACTTCGCCCACGGCCGGCGCGCCGGCGAGCGTCGCCGTCCAGGCGTCTCGCTGCGTGGCGTCGGCGACGAGCTCGGTGTTCTGGCTGGCGGCGGCGCTGCCGTCGGCCGCGCTGACGGTGACGGCCGCCGTGACCGCGCCCGCGACGTTGACGACCACCAGCCGGTTGCCTTCGACCGAGGCGACGTAATCGGACGCGTTCGGGTCGTTGTTGATCTGCGTCGCCAGCGCGCGCGCGACGATCGCCAGGCTGTCGTCGCGCGCCGCGATGTAGCTGTAGCTGAGCGGGCCGCCCAGTGCCACGGTCCACGTCTCGCCCAGCAGCGGCGCGCCAACCAGCTCGATCGCGGCGGCACCGCCCGCCGGCGCGATCTGGTAGAGGCCCTCGGCGGTGTTGTCGAGCGCCGGGATGAAGCGCAGGCTGGTCGTGAACGCGGCGAAGCTCGCACCCGAGCGCTTGACGATCACGAGCTCGTTGCCGTTCGACACGGCATGGAAGCCGGCCGCAACCAGGCCATTGGCCGGGTTGTTGATGGTGCCCGCGAAGATCGCGGCGAGCGCATCGGCGCTGTCTGCCACGATGGCCTGGCCGCCGACCGAATAGGTCTCGCCCACCGAGACGTCGAAGCGCTGCCCGCTCACCGTCAGCGACCAGATCTCGCGCGGATGCAGCGCGCCGGTGAAGCTCACGGTCGTCGCGCCCAGCGTGTCGGAAACCGCGGCCTGCGTCGAGTAGGCCGGCGCGGCGTCGGGCGGCGTCGTGGCACCCGGCACCGGGTCGATGGCGAAGGACGCCGTCCAGGCGCTGCCGTCGCGCGCCACGATGGCGAGCTGGTTGCCCTCGGCGAGCGCCGTGAGCGCAGAGGGCCCGCCGCTGTTGACCAAGGCGGCGAACAGGCTCGCGATCTGCGCCTGGGTCTGGCCGGCGATGGTCAGGTTGAACACCGGGTTGGCGCCGGCCGGGCCGTGCAGCGTGACGTGCCAGACGTTCGTGTCGGTCGGGGTGCTGTCCAGAACGCCGATGAAGGCCTTCGGCGTGGTGGCGTCGATCTCGTAGTTGCTCACCGGCGTGATCACGAGCTGCGGCGTGAACGGCGTCCCCGAGAGATCGGTCACCAGTATCGCCGCGCCCTCGCTGGCGGCAGTGAAGCGCTCGAAGGCGACCGCGCTGACCACGGTCGGCGTGCTGCCGAGGTTGATCTCGACGGTCCACAGTTCGCCCTGCGCCGGCGCAAGGCCGCCCAGGCTCAGCGTCACGTTCGCAGCGGCGGCGCTCGCTTCCCGCACCACGGTGCCCGCACCGTCCCTTAGCTTGGCGGTGACCGGGCCGCCGGCGCTGAGGATGGTGAGGTCGGTGCCGCTCACCGTCGCGTCGTAGCCGGCGCGCGCGTCGATCGCGCCCGCCAGCCTCGCGACCAGGCCCTCGAGTGTGTTGTCGTCGTGCACCGCCTTGGCAAGCGCCGCCGCGATGTCGGCGAGCGAGCTGACCGCACCGCCTGCGGTGACCGCGTAGGCGCGGCCGGCGAGCGTCAGCGTCCAGACCTCTCCGCTGA
>NZ_JBAZKR010000202.1:0-3663 GCF_041650655.1 Zavarzinia sp.
GGTCGGGTGGATACGGCCGGATTCGTCGCCTCCACGCTCAACATACGCAACGAAGACTTCCTCGCCGGTCGCAACCTGTTCATCAATGACGGCGGCGCCAAGGATGTCATCAATCAAGGCGAAATCAGGACGCCGGCCGGCGGCAGCGTTTATCTGATCGGCACCAACGTCAGCAACGAAGGCATCATCACCACGCCCAAGGGCGAAACCATTCTCGCCGCCGGCGCCACCGTCAGCCTGATCGACAGCGCCACGCCGGGGGTCAAGGTCGACATCACCGGCGCGGAAGGCAACGTCACGAACCTCGGCGAGATCACGGCCGAGGCAGGGCGGATCGGCATCGCCGGCGTCATCGTCAGGAACAGCGGCACGCTGAACGCCAGCAGCGTCGTCAGCGAAGGCGGGCGCATCTTTCTCATAGCCAGCCAGGATGCCTATGTCGACGCCGGCAGCATCATCGACTCCGGGACCAGGGAGGGCGGCGTTGAACTCTTCGCCGGCGGTGGCAACCTTTCAATTGCGGACAACGCGGAAATCCATGGCGGCGGCACCGGCGGCACTGTGTTGCTCCACTCTGCAAACATATCCCTGAATAAGGTAGCAGGGCCCGTGAATCCGGTCGTGGTCAGTGGCTCCGCGAGCTTCAATCAGGCCGGCGGCGTCCTGACGGTGACCAACAGCAATGGCGCCATCATCGACTGGGACAAGTTCTCGATCCAGCTTGGGGAAATCACCCGCTTCGTGCAGCCTTCGGCCTCGTCCGCCGTATTCAACCGGGTCCTCGGCGAACCTTCGCCAATCTACGGCAAGCTAAGCTCCAACGGTCGCGTCTGGTTGGTGAACCCCGCCGGCATCATCGTCGGGCCGGGCGGCCGGATCGATGTGGCCGCCCATGTGGGCAAGACGCTCAATGCCAACAGCACGGAGTTTCATGCCGCCCGCCTTCAGCCCATCATTGATGGTACCTTCGCCTTCAGGAATGCCTTCAATCACAGCCAAACCACCATCCCGGTCGGCGGTAGCGTTTACCGGATTGGCAACGAGCGCACCACCACCGTCCCCGGCGGCCAAGCTGTTCCGGGCGCGATCGTCAGCCTGATCGACAGTTCCACGCCCGGTGTCAAAGTCGATGTCATCGCTGGTACCGGCAGCAATATCGACGCCGCAAGCATCACGGCCGCCGCCTTGCGCGTCGGCATCGCCGGCGTCTTGGTCAGGAACAGCGATACGCTCGGCGCACGCGGGAGCCGTTGACGGAGGACGCATCGCCAGCCAGGAGTCGATCCCGGGCTTGGCCGGGTGCAGCGCGTGGAACCGTGGGCCTGACTACACGTCGCGGTTCAGCATCCGAGTTGTATATCAATCACGAATTTCGAACAGTCCGAAATCCGGTCACTTGCTCTTGGCTCTCGGATGAGCGGCATCGTAGATTTTCGCCAGGTGCTGAAAGTCGAGATGGGTGTAGATCTGCGTCGCCGCGATGCTGGCGTGGCCGAGCATTTCCTGCACCGCGCGCAGGTCGCCGGAGGATTGCAGCACGTGGGAAGCGAAGGAGTGGCGCAGCATGTGGGGATGCACATGCACGCCGACGCCTTGCCGCTGAGCCCATTGCGCGAGGCGGCTTTCGACCTGCCGTGGCGTGAGGCGCGTGCCGTTGCGACCGAGGAAGAGCGCGGGCTGCTCGTCGCGCAAAAATTGCGGACGCAGCGCGAGCCACGCCTCCAGGGCGATCCGCGCCTGGTCGCCGACGGGCACCGTGCGGGTCTTCTTGCGCTTGCCGGTGACCGTGACTTCGCCGGCCGCCAGATCGAGGCCGCCGGGCCAGTCGAGGCTGACCAGTTCCGACAGGCGCAGGCCGGAGGAATAGAACAGTTCGAACATCGCCGCGTCGCGCACCTGCAGGGGATCGGCGGCGCCCGCTGCCGAACCCGCCGCCGGCCGGTCGAGCAGGGCGGCCGCCTGGTCGATGCCCAGCGCTTTGGGCAGGGTGCGCGCGCGCTTCGGCGCCCGCAGGCCGTCGGCCGGATTCAAGGCGATCACGCCGCGCCGCGCCAGCCAGGCGTAATAGCTGCGCCAGGCCGACAGCGTGCGGGCGATCGAGCGCGGCGCGAGTTCCTGCACGTGCAGCGTCATCAGGCCGCGCCGCAATTGCGCAGGCTTCAGCGCCGCCGGATCGGCGCCGGCCGCCAGCGCCGTCAGGCGCGCCAGGTCGCGGCGGTAGGCGTCGAGCGTATGCGGGCTGGCGCGACGTTGTATCTCGAACTCGGCAAGAAAGCTCTCGACCGAGGCGTCCATTATTTCAGGCGGCCACTCTCAGCAGCGCCGCCGCCGCCATCCCGGCGATTCGTTCCAGGTACAGGGTGCCGAGGTCGGCGTGGAAGCGCTGCGGGTCTTCGCTCGCCATCACCAGCAGGCCGAAGCAGGCGCCGCCCGATTCGCGCAGCGGCAGTTGGGTCATCGACTGCAGGCCGGCGGCGGCGTCGCCGAACCAGGCCAGCGATTCCTGGCCGCCCGCGGCGCCGCAGTAAGGTCGCGGCAGGCCCGAGGCAAAGGCCTTGACCGCATCGTCGACCGGATCGTATTCGTGCCCGTCGCCCTGTCCGGCGCCCCACAGCCGCAGCGCGACGTGCGGCACGGCGAAGGCTCCGCCCAGATGCGAATACAGCGCGCGCACCATGCCGGCCCGGTCCGTCGCCGCGATCAGCGCCACGGCGAGGCCATGCACCTTTTCCGAGATGGCATCGTTCTCTTCGCCGAAACCGACCAGCTCGACCAGCTTCGCTTCGAGCGCGCGCACCTTGTCGCGCAGGTTGAACAACTGCCGCTCGGTGATCGAGACGGCCCGGCCGCTGTGCGGATCGGGCAGGGTGATCAGGGCCAGCAACTCGGCGTGCTGTTCGAAGAATTCCGGGTGATCCTGTATGTAGCGTGCGACGTCTTCAGATTTCATGTCAGGTCTCATGTCAGGTTGTTCGGCAATTCGATTTCCGCGCTGAAGACGGTGGTCGCGGGGCCGGTCATCATGACCGGCGAGTTTGCGTTACCGGCTGTGCCGCCCCAGGCGATGGACAGGTCGCCGCCGCGCGTGGCGACGCGCACCGGCGAATCCAGCAGGCCGCGGCGGATGCCGGCGACCACGGCGGCGCAGGCGCCGGTGCCGCAGGCCAGGGTCTCGCCGGCGCCGCGCTCGTAGACGCGCAGGCGGATCGCGTGGCGGTCGACGATCTCCATGAAACCGGCATTGACCCGGCGCGGGAAGCGCGGGTGCGATTCGATCAGCGGGCCGAGTCGGGCGACCGGCGCGGCATCGACGTCGGCAACCACCTGCACCGCATGGGGGTTGCCCATCGAAACGACGCTGATGTCGATCTGGGCGCCATCCACGTCGAGCGGCTGCACCACGGCATCGCTGTCGCTTTGGAAGGGGATCTCGGCCGGCAGGAAGCGCGGCGCACCCATGTCCACCGTGACCTGGCCGTCGGCTTCCAGCCGCGGCGCGATGACCCCGCACTGGGTCTCGACGCGGATCTCGCGCTTGGTCGTCAGCCCCTGCTCATGCACGAAGCGCACGAAGCAGCGCGCGCCGTTGCCGCACTGTTCGACCTCGCCGCCGTCGGCATTGAAAATTCGATAGCGGAAATCGACGCCGGGCGTGGCGGCCTT
>NZ_JBAZKR010000203.1:0-3659 GCF_041650655.1 Zavarzinia sp.
CGGCTGGCTGGCAGCCACGATGATCGAAGCGCGAGGCCTGCTCGGCGAGGCTTGGGAGGAGCTCTACTGCGCGGCGCCGATCTGGCGTTTCTGGCTGGGCGACGGTGTCGTGGCGGGGGGCGCGATCGGCCTGATGATGCCGTCGGTCGACGGTGTCGGGCGGTATTTTCCGCTCTGCCTCTTCGCCTGGGGCGCCGAGGGCGGATTGGAAGGTCCCGAGCGCTGCGCCTATGACGGCTGGTTCTCGGCGGCCGAGGACTTCGTCCTTGCGGCATTGGACGAGAAGGCTGCGCTGGTGGCCACCGTCGAGCAGTTCGACCGGCTGCCGGTGCCCCGCACCCTGGTCGGCGACGCCCGTGGGGCGATCAGGACCACCGGCCTGTCGGGCAGCGCCATCGCCATATCGCTGGCCCCCGGCGACCGGCGTTCAGAATCGGTCTGGTGGACCGTCGGCGGCGGCCACCATCGGCCGCAGGCGTTCGCCGTACCGGGGTTGCCCGCCGGATCCGCCTTCGCGGGCATGGTGGCGGCTTCCCCCGGCGGCGCCTGACAGGGGGAGCCTCGGCAATGGCGGACGCGTGGCAGTTTCAGAGTTCGGCCGTCACCCATCGGGGCATGGTCCGGGAAGAGAACGAGGACGCCTATCTGGTGATGGACGATGTCGGCCTGTGGTTGGTGGCCGACGGAGTCGGCGGTCACGACGCCGGGCGCATGGCCAGCAACACACTGGTCGAACTCGTGCGCACGATCGGCCGGCCTGCCGGCGCGATGGATTTGATGGCGCGCCTGGAACACCGGCTCGTCGAGGCCAACCGAGTCTTGCGTGACAGGGCAGCGGCCAACGGCTGGCAGGGCTGCGCCACGACGGTCGTCGTCTTGCTGGTGGCCGATGGGGCCATGGCTTGTGTCTGGAGCGGCGACAGCCGGCTCTATCGCCTGCGCGAGGGGCGCCTGATCCAGGTCTCGCACGACCACAGCGAAGTGCAGGCGTTGCTGGATGCCGGTGTCCTGACGGCCGAGACGGCGCGTGACTGGCCGCGAGGCAATGTCATCACGCGGGCGATCGGTCCGGACGAGGAGCCGGACCTCGACGTGGTGCAGGACGACCTCCTCGATGGCGACGTCTTCGTGCTCTGTTCGGATGGGCTGACCCGGCATCTGTCGGACCGCGAGATCGAGGCGCTGGCAGCGCTGCCGTCGACCCAGGAGGCCTGTAACGCCCTGGTCGCCGAAGCGCTGGCCCGGGGCGGCGAGGACAATGTCACCGTCGTGGTGGTCCGCTGCCGGGCGGAGCAAGTGCCGCTGTCGCCCGAGGGGACGGGCAGGGGCCTGCTCGCCCTGCCCGCCGGCCAGCCGGGCTAGGGCCGCGGGCGGCAGGGCGATGCCAATGTCGGACGGACGGCGAAAGGGTCCCGGGCCCCGGGCGATCGGACCGGGGGCCTTGCTCAACGGGGATTACCGCCTGGAAGCCCTGCTCGATTCAGGGGGAATGGGCCATGTCTATCGCGCCCGAAACGTCCACGCCATGGTGCCGGCGGCGATCAAGGTCATCGATCCGCGACGCACGCAGGACGAAGGCGCCAGAGCCAAGTTCTTGGCCGAGGCCGCAGCACTCGCCGGGTTGCAGCACGAAGCCATCGTCCGTTATCAGACGCTGAGCTATTCGGAAGAATACGACTGCTATTTTCTGGTGATGGAACTGCTCGAGGGCGAGCCCCTCGACCGATACCTTGAGCGCCATCACCGCCTCGACCTGCCCGACATGCGCCAGTTCAAGCGCCGGGTCGCCCTCGGTCTTCACGCCGCCCACGAGAAGGGGGTGATTCATCGCGACGTGTCGCCCGACAATATCTTTCTGGTGGGCGGCCGGGTGGACGGCGCAAAGATCATCGATTTCGGCATCGCCCTGGGCGAACGCGCGGTCGACGACGCGGCGGACGGCGGCTTCATCGGCAAATTGGATTTCGCCTCGCCGGAACAACTCGATTCGGCGGCTCGCAAGATCGACCGACGCTCGGACATCTACAGTTTGGGGCTCGTCTTCTACGCCGCTCTGGCCGGCAAGCCGCTCGAAATGGGCGGGGCCAGCGGGGACATCGACGAAGCCCGGGCGTTGCGCGACGCGGTCCCGGATCTCTCCCCCGTCGACCCGGCCTATCGCCCCCTGATCGCCTGGATGCTGCAACCGGACGCTGGCGAACGGCCCGAGACCATGCGCGTGGTCGCGGAATGGGAACCCGGGCGGTCGGGCAGGGACGGGCGCCGTTCCTTCTGGCGCCGGCGGACCGAGGGCGGCGCCGGGTCCGAAGGAGGGAAGGGGGGCACCTACCTGGCGTGGGCCGGCGGGGCGATCTTGCTCGCGGGGGCTGCGGCGACGACGGCCGCGACGTTCTGGGATTTTGGCACGGTGCCGCTCCCGCGTCCGGCCGATCCGGGAAGCGGCGACATTTTGGCATCGGAAGAAGCGGCAGAACGCAGGCGCCTGCTGGAAGACGGACGCGGGGCGGATGGCGTCAAGCCGCAGCCTGCGCAGCCACCCGTCGCCGAACAGACCATCCCGCGCCCGACAGGGAGCACCGAACCGGGCCGCACGCCGACCGGGGCCGAAACTTCGGCCGGTAGCGAAACCGTGCAGGAGACGCCGGTTCCGCAGAACACACCGTCCGGCGCCGGGGGGCGGGAGGCAGCCGTAGCGGGCGCCCCTGCTGCCGCGGGGGCGGGCGAGGTGTCCGGGGACCGGGACAGGCCGGCACTGGATATGCCGGTACCGGAGATCGGGACCGGGGCGGGCGCGTTGCTGCCGGAGCCGGCAGGGGCCGAGCCGGCAGGGAGCAAGGTGGTTGCCTTGATCGACGTGCCGCCGGCGCCGTCGACGGCGCCTCCCGCCCCGCCCGAACCGCCGGTCGAGAGCCTGGCGAAACGCATCCAGACACGGCTGAAGCAGTTGGGCTGTTACAGGGGGCCGATCGACGGCAATTTCGGTCCGGGGAGCCGTGCCTCGGTCGACGCATTCTATCGGGCGGCGGGTGTCCATGACATCGGCACGGACCCGTCCGACGATTTGCTCGCCCTGCTGATGGCGCAGCCCACCAGCATCGTCTGCAAGCCCAGGCCGAGTCCCGTCGGGCCGCCACCCCAGGTCGCGCCCGGAACTGCACCGCCCGCCGTTTCCCCGTCCGTGCCGACACCTCCGACTGAGATCAGGGTCATCCAGGAGGCGCCGGCCGCACCGCCGTCGCCACCGGCCCCATCCCCGCCACCGCCGCCCGCAATGCCGGATTTCCTGCCTCCGAGTCAGTAGAGGGGGATGAACGACCCTGCGCGAGCGCCCGGGGTCGTCCCGCCGGCCGATCGTGGCTTCGGATTGAGCGGTCGCCCGGCCCGGCAGCCAGCGGTCTGGTCGAATGTGGTCATAACGAAGCCTTAAGGTTGTGGTCGATCCGATATTGTGTTGACTGGGGATAACTCGTGTAGATAGCGTCCATAAAGTTGTGAAGCGCTTGGCGGGAAGCGTCGGCGATAACCGGGGGTTGGTGGAAATGGGCGTGTCTATCCGTCGGGACGGCAAGGGCGCCGTCCTGGGTCATCTGCTGTCGACGACCATTATCGCGGGCGGGGCCATCGCCGTGACCTGCGCGATGGGAATGGTGCAAGGGGCC
>NZ_JBAZKR010000204.1:0-3654 GCF_041650655.1 Zavarzinia sp.
CTCTTCCACCGCATCGAAGACCGCCTCGACGGATCGCCGACCCTTCTCATCATCGACGAGGGCTGGCTCGCGCTCGACGACGAAGGCTTCGCCGGCCAGATCCGCGAATGGCTGAAGACCCTCCGCAAGAAGAACGCCAGCGTCGTCTTCGCCACGCAATCGCTCTCCGACATCGACGGCTCGTCCATCGCGCCAGTCATCATCGAGAGCTGCCAGACCCGGCTGCTCCTGCCGAACGAGCGCGCCATCGAGCCGCAGATCACCGCGATCTATCGCCGCTTCGGCCTCAACGACCGTCAGATCGAGATCATCGCGCGGGCCATGCCCAAGCGCGACTACTACTGCCAAAGCCGCCGCGGCAATCGCCTGTTTGAGCTGGGGCTGTCGGACGTCGCCCTCGCGCTCTGCGCTGCTTCTGCCAAGACCGACCAATCCGCGATCGCACGGCTGCTCGCCGAACACGGGCAGGCCGGCTTTCTCGTCGCTTGGCTCCGCCACCGCGATCTCGGCTGGGCGGCCGACCTCATTCCAACGCTCACCCTGAAGGAGAAACTGCCATGACCTTGCCTCGCTCCCGCGCGGCGCGGCTCGCCGCCGCGCTGCTCCTCGCCCCAGTCGCGCTCACCCCAATGCTGGCGACGCCGGCGCAGGCCCAATGGACCGTGTTCGACCCCACGAACTATGTGCAGAACGTGCTGACGGCCGCCCGTAGCCTTCAGCAGATCACCAACCAGATCACCTCGCTTCAGAACGAAGCGCAGATGCTCATCAATCAGGCCCGAAATCTGGCGAGCCTGCCCTATTCGTCGCTGCAACAGCTTCAGCAGTCGGTGCAGCGCACGCAGCAACTGCTCCAGCAGGCTCAGAACATCGCCTACGACGTCCAGCAGATCGACCAGGCGTTCCAGACCAAATACGCCAATGTGTCGATGTCGGCGTCGGACACGCAACTGATCGCCGACGCCAGGACCCGCTGGCAGAATACGGTGGGCGGTCTGCAAGACGCCATGCGTGTGCAGGCCACGGTCGTCGGCAATATCGACACCAACCGCACGCAGATGTCGGCGCTGGTCGGCGCCAGCCAGTCGGCGACGGGCGCCTTGCAGGCGACACAGGCCGGCAACCAGCTCCTCGCCCTCCAGGCCCAGCAGCTCGCCGACCTCACCGCCGTCATCGCCTCCAACGGGCGCGCGCAGGCGCTGCAATCGGCCGAACAGGCCGCCGCCGCCGAACAGGGCCGCGAACAGCGCCGCCGCTTCCTGACGCCGGGAACCGGCTATCAGCCCGGCAACGCGCAAATGTTCCACGGCAACTGAGGGCGACCCGATGGACGGCAAGACCCTCGCGCGCCTCGGCGCTGTCGTCTTCGTCGCGATCGCGGTCACGGCGACCGCGATCGAGATGACCCGCAAGGACGACCGGCAAAACAGCCCGACGGCGCAGACGCGCACCGTGACGGAACGCGATCCGCTCGGCGCGGAGCTGGCGCGGTGCAGCGCCATGGGCGAAGCCGGGCCGCGCGATCCGTCCTGCCTGCGAGCGTGGGACGAAAACCGCAAGCGTTTCCTCGGTCAGTCGGCTCCGGCCCCAGCACCCGCGCCGGCGGGACCGGCGACATTGTTCCCGAACGCCCCCGCCGACGCGGCTCCCGACGACGCCACGCCCGCCATTCAGGCGGAGCCCTCTCGGCCCGAGGTGCGCTGATCGTGGGCGGCACCGGCGTCATTGACCATTTCCTCGAGGTCTTCACCAGCTACATCGATGGCGGCTTCGGCCTTCTGCAACCGGAAGTCGGCTTCATCGCCACGACGCTGATCGTCATCGACGTGACGCTCGCCGCCCTGTTCTGGAGCTGGGGCGCAGATGAGAACATCGTCGCCCGGCTGGTGAAGAAGACGCTGTTCGTCGGTGTTTTCGCCTACATCATCGGCAACTGGAACAATCTCGCCCGTATCGTCTTCGAGAGCTTCGCCGGCCTCGGCCTGAAGGCGTCCGGCACGAGCTTCACTGTCACCGACCTGCTGCGCCCCGGCAAGGTGGCGCAAACCGGCCTCGACGCCGGACGGCCGCTGCTCGATTCCATATCCAGCCTGATGGGCTACTGGTCGTTCTTCGAGAACTTCATCCAGATCGTCTGCATGTTGTTCGCCTGGGCGCTAGTGCTGCTCGCCTTTTTCATCCTCGCCATCCAGCTCTTCATCACCCTGATCGAGTTCAAGCTGACCACCCTGGCCGGCTTCGTGCTGATCCCCTTCGGCCTGTTCGGCAAATCCGCCTTCATGGCCGAACGGGTGCTCGGCAACGTCATCTCGTCCGGTATCAAGGTGCTGGTGCTTGCCGTCATCATCGGCATCGGCTCGACCCTGTTCTCCGAGTTCACCACGGGCTTCGGCGGCGCCACGCCGTCGATCGACGACGCGATGGCGATCGTGCTCGCCGCCTTGTCGCTGCTGGGCCTCGGCATCTTTGGCCCCGGCATCGCCAACGGCATTGTCTCAGGCGGGCCGCAGCTCGGCGCGGGCGCCGCGATCGGAACCGGCCTGGCCGCGGGCGGTGCGATCGCGGCCGGCGCTGCTGCCGCAGGCGCGGCTGTTTCCGGCGGCACGGCTCTTGCGGGCGGCGCTGCCGCCGCCGCCCGTGGCGGGGCGGCTTTGGCTGGAGGCGCATCGACCGCCTACAGCCTGGGTGCAGCCGGTCAAA
The DNA here is from genome assembly GCF_041650655.1 of Zavarzinia sp. GTDB lineage: Bacteria > Pseudomonadota > Alphaproteobacteria > Zavarziniales > Zavarziniaceae > Zavarzinia. The sequence continues at coordinate 2,701 of NZ_JBAZKR010000204.1, forward strand.
CCGGCGCATCCGCCGTCGCATCCGGCCTGCGCAATGTCGCCAGCGCGGGCGCACAGGCCACCGTCTCGCCACTGAAACGCGCCGCTGGCCGCGCCGCCGACAGCTTGAAGCAGAGCTACCAATCCGGCGCGCGCTCCGCCTTCGCTGCGACAGGCGGGGCTTCGACCGCCGGCACGATCGGCGGCGAAGCCGAAGCCGTTTCCCAAGCCGCTTCCACCACCGACGGGCCGCCGGCCTGGGCCAGGCGCATGAAGCGCTCCCAGCAAATGACGCACGGCGTTCAAGCCGCCGCCCACGCTGTCCGCAGCGGCGACAGCCACGGCGCCGGCTCCACCGTCAATCTCTCCGAAGGCGACTGACCATGTTCAAACGACCCGCTACCCACTACGGCAAATCCCCGCAGCCCGAGACGCCCTATCAACGCGCCGCCCAGGTCTGGGACGAGCGCATAGGCTCCGCCCGCGTGCAGGCCCGCAACTGGCGCTTCATGGCCTTCGGCTCCCTCGCGCTGTCGATGGGCCTTTCCGCCGCGCTGGTCTGGCAATCCACCAACGGCTCGATCGTGCCGTGGGTGGTGCAGGTCGACCGCCTCGGACAGGCGCAGGCCGTTGCGCCGGCGACGGCCGACTATCAGCCGAACGATCCCCAGATCGCCTTCTACCTGGCGCGCTTCATCGAACAGGTCCGCTCGATTCCCGCCGACGCGATCATCGTGCGCCAGAACTGGCTGCGCGCCTACGACTTCACGACCCAGAGCGGCGCGCTCGCCCTCAACGACTACGCCCGGTCGAACGATCCTTTTACCAAGGTCGGCAAGCAACAGGTGGCGGTCGAGGTGTCGAGCGTTATCCGCGCCTCGCCGTCGAGCTTCCGCATCGCCTGGATCGAGCGCCGCTATCAGGACGGCTCGCTCGCCTCCACCGAACGCTGGTCCGCCATTCTGACTGTTGCCGT
>NZ_JBAZKR010000205.1:0-3640 GCF_041650655.1 Zavarzinia sp.
AGAACGCGAGACTCGCACTGGAAGTCTGCTCGCGCGGCTATGTGATGGAAAGCGGACTGATCACACTGGCGGATAGCTCCGCCGCGCTGCTCGCCGATTCGCGCGTGCGCACCGCCTACCTCGGCGAATAGCCCAGGAGTCGGCGCTGGCGCTACGGCGAGTCGGCGCGGCGAGTCCCGTCAGGCGGGAACGGCTGGGCTTGCCACCGGTGCAAAGGTGAAAGCGTCGGCGAAAAACTCTTCGACCGGCAAACCCCGCTCGGCGAACTCGGCGCGTGCCGCGTCGATCATGGCCGGCGCACCGCAGGCGTAGACCTGATACGGAGAGAGATCGGCGTGGTCCTCCAGCACGGCGCGATGCACCAAGCCCGTGCGCCCCTGCCATGCGTCCTGCGCGGTCGCGTCGGACAGCACCGGCACATAGCAGATATGGCTGTGCGCCGCCGCCCATTCCCGGGGAAGATCAGGCAGATAGAGCCCGGCACGGTTGCGCGCACCCCAGTAGATTTCCATCGGTCGCGTGATGTTCTGGTGAATGGCGTGTTCCACCAGCGCCTTGATCGGCGCAAAGCCCGTGCCGCCGGCGAGCAGAATCATCGGCTTGGTCGATTCCTCGCGCAGGAAGAAGCTGCCGTAGGGCCCCTGGAAGCGCAGGATATCCTTCTCCTTCATCGCGCCGAAGACATGCCCGGTGAATTCGCCGCCGGCGATCAGGCGGATATGCAGTTGCAGGAAGCCGTCGTCATGCGGCGCATTGGCGATCGAGAACGCCCGTCGCTTGCCATCCTTGAGAAGGAACTCGATGTACTGGCCGGCAAGAAACTGCAGGCGCTCGTTGGCCGGCAATTTGAGGCTCAGCACGATCACATCGTCGGCCACGCGCTCGATCTTCTGCACCCGGCAAGGCATGATCTTGACCGGAATGTCCTTCGCCGTGCCCACTTCTCGGCATTCGAGCACCAGGTCGGAGAGCGGCTTGGCGCAGCAGAATAGCGCGAGACCGCTGACGCGATCCGCCGTCGGCAGGGCCTGCTCCTGGGCCAGGCCGTGATCAACAAGTCCGTCAATGACGCGGCCCTTGCACGCGCCGCAGGCGCCGTTGCGGCAGCCATAGGGCAGGGTCAGGCCGGCGTCGAGCGCCGCCTGCAGCACGGAGTCGCTGCCATCGGTGGTGAAGCTGTGCCCGCTGGGTTGGAGCGTGACGCGAAATGAGGTGGCTGGGGCCATGCGATAATTGTCCGATGCGAAGATTGCTGATCATTGGTTGCGGTGACGTGATGCGCCGCGCGCTGCCGCAACTCGTGCAGCGCTGGCATGTGCTGGCACTGGTACGCCAACGCGATCCGCAACTGGCAGCGCTGGGCGTCACGCAGATCGAGGGCGATCTCGACCGGCCCGACACCTTGGCACGGCTGGCCGGCGTCTCCGATGCGGTGATCCACAGCGCGCCGCCGCCGTCGCAAGGGACAGGCGACCCGCGCACGCGGAACCTGATTGCCGTCCTGCAACGCGGCAAAAGTCTACCACGCCAACTTGTCTACATCAGCACCAGCGGCGTCTATGGCGATTGCGGCGGCGCGCGGGTCAGCGAGACGCGAACGCCCGCCGCACAGTCGGCGCGGGCGGCACGGCGGGTCGATGCGGAAAATCGCCTGCGCCGCTTCGGCCGCGAGGAACGCGGTCTATGCCGCGTCAGCATCCTGCGCGCGCCGGGCATCTATGCGGCCGACCGCCTGCCGCTGGAACGGCTGCACAAGGGCCTGCCGCTCATGCTGCATGGCGAAGACAGCCATACCAACCACATCCACGCCGACGACCTCGGTCGCGCCTGCATCGCCGCACTGGTCCGCGGCCGTGCCAACCGCGTGTACAACATCAATGACGACTCGTCGCTGGCGATGGGCGAATGGTTCGACGCGCTGGCCGACGCCTTCGCGCTGCCGCGCGCCCCGCGCCTGCCGCGCGAGGAGGTGCGGCGCGCGGTACCGCCGCTGCAGTGGTCGTTCATGAACGAGTCGCGCCGCCTCGACAACACGCGGATGAAACGCGAGTTGCGCCTGGGCCTGCGCTACCCGACTGTCGCGGCGGCACTCCCGCAAGCCGTTGGAGAGGAAGCATCATGCTCTGGGTAAAGGCCTTCCACATCGTCTTCGTCGTGAGCTGGTTCGCCGGGCTTTTCTACCTGCCGCGAATTTTCGTGAACCTCGCCATGGTCCCGGCCGACAGCCGTGCCGAACGCGAGCGCCTGCTGCTGATGGCGGGGAAGCTCTATCGCTTCATCACGCCGCTCGGCGTGCTGGCGATCGCGCTGGGACTTTGGCTGTGGTTCGGTTTCGGCTTCGCCGGCGGTTGGCTGCATGCGAAGACGGCGCTGGTCATCGTCCTCGCCGGGTATCACCTCTGGTGCGGGAAGCTGCTCGCCGAATTCACCGGCGGCAGATCGACCAGGACGCATGTCTGGTTCCGCTTCTTCAACGAGGTGCCGGTGCTGGTGCTGGTGGCAATCTGCATCCTTGCCGTGGTGAAGCCGTTCTGAGCATGAACCACTATTTCGCCACCTGCCCGCGCGGCCTCGAAGCCCTGCTCGCCGAAGACCTCGCCGACGCCGGCGGCAAGGATGTCGCCGTCGTCCCGGGCGGCGCCGGCTGCAACGGCAGCCTCGAGACGGGCTACCGCATCAACCTCGAATCGCGCATCGCGACGCGGGTCCTGTGGCGCATCGCGCACGGCGGCTATCGCAGCGAAGCCGACATCTACCGGATGGCCTACGACGCTGACTGGTCGAAGCTGTTTTCGGTGGATCGCTCGATTCGCGTCTATGTCACGGCGATCCGCTCGCCGCTGAAGAGCATCGAGTTCATCACGCTGAAGGTCAAGGACGCGGTCTGCGATCGTTTCCGCGCCGATACCGGACGGCGGCCCAGCGTCAATACCAAAAACCCCGAAGTGCGCATCCACCTGTTCGTCACCGACCAGCAGGCCACGCTCTATCTCGACACGTCCGGCGAACCGCTCTACGTGCGCGGCCACAAGCTGGCCAAGGTCGGCGCGCCGCTCAAGGAAAACCTCGCAGCCGGGATCCTGCGCCTTTCCGGCTGGCAACCGGGCACGCCCTTGCTCGATCCGATGTGTGGCAGCGGCACCTTCCTGCTCGAAGCGGCGCAGATGTCCCTCGACGATGCGCCGGGACTGTCGCGCGAGCCCGGCGATTTCGGCTTCGAACACCTCAAGACCTTCGACGCCGGCCTCTGGCGCAAGCTGCAGCGGGAAGCCGCGGAGCGCCGGCGCGAGGCGACCGCCCTGCCGCTGTTTGGCAGCGACATCGACGCCGATGCGGTAGCCCGCACGCGGCAGAACCTGGCCGGTGCGGGCCTCGACGATCTGGTCACGCTGGAACGGGCCGACCTGCTGAAACGCCCGGCGCCGGCGCCGGCGGGCGTGCTGGTGGCCAATCCGCCCTATGGCGAACGGCTCGGCAGCGAAGAGGAACTCGCGGCCTTCTATCCCGCGCTGGGCGACGCCCTGAAGCAGCGCTTCGCCGGCTGGAGCTGCTGGTTCCTCTCGGCCGACACGCGGCTGCCCAAGCTGATCCGGCTGCAGACCTCGCGCAAGATCCCGCTCTACAACGGCGCGCTCGAATG
>NZ_JBAZKR010000206.1:0-3637 GCF_041650655.1 Zavarzinia sp.
ATAGCGGTTGCCTTCGCCGAACTTGACCGAGACGTTTTCGAAAAGCGGCTTGGCGCCGAACTGGATGGTGACGTTTGATGCGACGAGCATGGGAGTGCAACCGGAGGGGGGCCGGGTAGATTCGGCGAGGGCCATATTCTACTTGGTGGCAGGGGCAAAAGTCTTGTCCGGCCGCACCCCGGCGGCGCGTCGGCGCGCCCTTGCCCATCCGGCGCATGCCGGGATTCGGCCTGTTTCCTCCCGCGCCCGACAGTGGATCACCTATGCATTACAGTGCATATTTGAATCTGTGTTCAACTGTGGAATCATTGCCCAGCCAATTGTTGGACGTCCAGCAGTTGGCGACAGAGGCGAAGCCGCCGAAGGGGACTCCATGAAGACAATTCTCAGACTCTCGGTCAATGGGACGCCGCGTGAAGACGCCGTGGCGGAAAACGCCCTGCTGATCGACTATTTGCGCGACGCGCTGGCGCTGACCGGCACCAAGCAAGGCTGCGACGGCGGCGAATGCGGCGCCTGCACCGTGCTGGTCGACGGCCAGCCGCGGCTGGCCTGCAGCACGCTGGCGCACAGCGTCGCCGGACGCGAGGTCGAAACCGTCGAAAGCCTGAGCAAGGAAGGCAACATCTCGCGCCTGCAGCGCGCCTTCCACGAAAATCTCGGGGCCCAGTGCGGCTTCTGCACGCCGGGCATGATCATGGCGGCCGAAGCCCTGCTGCGCACCAATCCGCAGCCCGACCGCGACCAGATCCGTGCGGCGCTGGCCGGCAACCTGTGCCGCTGCACCGGCTACGTCAAGATCGTCGATTCCGTCGAAGCCGCCTGCGGCAGGGAGCGCGCGCCATGAACGCCCCCGACCGCAAGCTGAAGCTGACGCCGGCCGCAAAGTCGGATCGCGGCGTCGGCGCCCGCATGCCGCTGGTGGACGGCATCGAAAAAGTCACCGGCACGGCGCGCTACACGGCCGACCTGCCGGCCAACGGCGCGCTGGTCGGCAAGATCCTGCGCAGCCCCTATGCCCATGCCGAACTGCTCGAAGTGGATGTCAGCGAGGCCCTCAAGATTCCGGGCGTCCGCGCCGTTGTCACCGGCGATGATTGCGACGTCCCCTACGGCGTGATCCCGATCGCGCAGAATGAATTCCCCCTGGCGCGGGGCCGCATCCGCTACATCGGCGAACCCGTCGCGGCCGTGGCCGCGGTCGACGAGGCCACGGCGAATCTGGCGCTCTCCCGCATCCGCTTGCGCGTGCGCGAGCTGCCGGCCTACTTCAAGGCCGCCGACGCGCGCGCGGCGGATGCGGTGCTGCTGCACGAGACCAAGCAGGGCAACATCGAGCGCGCCGTGCACAACGAATTCGGCGACACCGCGGCGGGATTCGCCGCTGCCGACCTGATCCGCGAGGAAAACTACGAGTGCGCCGAGGTCCATCACGCGATGATGGAACCGAATGCGGCAATCGCCGCCTATGAGCCGGAGCGCGGCCATCTGACGCTGTGGTCGGTGACGCAGGTGCCCTACTACGTGCATCTCACCGTGGCGCAATGCCTCAAGATGGAAGCGGCGCACATCCGCGTCATCAAGCCCTTCGTCGGCGGCGGCTTCGGTCACCGCGTCGAGCCGCTCAATTTCGAAGTCATCGTCTGCCTGCTGGCGCGCGCCGCGCGCGGCACGGTGCGCCTGCTGATGACGCGCGAAGAGGCCTTCCTGACGCACCGCGGCCGGCCGGAAACGCAGATCCGCATCAAGCTCGGCCTGAAGCGCGACGGCCGCATGACCGCCTGCGAGGCCGAAGTGGTTCAGCGCGGCGGCGCCTACGGCGGCTACGGACTGGTCACCATCCTGTATTCCGGCGCGCTGCTCAACGGCCTCTACGATCTGCCGGCGGTGAAGTACGACGGCTACCGCGTGTATTCGAACACACCGCCCTGCGGCGCGATGCGCGGCCACGGCACGGTGAATATCCGCTTCGCCTTCGAGTCGCTGCTCGACACGATGGCGGCCGAACTCGGCCTCGACCCGATCGACATCCGCCGCCGCAACCTCCTGCAGGCGCCGACCGACACCATCAACGGCCTCAAGGTGATGTCCTACGGCCTCGGCGATTGCCTCGACTGGGTCGAGCGCGCCAGCCGCTGGAAGGAGCGCAAGGGCAAGCTGGGCCAAAGCGGCACTATCGGCAAAGGCCTTGGGATGGCCTGCTCGCATTTCGTCAGCGGCTCGGCCAAGCCCGTGCATTTCACCGGCCAGCCCCACGCGACGATAGCCCTGCGCCTGGATTTCGACGGCGGCATCACGATTCTGACCGGCGCCGCCGACATCGGCCAGGGTTCCTCGACCATCATCACGCAGATCGTCACCGAAGTGCTGGGCGTCGACCACCGCCGTCTGCGGCTCATCGCCAACGATTCGGCGATCACGCCCAAGGACAATGGCTCGTATTCGTCGCGCGTCACCTTCATGGTCGGCAACGCCGCGGCCGACGCGGCGCAGAACCTGAAGAAGCTGCTGGTGGCCGCCGCGGCGCGCCGCCTGAAGGTTACCGAAGCCGAAGTCGAATGGTATGGCGAAGGCGCGGCCGTCGCCGCCGACCCGGACCAGCAAGTTGCCTTCGAGGACATCGCCGAGGAGGCGCTGGTCGGGGTCGGCATGCTGACCGTGAATGGCACCTTCACCTGCCCGATCGAGTTTCAGGGCGGCAAGCAGCGCGGCGGCGCGGTGGGCTCGACCATGGGCTTCTCCTATGCCGCGCAGGCCGTCGAGGTCAGCGTCGATCTCGATCTGGGCAAGATCACCATCGACAAGGTCTGGTGCGCGATCGACTGCGGCTTCGCGATCAATCCGATGTCGGTCGAAGGCCAGGTGCAGGGCGCGATCTGGATGGGCATGGGCCAGGCCATGTCCGAGGAAACCGTGTATGAGAACGGCCGCCACAAGGCTACCAATTTCATGGACTACGGCGTGCCGACCATCATCGACTCGCCCGACATCGAGGTGCACATCGTGGAGAGCATCGACCCGAACGGCCCCTTCGGCGCCAAGGAAGCCAGCGAAGGCCCGCTCTCCGGCTTCATGTCGGCGCTGGCGGCGGCGGTCGAGGACGCCACCGGCCATCGCTTCCGCATGCTGCCGATCACTCCGGAACGGATCTTTGCCGTGCGGCAGGAACAGCTCGCCGCCGCTGCCAACGAGGTAAACAGCCAATGAACGCCCTGCCCGAATTCCATTACCTGCGTCCAGCCACGGCCGCCGATGCGGTGCGCATGCATGCCGCGAACCCCGCCAGCCACTACATCGCCGGCGGCACCGACCTGATGCCGAATCTCAGGCGCGGCCTCGTCACCATCGGCGCGGCGATCGATCTCGGCGGCATCAAGGAACTCGGCGAGATCGTCGAGCAGGACGGCGCCCTGCGCATCGGCAGCGGCGTCAGCCTGGCGACCATTGCCGCGCATCCCGTGGTGCTGGCGCGTCTGCCGGCGGTGGCGCAGGCCGCGCTCGGCGTCGCCGGGCCGACGCATCGCACCGCCGCGACGCTGGGCGGCAACCTGTGCCTCGACACCCGCTGCAACTACTACAACCAGAGCGAAGCCTGGCGCGCGGGCAACAACTACTGCATGAAGCGCGACGGCGAAGG
>NZ_JBAZKR010000207.1:0-3633 GCF_041650655.1 Zavarzinia sp.
CCCCAACAACAAGTGGGCGCCGCCGGCGCGGCTCTACTACACGCTCGAAGCCATGAATCTGGTCGGGAGGCTGCACCGCGATGTTTTCAATGCGATCCACCTCGATCATCAGCGTCTCGATGACGAGAAGGTCCTCTTCGACTGGATTGCGAAGAAAGGCGTCGACGCCAAGCAGTTTGCCGAGACCTGGAATTCCTTCGGCGTCCAGAGCCGGGTCCAGCAGGCGCGCGAGCTTACCCTGAGCGCCACCATCACGGGTGTGCCGTCGGTAATGGTGCAGGGCAAGTATCTGGCGCTGACGCCGGGCAACTACGAAGACCTGCTGGAGATCATCGAGCAGTTGATCGATCGCGCCCGCGCCGAGGCCGGCAAGAACTAGACGGCAAGAACCCGTGCGGGTATTCCTGACCGGGGCATCCAGCGGCATTGGCGAGGCGCTGGCCCGCCATTACGCAGTTGCAGGTGCCACGCTCGGACTGGCGGCGCGCCGCCGGGAGCGGCTCGGCGAATTGATTGCCGAACTGCCCGGGGAACACGCCTGCTATGTGCTGGATGTCGCCGATGCGGCGGCCCTGCAGGCCGCCGCCGAGGATTTCATCGCCCGCTGCGGTTGCCCGGATGTGGTCATCGCCAACGCCGGCATCTCGGTCGGCACCCTGGCCGACGCCGCGGACGACCTGCCGGCATTCCGCCGCGTGTTCGAAACCAATGTGACCGGAATGGCACAGACCCTGCAGCCGTTCATCGCCGCCATGAAGGCACGCGGCAGCGGCCGCCTGGTCGGCATTGCCTCGGTGGCCGGCATCCGCGGCCTGCCGGGAGCGGGCGCCTACTGCGCCTCGAAGGCGGCGACCATCGCGTACCTGGAGGCCTTGCGCGGCGAACTGCGCGGCAGCGGGGTCGAGGTCGTCACCATCGTGCCGGGCTATATCGCGACGCCGATGACCGCGGTGAACCGCTACCCGATGCCCTTCCTGCTGCCGGTCGACGAAGCCGCCCGCCGCTTCGCCCGCGCCATCGAGCGCGGCGTCAGCTACACGGTGATTCCCTGGCAGATGGGCGTTGTCGCCAAACTGCTGCGCCTGCTGCCCAACCCGTTGTTCGATGCCATCTTCGCCCGCGCCGGACGCAAGCCGCGCGGCCTCGATCTTTGATGCCGGTCGACGCCCTGGGCCGCGAGCAGCGGCCGTATGACGGCGTGCCGCGCATCGTCAGCCTGGTGCCGAGCCTGACCGAACTCGTCTGCGACCTCGGCCTGGCGGATTGTCTGGTCGGCCGCACCGGATTCTGCGTCCATCCCCGCGAGGCGCTGCGCCGGGTGCCCAAGGTCGGCGGCACCAAGGACGTCAAGCTCGACGCGGTGCGCGAGCTGGCGCCGACCCATCTGATTGCCGACATCGACGAGAACCGGCGCGACGCGGTCGAGGCCATGATGGAGTTCGTGCCGCAGGTCGTGGTCGTGCATCCGCAAACCGTCGACGACAATCTCGCCCTGTATGCGCTGCTCGGCGCGATCTTCCGGCGCGATGCCGAGGCCGCGCGCCTCGCCGCGGAGTTCTCGGCGGCGCGGCAGGAACTCGCCGCACTGGCCGCCACGCGGCCGCGCCAAGCCGTGCTCTATCCGATCTGGCGCGAGCCCTGGATGACCGTCCGGCGCGACACCTACATCGCGGCCATGCTCGGCGCCGCCGGCTGGGACACGCTTCCGGCCGACGCACCGGCACGCTTTCCGGAATTCGCCTGGGATGCGCCGTGGCTGGCCGGCATATCGCGCGTGCTGTTGCCCTCGGAACCCTATGCCTTCACCGATCGACATCTGGCCGAAGTCGGCGCGCTGGCGCAGCGTCCGGTGACCCGCATCGACGGCGAAATGGTCTCCTGGTACGGCAGCCGCGCAATTGCCGGCTTGCGCTATCTGGCCGAACTGCGGCGGCAATTGGGCTGAGGATTTTCTTCAGTCCGGCGAGGGCGAGCCCTGCCCTTTGCCGCCCAGCCGTGCGATCAGCCTTCCGTCGCGATACACGCGAAGCTCTCCCGCCGCGAAGGGCCGCCATGCGCCGTCGGTGAGGGGCTCGGTGGCGACGATGATGCTGCATCCGGACTCGTCGTCAATCTCGAGTTGATGCAGCCGGTCGTGGCCGTAGGCAATCAGTTCGCGGCCGTCGGAGAGCAGGAAATTGAACTTGCCCAGTGCCGCAATTTTCTCCGACAGCCTGGCCAGACGGCCGAGCCATGCCGGCCGCAGCGGGTTGTCGTAAGCCTCGGCGATGTCGGTCAGCAGATGGCAGAAGGCATATTCGGAATCCGTCTCGCCGTCCGGCAGGCACAGCGGCCCTGTGGTTTGCCATTCGATGACCTCAGGCACCATTCCGTTGTGCGCGAAGACCCAGTCCCGGTTGCAGCAGGCATGGATGAAGGGATGGGTGTTGAGCATGCCCGGCACGGGGGGATGCCGCGCTTTGCGCACATGCGCGATGGCGAGGCGGGTCCGCAGCGCGCCCGCCACGCGAGCGAAGCCCGCGCTGCTGAATCCCGGTTCGGAAGACTTGGTCAGGCTGGCGACGCCGTCATGCCAGGAGGCCACGCCCCATCCATCCGGGTTGTCGGCACTGCCGCCGCCGCGCTCGCGAAACGGTGCCAGCCAGGGGCTCAGGCTCTGCTCGCGGTCGCCGCTAAAGCCGAACAATTCGCACATTGCGATTTCCTGCCGGCTTGCGCCGCCAGGATCTGCCGGCGCAAGCTAGGCTTTGCGGCACAGCGGCCCGGCGACCGGATTCGCCATGGCTTGCGCGATGGCGCCGACCAGCTCATGCACCTCTTCGGCGGAAAAGTGCTCGAACAGGCGGCGCGCATGGCGGGCGGGTATTCGCACGACACCGGGCTGGCCATCGGGCAGCGTGATGGCGACGGCCATCAGCGCGCGTGCCATGTCGCCTTCCGCGGCCTCGACCAGATCGACCTGCTCCGCCATCAGCGTGGCGTACTCGGCCTCGATGGCCTCCTCGAGTTCGTCCGCCAGGTCGCCGGTCAATGCCACGACGAAGCCCTCCATCGCGTCCGGCCGCGACTGGGTGGGGATGCCGTGCCCTGCAACGAAGCTCGCGAAACGGTCGCGCAGTGTTGCGTCGAAGAATATGTATTCGTTAGTCATGCTCAATCCGGCGTCTGGTTCAAGTCGTCGATGCGATCCGCTGCCGCATTGCGACTGCGCCCGGCCGTCAGAATACCAGCAGCTTGTCCGCCCACTGCGTCCATTCGGTCAGGATATCCATGGTACCGCGTCGGGCGCCTTCGATCAGGCGCTCTTCGGTCATGCCGCGGGCATCCATGCAGGTGCCGCAAACGGAGATTTCCCCATTGCGCCGGACCACGGCGCCAAGCATGTCGCCGAGATTGTAGTAGCCCTGCGGCACCTTCTGCCCGGCAGCGGCGCAGGCGGCGGCGTCACCCATCAGGAACACGCGAACTTCTTCCTTCGCATTCAGCAGCGAACGGGCGAGACGCAGCGCGTTGTAGCTGCGTTCGGTACCGTAGGGCGGGTCGTTGAGGACGAACAGATGTTTGGCCATTTCACTTACCTCCGGTCTTGACGGTGGATATCAACGCCTCGAATTTCCGGCAGGACGACGCGTC
>NZ_JBAZKR010000208.1:0-3627 GCF_041650655.1 Zavarzinia sp.
CGCACTGATGCCAGGCTTTCCGCGCCGCGGACTGTTCACCAGCTGCGCGCTGTCAGCCGGCGGCAACGACAAGATCACCCTCGGGCGTCTGTACGGCACCGATGGATCCGGCAGGATCGCCGACGTACAGGCCGGCCACGCGCTGATCACCGCGATCCAGTTCGAGAACGCGATCGGCGTGAACTACGACGTGGGCTGCACGATCGCCGAAGGCCCGACCGGCGTGGAGACCAACGCCCGCACGGGGCTACCGCAGTACACCGATCTGACCGAGACGATCGGCTACCTCGGCACGCCGGACAGCGTGGTCGACAACGGCGACGGCACCTTGAAGATCCGCGTCGACAGCGTGACCGAGGCAGGCGTCGACAACACCGGGCGCTCGGTGCGCGTCTGGAAGATCGCCCCAGCCACGAGCGTGATCGCGTCCGCGATCGACGAACTGACGGTGGCCTACGTCGCCGGGCAGAACGAGATCACCACCGCCGATCTACTGGGGCAGACTGTCGCGAGCGTGATCGCCGCGGACTACGCCGTGATGCTGATGGGCCCGCGGATCATGCGCAATACGCCGCTGATCAACGTGACCGACGTGATCTACATCGGGCAGGTTCAGGGCGCCGGGCTGGGCGGGCCGCCCGCGGTCTTCAGCATCCTTGACGCCTACGTGTACCCGACCGGCGAGTCTCTGGTCGCCGACGTGCTCGAGCAATGCGCCCATGGCAAGTGGCGGATCTGTGTGCGAGCCGACGCCACCGACAGCAAGACGCCGATGATCAGCGTGAAAAGCTCGGCCGGCGTGCGGCAAATGTGGATCGATGAAGCGGGCCGGATCCACCACAAGGACGAGGCAGGCGGATCCAGCGGGATCCCGATCGGCGCAGCCGCGCCGGCCGCCGCGTTGGCGACCACCGCCCAGACCCTGATCGGGGCGATCAACGAGCCCGTCAGCATCTTCGACGCGGTTCTGACCAACATGATCGTGTCGGGGTGCGAGCCTACAGCGCCCGGCCTTCTGGCCCTCCACGTCGACGACGGGGTTGCGATCTCGTCCGGGAAGCGCGTACCCACCGACGCGATCACGGTCGCCGTCCCCGACAACACCCAGGGATACGTGTCTTGGAACGGCACCACGTTCGCCTTCGCCACGATCGCCCCGATCGAAGACATCACGCCCGTCGCCTGGGTGAAGTCCGCCGGCGGCGTGATCACGACCGTCGTCGACATGCGCATGCTGGGCCCACTGGACAACCGCGTGGATCTGCACGTGGGGGACACTGTCGACGCCCCCTTCCGGACCTTGAAGGCCGCCGTCGACTTCGTGAACGCCTACAGCCGCCCGGGCGCCGGCGACATGCGCCGCAACTGGCGGATCCGGATCTGCGGATCGATCACCGAGACCGCCGTGATCGTCTTCAACGCGGGTGGCGTCCTGATCGAAGGCCTGCCCGGCAGCACCGGGCAAACGGTCGCGGTGAAGTGGAGCGGGGAACAGGCGCTGTTCGATCTGAACGGCCAGGCCGACATCACCTTCCGCGATCTCAACCTCGTGTACGACGACGCAGGTGCAGCCGCCGACGCCACGCTCAGCCGCTTCGCGTTCGTCAACCTGGCCGCTGGCGCCAGCGGGATCCGCTTCGAGAACGTGCACGTCCGATCGGTGCAGGCCAGCCGCCTGCATGGCTACCTGTACTGCACCGCCGAGCCGATCTCCGACGTCTGGATCGATCGGTGCATCTGGCGGGACGCCAGCGACGTCGGCATGCGCTTTGCCGCCGTGACCGATCTGCACGTCTCGAAGTCCAAGATCACCGGCGCCGGATCCCCGCAGACCGGCGGCGTTGGCGGCGGGCGCGGCGGCATCATCCTGAGCGGCGGGCCGCATTCGCGGGTCTGGTTGAGCAAGCTCTACGTGGCCGGCTGGGCGGACTACGGGATCCTGCTGTCCGCAACCACCCGGGCACACGCCTACGCTGTCGAGATCGCGTCGATCGCCGTGGCCGGAACGACCGTGATCGCGGCAGGCCTGCTTGTCAGCGCGTCGTCGGATCACGTGACGGTCAACGACGTCAGCACCGAGGACGTCGGGATCGGCGGAGTGGCCACTACCGCGCGCGGGATCCACGTCCGCGGCGAGCACGTGCGGGTGATCGGCTGCCACACCCGCGTCGACGCCACCCCGGGAACCCGGCAAGGGATCTACCTGGACAGCAACGCCGTCCTATGCATCGTCGACTGCAACCAGACCAACGGCCACGGGCTGGTGATCGATCCCGCGGGCGGCCCGCACAGCATCGGCCCCAGCAACCGCGACGACTAGGAGATCCGCATGGCGACCATCACGCACGGGCTGCGATCCACCGGCAACACCGGAGAGCAGCCGCCCCTCTACTACGGCAAGGTAAACGATCCGGCGGGTGGGGCCCATCCGGGCTGGCTGACGATCCTCACGATCCCGATCCCCGCCGCCACCGGTGCGCGGATCGAAGTCGAAGCCTTTGCCCGGGCGTCGAATGAGGTGCAAAGCACCCTGTGGAAGATCTGCATGGTGAACCGCCACGCCGCCGACGCTCCGGTCCGCGCCAACACCGACGTCCAAGCAGAAGTAGTCCTCGCCGGGACTTGGGATCTCAATGTCGTCGACAACAACGTGATCCTGTTCTTCTTCCCAGACGCCGTGCGGCAAGCGGCCGGCGATTCGTTCGACATCACCGCCACGGCCCGCGTGCTATTCGCCCCCTAGCCTCCAGACCGCCCCGATCTGCGAAGCCTTGCCACCGCGCCGCCCCGCGCCGCCCCGCAACCGTGGGTCGGGGCGGCAAAACGCCGCGCCCGTCCTAGGGCCATTTCCGTGCGTACACGGGCCGTCCTGCCGCGCGTAGGATCGGGCAGGCGCATCCGCGCCAAGGTGCCTGCGGCATGCCCACGATCCACCTCACCCGCGGATCCAGTTGGACGACGATCCGCGGAGATCCCGAAGCGGTGGACGCCGCCGGCGCGGCCCTTGACCACCCGCTGTCGTACGCCGTGCCAGGCGCGATGTTCGCCGAAGCGTACGCCGACGGTCGCTGGGACGGTCGCAAGCGGCTGATCCGCAAGCTGCGCACCAAGACTGGCGGACTGACCTTCCCGGCAGGCCTGACCCCCAAGGCGATCGCGATCCTGCACCGCAAGAAGATCCAGACCACGCTTGAAGACGCACGCCTGCCCGGGCCGCCCGTCGTCGGATCGCCCACGTGGGGCGGCCCGCAGCTGCGGGACTACCAGCTGGCCGCCGTCGACGCGATCCTGACCACCCGCGGCGGCACGCTGCGCCTGCCGATCCGCGCGGGCAAGACGGTGACCGCCGCGGCGATCGCGGCCCGCCTCGGCCTGCGCACGCTGTTCCTGGTGCCGTCCGAAATGCTGCTGCACCAGACCCGCAAGAGCTTCGAAGCCTGCCTGCCCGGGCTGTCCGTCACGTGCCTCGGCGACGGCGATCGCGACACGACCGGCGACGTCGTTGTGGCCACCGTGCAGGCATTGTCTGTGCGCGTCGGCACCCGCGACTTCGCCGCGCTGCAGCGCGCCTTCGGGCTGCTTGTCGTCGACGAATGCTTCCCGGCGGGGACGCTGATCTCCGGCCGC
>NZ_JBAZKR010000209.1:0-3617 GCF_041650655.1 Zavarzinia sp.
GACATCAAGGGCGAAAATTGGGGCCTAACCGCCGGCTTCCGGTTCCGGCATGGCCGCGTGCTGCTGTTCGATCCCACTGACCCGGCGTCGTCGGCCTACAATCCGCTGCTCGAGGTGCGGCGCGGCGACAAGGAAGTCCGCGACGTGCAGAACATCGCCGACATTCTCGTCGACCCCGAAGGCGCGCTCGAGAAGCGCAACCATTGGGAAAAAACCAGCCATTCGCTGCTGGTCGGCGCGATCCTCCATGTTCTCTACGCGGAACCCGACAAGACGCTCGCCGGCGTCGCCAACTTCCTTTCCGATCCGAAGCGTCCCGTCGAGGCGACGCTGCGCGCCATGATGAACACGCCGCATCTGGGCGAAGCCGGCGTCCATCCCGTCATCGCGTCATCGGCCCGCGAACTGCTGAACAAGAGCGACAACGAACGCTCTGGCGTGCTTTCGACCGCCATGTCCTTCCTCGGCCTCTACCGCGATCCCGTCGTGGCGAAGGTGACGGCGCGCTGCGATTGGCGCATCGCCGATCTCGTTGCGGGAGACAGACCCGTCAGCCTCTATCTCGTCGTCCCGCCGAGCGACATCAACCGCACCAAACCTCTGATCCGCCTGCTGCTCAATCAGGTCGGGCGGCGGTTGACCGAAGACCTGAAGACCTCGGCCAATCGTCATCGGCTGCTGTTGATGCTGGACGAGTTTCCGGCGCTCGGCCGGCTCGATTTCTTCGAGTCCGCCCTGGCCTTCATGGCGGGCTACGGCATCAAGTCCTTCCTGATCGCGCAGAGCCTCAACCAGATCGAAAAGGCGTATGGCGCGAACAATAGCGTGCTCGACAACTGCCATGTGCGCGTCGCCTTCGCCACCAATGACGAGCGCACCGCCAAGCGAGTGTCGGACGCGCTCGGCACCGCGACCGAGATGCGCGATTCCACCAACTATGCCGGCCACCGGCTTTCGCCCTGGCTGGGGCATCTGATGGTGTCGCGGCAGGAGACGGCCCGGCCGTTGCTCACCCCCGGCGAGGTGATGCAGCTCCCGCCCGCCGATGAATTGCTCCTGGTCGCGGGCGTGCCTCCGGTGCGCGCGAAGAAGGCCCGCTACTACGAGGATGCGCGGTTCCGCGAACGTATCCTGCCGCCGCCGAAACCCGCAGGCGCGAAAGCGTCGGCGAAGCCCCCCGCCGACGATTGGTCCGCCTTGGCGATCCCGGCCGCATCCGCAGGCGCGACGCCGGGGAGCGCAGCCGGCATGACCGCCGATCCCGCCAACGCCGGCATCCGCCGCGAGCCGGAATTGCCAGAACATGAGGAAATCGCGCCGCCCGAGCGCCCGGCGCTCGGAGAGTTCGACCTGCTCGACGACGAACCGGACCTCGATGCCGCCAAGGCCCGCAATCTCCGCCTGCGAGCCGGGTCCATCGCCCGGCAGGCGACGATGGACCCGGCCGATGGCGTCGAGTTGTGAGGTGACTGGCCATGCAGACCAAGACCCGCATGAACGTCTATTTCGAGCCGGAGCTTCTGAAAAAGGTCGAGGCGCTGGCGCTCCGGCGCCGCGTCTCCAAATCCGCCGTCATCGAAGCCGCCGTCGCCTCCTTCCTGTCGGCTGACGCATCGGAGCGATTGGAGGCCGTCTTCGCGCACCGCATGGACCGGCTTGGCCGCCAGATCGATGGCATGGACGAAGACCTGGCCATTCTCGGCGAGACGCTGTCGCTGTTCATCCGCTTCTGGCTGACCATCACCCCGCCATTGTCCGACAGCGCGCAGGCGTCGGCGCGGGCCAAGGGCGTGGAGCGGTTCGAGAGCTTCCTGCAAACTCTCGGCCGGAAACTGGCGACCGGGGATCGCTTCCTCAGAGACCTGTCGCGCGACATCGACTCACAACGCAGCAAAACCGCCGACCCGGAGTAAGGGACGCCGATGAGGTCGGCGAGATTTTACTCAACACCGCCGTTCTCCTGTATTTGCGCGCTACGCTACTACTCTCGCAAATCCTTGTTGAGCCGGCCTGATTTCTGGCTCTTTTAATCATCCCCGTCCGGGGACCGTCTGATCTCTCCCCGGCTGGATCGGGGATCGGATGGCGATTTCACAGAACAATTCGGAAGGACTGGCGCGCGGGGCGCGGATGCTGCGCACCGCGCTCGGCCCCGCCATCGCCCGCTTCATGGAAGACGCCTCCGTCGTCGAGGTGATGCTCAATCCCGACGGGCGCATCTGGATCGACCGGCTCTCGGAAGGGCTGGCCGACACGGGTGAGCGCCTCTCGCCCGCCGATGGCGAGCGCATCGTGCGCCTGGTCGCGCACCATGTTGGCGCCGAAGTCCATGCCGGCAGCCCGCGCGTCTCGGCCGAGTTGCCCGAGACGGGGGAGCGGTTCGAGGGCCTGCTGCCGCCCGTGGTGGCGGCCCCGGCCTTCGCCATCAGGAAGCCCGCCGTCGCCGTGTTCGGCCTCGACGACTATGTGAGCGCCGGGATCATGTCCGCCGCGCAGGCCGAGGCGCTGCGCCAGGGCGTCGCCGCCCGCGCCAACATCCTCGTCGCGGGCGGCACCTCGACCGGCAAGACGACGCTCACCAATGCGCTGCTCGCCGAAATGGCGAAGACCGCCGATCGCGTCGTCATCATCGAGGACACGCGCGAGCTGCAATGCGCTGCGCCCAACCTCGTCGCCATGCGGACGAAGGATGGCGTCGCCTCGCTCTCCGATCTCGTCCGCTCCTCGCTTCGCCTGCGCCCCGACCGCATCCCGATCGGCGAGGTGCGCGGCGCCGAAGCGCTCGATCTCCTCAAAGCCTGGGGCACCGGCCATCCCGGCGGCGTCGGCACGATCCACGCCGGCAGCGCCATCGGCGCGCTGCGGCGCATGGAACAGCTCATCCAGGAAGCCGTCGTCACCGTCCCGCGCGCGCTGATCGCCGAGACGATCGACCTCGTGGCCGTGCTCTCGGGCCGCGGCCCCGCACGCCGTCTCTCCGAACTCGTCCGCGTCGAGGGCCTCGGCCCAGACGGCGATTACCGCGTCGCGCCTGCCGTCAGCCCCCCCGCCTGCGCGAACGGCGGCCCCGCGCCCTCTCTCATCCCCGCCAGCCCCGAAGGAGAAGCCCTGTGATCCAACGCCTGCACCAAATCCGTCCACGCCTCGTCGCGGCGCTATCCATCGCCACGCTCTCCGTGGTGATGGCGGCTCCCGCCCACGCCTCCGGCTCGTCGATGCCGTGGGAAGCGCCGCTGCAATCCATCCTGGAGTCGATCGAAGGTCCGGTCGCCAAGATCATCGCGGTCATCATCATTATCATGACCGGCCTGACGCTGGCCTTCGGCGACACGTCCGGCGGCTTTCGCCGCCTGATCCAGATCGTGTTCGGCCTGTCGATCGCCTTCGCCGCCTCGAGCTTCTTCCTGTCGTTCTTCTCCTTCGGCGGCGGAGCGCTGGTCTGATGCTGGGCGCGGCCGACGACGTGCCGGGCTTCACCGTGCCGGTTCACCGGGCGCTGTGCGAGCCGATCCTGCTCGGCGGCGCTCCGCGCGCCATCGCCATCATGAACGGCACGCTGGCCGGCGCGCTCGGCCTGGGTCTGCGCCTCTGGCTGGCCGGCATCGTGATCTGGGCCA
>NZ_JBAZKR010000210.1:0-3604 GCF_041650655.1 Zavarzinia sp.
GGCCGGACCAATCTCGACGAGGAGGCGGGCGGCGCCGTCGACGGTCTCGTTGTCGGCGTCCGCATCGTAGACGACGGCGACCAGCTCCACCGAGAGCTGGCGCAAGCGTTCGAGAGCGACCCGCGCCTCCGCGGTGACGATGCTGTTGTCGACGAGCTTGCCGGCTCGGTCGGTCACGTATGCTCCTTGCCGTCAGTCGACGCGAGCGGATGCCCGCGCCGCGTCGAGGCGGACTAGCATACATCGGCGCGGCGCCGGACGCCGCCCGGGGTGCGTGGCGACTAGGAAGTCAGTCCGCCGTTCCCGGCGTATACTCTGCGCATGGCTCGTCTCACGCGCATCGCCTTGGCCGCCGCGGCGGCGCTCGCGCTCTGCGCGAGCCTCTCCGCGGCCCTCTTGCTCGGCGACGCCGTCGCGCCCGCGTCCGCCGGCGCGGCCAGCGCGTCCGCGCTCCGTCCGCCGATCAGCGTCAAGCTCATCCCTTTCGGCGCCACGCGCAAGGCGCAGATGGCCGATTACAGCCAGCGCCATTACCACCAGCACAGCTGGAAGCTCAACGACCCCAAGGTCGTCGTTCTCCACCACACCGCCGGAGCCACCTGGCAGCCGGCTTGGTGGACGTTCGCCAACAACACCGCCTACGCGTCGATCCCCGGCAAACCCGAGAAGCCCGGCGTCTCCGCGCATTTCATCATCGACAAGGACGGCACCATCTACCAGTGCCTGCCGCTGTCCGTGCGCGGCCGTCACGCCGTGGGCATGAACTGGACGTCCATCGGCATCGAGTTCGTGCAGGAGATGAAGAGCGGCAAGGACGGCCATTGGATGGACCGCCAGATCCTCGCGCGCAAGGCGCAGGCCAATGCCGGCCTGCGCCTCGTCCGCTACTTGCGGGCGCGTTTCGACATCAAGAAGAGCGATGTGGTCGGCCACGCCACTGCCAACGGCTCGCCGTACTTCAAGGAGTACATGGGCATCAAGAACGCCGCCGGCGACTGGTTCGCGGCGGAAGTGCGCGCCTTTCGCGCACGACTCTGAGCGGGAATCCGGACTCGGGACGCGCTATGAGCATCCGTCTCGATGGTCTTCACTTCCTCGTCACCTACCGCTGCACATACGCGTGCGACCACTGTTTCGTGTGGGGCTCGCCGGACGCCGAGGGCGCCATGACGCTGGCGCAGCTCACGAGCGCGATCGACCAGGCTGCCGCCGGCGGCGTCGGTACGGTCTATTTCGAGGGCGGCGAGCCCATGCTTGCCTACCCCATCGTGCTGGCCGCGGCGGCGCACGCGCGACGCCTCGGCCTGGACTGGGGCATGGTGAGCAACTGTTTCTGGGCGACCTCGGTCGACGACGCCAAGGTGTGGCTCAGGCCCTTCGTCGACCTGGGCATCAGCGACCTGTCGCTGTCCTCGTACGCCTACTTCGTCGAGCACGCCGACGAGAGCTGCCTGCGCAATGCCACGCTGGCGGCACGCGAGCTCGGCCTACCCATGGCCGTGCTCGAAGTCGGTGCCGCCGCCTGTCTCGACATCCCGGAGCTGAGCCTCGGCGAGGACGTCGGCGAGGTCATGTGCAAGGGCAGAGCGGCCGTGGAGCTCGCCCCCGGGCGAGCGGACCGGCCGCCTGACACGCTGGTCACTTGCCCCTACGAGGACTTCTCCGCGCCTGGCCGCGCTCACCTCGGCTGCGACGGGGAGCTGCAGATCTGCCAGGGCATCAGCGTCGGCAACGTGTTCGCCGGCGGGGGAGGCGACGAGAAGGCGGCCGGCGACGCTGGAGGATCACGCGCCGGCGGTCTGGCCGCCGTGCTCGACGCCTACGACCCGGCGCGGCGGCCGGTCGTCGCCGAGATCCTGTCCGGCGGTCCCTGGGCCCTGGCCCAGACGTACGGGCACACTCCGCAGCGCGCGCTGTACGCCGACGAGTGTCACCTCTGCTACGAAACGCGCTTCGCGCTCCGCGAGCGCTTCCCCGATGTGCTCGCGCCGGCCCAGTGCTACGGCCTCACGGCTGAGCAGTCTCCCGGCGCGTCAGAAGACCAACCAGCCTAGGAGGAGAGACCATGCCTTCGGAGTGCGAACGGTTCTGGGAGCGAGACTCGTATGCTGTCGTCGGCCATCAAGGGAGCAAGAAGCCCTTCCCGAAGATCGCCTACGGCGCGCTCAAGGAACGAGGAAGAACGGTGTACGCCATCGATCCCGGCAGCGGGGAAGTCGAGGGCGACAAGGCGTATCCCGATTTCAGCACGCTGCCGGCGCCGGTCGAGGCGGCCGTCCTGGAGCTCCCCAAGGAAGAGACGGCCGCGTGGGTGGCCAAGGCCGCCGATGCCGGCGTGAAAGAGATCTGGATCCACCAGATGACCGACACGCCCGAGGCGCTGGCCGAGGCCCAGAAGCGCGGCCTCCACGTCATCACCGGCCACTGCGCCGTGATGTACAACAAGGTCGGCTTCAGCGTGCATGCACCGCACCGCTGGATATGGAAGCTGGTCGGCAAGTACTGAGCCAGCGGTCGCGGCGTCCTTTTCGGGAGGGCGCGCGAAGCGGCCGACAGCGCGAACAGGGGCGGGCGGCGCACCTGCGCCGCCCGCCCCTGTTCACCCAAAGATCGGCGCGACTCAGGCTGCCGGCGGGATCGCGGTCCGAGAGGCCGTGTGCTTGGCGGGCAGGACGGCGATGATGATCAGCGTGATGATGCTGAAGAAGAACGCCAGGATGACCCAAAGCACCGGGCTCCGCCCCTTGTTGACGGCGATGTAGTAGCTGGCGATCATGCAGACCACGGTAATGACCAGGCCGATGATCATCGAGACGGTGCTGTTCACGTCCCCTCCTCCACTGCGGCGTTGCCCCGGAACCCCATGCCCGAAGGCTGTGTTGCCTCCTACGTCGTCAGCAGTCGCCGTTTGCGTGAGGGGTACGTGTGTCTAGGGAGAGATGTCCAGCGCACCAGGGCATCCATCCCGCGTGCGGAACCGTCCCGTGCCGGCCAGCCGCACCGGGGACGACGTGCTGCGGGCGCTCTGACGAGCGTCGCCCGCAGAGCCGCTACTCTAGTCCTCGACGCCGTCCGCGGCGGGCAGGTCGGCGGGCTGCGGCGGCACGGCGTCTTCGGGCAGGCCGCGGACGTGCTCGAGAGTACGTTCAGCCGCGGCCGCGCCCTCTCGCAGGCAATCGCCGATGCCGATGCCGTGGTAGGCGCCGCCGGCAAGCTCGACGCCAGGCACCTCAGCCACACCGGTCTCGATCCGGTCGACCAGGTCGACATGACCGACGCGATACTGGGGCATGCCGCGCGGCCAGCGGAAGATCTCCACGAACTCGGGCGCGGCGGAGATGCCCATCACCTCGCGAAGCTCCGCGCGCACGACCTTGGTCATCTCGCCGTCATCAAGCTGCGCCGCCGCCTCGATGCCGGCGCGGCCCAGGAAGCTGCGCAGCAGCACGTGACCCTGGGGCGCACGGCCGGGGAACTTGCTGGAGCTCCAGGTCGTGGCCATCACCGGGCGGTTCTCGGCGCGTGGTACGACGAAGCCGAAGCCGGTGAGGTCGTGCTCCACCTGGTCGCGGCGGAAGGCCAGCGAGGCGGTCGCGGTGCCGAC
>NZ_JBAZKR010000211.1:0-3541 GCF_041650655.1 Zavarzinia sp.
TGTCATTGATGAACAGGTTGCGGCCGGCGAGGAAGTCTTCGTTGCGGATGTTGAGCGTGGAGGCGACGAATCCGGCCGTATCCACCCGACCTCCCGGACCGACCAGAATGCCGGCCGGATTGACCAGGAAAACGCGACCGTTGGAACTTAGCGTGCCGTAAATAACGGTCGGATCGCTCAATACCCGGTTCATGACGCTGCTTGAGGCAGCTGTCTGGGCGAAGTGAGTGGTCTCGCCGGCCTGGATCGAGAACTTGTCCCAATTGATGATCGCGCCGTTGCTGTTCGTCACCGTGAGGACGCTGCCAGCCTGATTGAAACTGGCGGTGCCGGCGATAACGGTCGGATTCAACGGGTTCGACAGCACCGGGGCGGCGACCAGCCACGCACCGACGGCGGCCAGTCCCAGGAGGACAGCCTTGGTGGGTCGGGGCGAGTTACTGCGGAGATCGTTGTCGTCGTTCATGGGCAAATGCCAAACAAATCTCTTTTTACCACAATACCCATTGCATTAGAGTGGATTGGATCAATTGCTCGGTTGTTGCCACGCACAAGGCCCGAAGCAAAAAACCTAGGCGCCGGACAACGCCCGCACGCCGAGCAGCACCGCCATGCCGGCGATGAACGGCAGCCACGGATTACGCGACAGAATCGCAGCGGCAACGGCTGCGATAACGCCGGCCAGTTTCGGATTGAGCGGCGCGAAGTCGCCGGAAACCACCAGCACGTCGGGCACGACGATCGCGGCAAGCGCCGCCGCCGGCGCATAGCGCAGCGCGCGCTGCACCACGGACGGCAGCCGCACCCGGCCGCCGAGGACGATGAAGCTCGCCCGCGGCAATGTCGTCGCCAGTCCGAGCAGGACGAAGGTCAGCCACAGCGTCGCCTCCGCGCTCATGCCGTTTTCGCCTTGCCGTGCCAGTGCTCGGCGGCGAAGCCGGCGGCGATGCCGACCACGATCGCGACGATCAGCCCCAGGCGCAGCGGCATGCCGCGCAGGAGTATTGCCGCCGCGCCGCTGCTGAGGGCGGCGACCAGCATCGGCCGCAGCCTTGCCAGCGGCACCAACAGCACCAGCAAGGCGATGGTGGCCATGAATTCCAGCGACCAGTGCTTCGGAATCGAGCCCGCGGCGAACACGCCGATCAGGGCGAAGACCTGCCACAGCGCCCAGGACCAGAGCGAGGGTGCCAGGTAGTAGCCGAGCCGCCAGTGCGGATCGTCGACCGCGAGCATCTTCTCGAAGCAGCAGGCGAAGACGCCATCGGTCAGCAGGTGTCCCGAATACCAGCGCAGCGGTGCGCCGATACCGCGAAAGCCCTGGGCGATGGCGGCGCTGAAAATGATGAAGCGGAGGTTCAGCGCCAGCGCAGTAACCGCGATGAGCCACAAGGGCGCGCCGATCCCGATCAACGGCAGCGTGCCGAGCTGCGCGGTGCCGGCGAAGACGATGACGTTCATGCCCATGGCCTGTACGGGCGTGAGGCCGGTGCTGATCATGGCCATGCCGGTGACCAGCGCCCAGGGAATCAAACCCACCGACATCGGCAGAAAGCTGCGGAAACCCTCGCGGGCGCCGGCGCGAAACGACGAACTTGGCATCACGGAAGATCGGAACGGGATTGCCGCGCATTTTAGGTGAATATTCACCGCCGTCCTGCCGGCGCCGACTCTTCGGCTTGCGCGCCGGCATGAGAAGCAACCGCCGGCCAGGCAGTAGAATTCGGCCTCCTTCCGGCGGGGCCGCTCCATGACACTTCGTATCGCCATCAATGGCTATGGCCGCATCGGCCGCTGTTTCCTGCGCGCCCTGCAGGAGTCTCCCTTGCGCGAGGAGATTGCGGTGGTGGCCATCAACGAGCCGGCGGACATCGAAAGCATGGCCTACCTGACGCGTTTCGATTCGACCCACGGCCGCTTTCCGGGCACGGTCGAAGTCGATGGGGAGCAGCTGCGCATCGACGGCAAGCCGATCCGGGTATCCCATGCCCGCACGCCGCACGGCGTGGATTGGCGCGGACTGGGAATCGACCTGCTGGTCGAGGCCTCCGGCCGTTACGCGAGCCGCGCCGAGCTGGAGGCCTTTCTGGCGGCCGGCTGCCCGCGGCTGCTGCTCTCGCATCCGGGGCACGGCGCCGGCGACGTCGACCGCACCATCGTTCTCGGCAGCAACCATGAATCGCTCGACGGCGGCGAACGCATCGTCTCGGCGGCTTCCTGCACCACCAATGCGATCGTGCCGGTGCTGTCGATTCTCGATGCGGCCTTCGGCATCGAACATGCGCTGATGACGACGCTGCATTCGGTGATGAACGACCAGCCGCCGATCGACGGCTACCATCACGCCGATCCGCGCCGCACCCGCTCGGCGATGCAGTCCATGATTCCGGTCGCCACCGGCCTCGCCCGCGGCGTCGCGCGCCTGCTGCCCCAGCTCGCCGGCCGGATCGAGGCGAAGTCGATCCGCGTGCCGGTGACCAACGTCTCGGCCATCGACCTGGTGGCGACGCTGACCCGCGGCACCCAGGTCGCGGAGATCAACGCCTGTTTGCGTCAGGCCGTCGAGGCGGGCTTTCCGGGCCAGCTCGCCTACAGCGAGGAAGCCCACGCCTCGATCGACTTCAACCACAGCCCGCAGTCGGCGATCATCGACGCCAGCCAGACGCGGATGAGCGGCCCGCATCTGGCCAATCTGCTGATCTGGTTCGACAACGAGTGGGGCTTCGCCAATCGCATGCTCGAACTGGCGGCGTTCTGGGCGGGCCGCCTGGGCCGCGCGACGGACTGAGCGCCGCCGGAACTTGCGGATGGCCTAGTCCGGGCTATGCGGCAAATCGGCTTGCCGGACCTCGCGCCCGGCGCGGTGGCGCTCCTGCAAGCGGGGATCGCAGAGCAGCGCCGCGCGATAAACCCGCAGCGCGACGTGCGCGTCATTGGCGGCGTACAGCATCTGGCGTTCCGTCAGCCGCGGATTCGCCCAGTTGGAGGTGGTCGTCCTTCTGGATTTCTGCAGGCGCCGGCCGAAGAACTGCGCCACGGCAGTCTTGGCGCCAAGCGTCTGCCCCGGCTTTTCGCTGCGCAGCGCGCGAGAGAGATCGAGGATGTTGCGCGCCTCGATCTGCAGGCGCGCATGCAGTTGCGCGAGGTCGCTGCCGAGCCCGAAGCCGACCTTGAGAATCCGCTTGGACTCGAGGATGGCCTTCAAGCCGTGGTCTTCCGGCAATTGGCCGACCGGAAACAGGTAGACGCGGCTCTCGGTCGCCAGCTGTATCAGGTGCGGCCCGGTGGACACTTCGGCCTTCCTGAAGGTCGGCTTCGACTCCGTGTCGAAGCCGATGACGTCTTCCGCCAGCAGGGCCTCGCGCGCCTCGGCAGCGCCGTGCGGCGAAACGACCAGCACGATGTCGCCGATCGACACGCCCTCGTAGGGCGGGAGTTCCGGCTCGGCGGCGGCGGGAGGGAGGGATTCGGGAAGCATGGTCGCAAGTCGGTCTACAATTGGCATACTTTACCGCCTGAGTCCCTCCGCATGGCTGATACC
>NZ_JBAZKR010000212.1:0-3430 GCF_041650655.1 Zavarzinia sp.
TCCCGCGCCCGGAGCACCGACAGGGTGATGGCGACGGCGATCGAGATGAACCCGCCCGAGGCCGCGATATAGGCGCCCTCGATGAAGATCGACGGCGCATAGGCGTCGTAGCAATACCACCACCAGAAGAAGATCGGCGGGTAATAGAACGGCCAGCCCGCCACCTCGAACCACGGCTGTCCGAGCTGCGCCTGAAAGCCGAGACGCCACGCCGTCCATTCCGTCGCACACCAGATGGCGGTGAGCACGATGGACAGGACGATGGCGACTTGTCCCCAAAGGACACGGGTTCCAGACATAAAGGCTCCGGCCGGCAAAAGAGATGGAGCCGATCAGAGAGTATCCGCTTTGGCGAGAAGCAATAGAAAATCCGAAGCGTCGAGGTTTCGGATGCCATGGATGACAAAACGGATGGTCCGTGTCGCGTCGCCGCGCCGCGCTTACCGCCGCCCTGGCCCTGAAGGCGGCCATCCAGGCTCCGGTCGGGGTGGAGACAGCTTGCCTCAAATGCCCAGCCCCCTTTGCCGGCCCAACTGCCACGATACCGACCCGCCCTGGACGACGCCCATGACTTCGCGGCCGAGCTGGCGGTCGATGACAGGCCGCCACGGAACGAGGGTGAACTCATGGGACTTCTCGACGATGGCGAACTTGCCGCTCGATAGCTGCGCGGTTCCGGTGAAGGCGCCAGTCACGGTCTCGCCGTCGGCGGCCATGCGGAACGGCAGCGACTTCTTCGCCGCCAGCTCCTCACCGGCGCGGGCGACCTCACGTTCCCGAAGCGTGGCGATCAGGTTGCGCCGGTAGGCGATGCGCCCGTCCGGCTGACGGGCGGCGTCGCCCTGATCGACATGGTGGTCGCGGCGGCGATCCATCGCCTCGCGCACCTGTGCGCCGAAGCCGGCCGGCGACAGGTCGGAGGTATCCGTGCTGACAAGCCGCCGGTCCAGCCAGGTCGCGCCGTCCGATCCGATCTGGCGCTCCAGATCGAAGGTCGAGAGGATGCGGATATTGGCGCGGCCGTTCCGCCCGGCGTCATGAGCGGCGGCTCGCGCCTCGAAGTCGGAGGGTATGCGCCACTGGTCGGCGTCGATGCGCTCGGCGATTCCGGCGCGGCGCAACGCTTCGAGCCGCCGGACATGGGCGTCGACGAAGCCCTCATAGTCGCCGTTCGGCACATGGCCGTCGAACCGCGCCTGCTCCAGATGGCGGCTCGGCCGATAGATGCCGTCCTCGGCTAGGCCGGCGATGGCGCGATCGGACGGGCGGCCGGTGCTGTCCGGCGGCCCGATCTCGATGACGCTGCCGATGCGCGCGTCCTCGACGCGGGTTGGGTCGATGCCGGAGATATGGTGCGTGCGTCCGTCGACGCCATCGACCACCAGAGTCAGGGTCTCGCCCAACTCGTCGGACAAATGCTTGTCGATGACGCGGCCGACGATCGGCGCGGCCGGCGCGGCGTCGTGAATCTGGAACGTCATCGGATCGCGCTCGGCGCCTTCGGCCCGCAACGCCTGCTGCATGGTGCGGATGATGTCGCCGCGCTCGCCCAGCTCGCGCAACGTCGGTTCCAGCCGGTCGCTCAATTCCCAGACGCCGGGCGCATGTTCGGTGGCAAGCTCCATGTCGCCGAGCTTGCCAAGACGGCGCAACCGCAGCGTCCGGTCGGCCTGGCCGCGCAGGTCGTCCGGCTCGGGACGCAGGTCGATGAAGCGATCCTCGGCTTCGGCGATCATCGCCCGGTCGATGCGGGTAAGCCGGTCCTGGTCGATTTCGGCCATGAGCTTGCGGCGCTGCTCGATCTCGGTGACGGGGCCGAGTTCGAGCGTCGCCCGTTCGCTTGCCCGCTCGCGGATGCCGTTGGCGAGATAGTCGCCATTGATGACGAGATCCTCGCCCAAGGCGTCGCGGCCGTTGACGATGACATGGACATGCGGGTGGCCGGTGTTGTGGTGATTGACGGCGACCCAGTCGAGCTTCGTGCCAAGGTCGGTTTCGACCTGGGCCATCAGGTCGCGGGTGTAGCCGGTCAGGTCGGCGAGATCGGCGGCGTCTTCCGGCGAGACGATGAACCGGAACTGGTGGCGATCGTCCTTGCCGCGATCGAGGAACCTGTCGCCATCGGCGCGATCCTCAGTCGCCGAATAGAGCCGGCCCCGCTCGCCGTCGCGGGCCGTGCCGTCGCGCTGGATGTAGCGCAGATGGGCGGCGGCCTTGCCGCTGCGGCCTGGGGCGCGAACCGACCGGGATTTGACGATCACCCGCCGACTGCCGGACTGGCGATGACTCCAGCCATTCGACAGGTTGCGTGCACGCACGAAGGATGCGCCGCGCCCGCGCTGCACGCCGCGGCCGGACGCGACGACGCTCAGGCCATTCGCCGACCGGCCGGGACCTCCACCCTTGGCGGAGGACCTTCGGCCTGGTCCGGCCTGCTGATGTCGGGCGATCTTCCGAACCTTACTGAGGAAGCTCCTGGTCTGACCGGCCTTCGCGCCCTTGGAGCGGATGCGGCCGGGCCTCGGCCGAAAGCTATCGTCGTCGTCGCTCACGGTCGGCGATCCGCACGAAGCTGCCGATCTTGGGCAGGAGTGCCGCGACAAAGGCTGAAAATGCTCGCTTTACCGGAACTCGCGGCACCCTGCCGGCCTGGCGATGGTGCCGCCCCAAACAGTGTGCAGACAAGGGCTTGGCCCCCGGATCGGACCCATAGGGTGCCGTCCGCTTTAATCTTGCCCTCCCGCCTTCCTGCCTGTTTCGCCCCTTCTGCCGGGGGATGAGACCGTCGCCAGCCCCATCCCCTGCACACCGGAACCTCCCGCCGGGCGGACACGATTGCGAGCCTCATGGCTGTCGTTCCGTGTCCGCCCGTGCGACGAACAGACCGCCGGACTGCGGCGCGATGGCGGAAACATCGCGCACGCCCGGCGTCGTGTCAGCGTCATTGGAGGTGCGTTCGGCCGGCGAAGGACCGGCCGCCGTTGCGCGCGCCGACGGTGCGACGAACAGCGGCGCGCGGGTCCAGGCGAGCGGGTCGGCCGTGGCGATCAGGATCGGTGCGGATGCGTCGCCATCGCCGAGTGACGGCGCGACGGTGGCGACATAGGCGCGTGTTTCGGCCGGCAGAGGACGGCCCTTCAGCCAGTCCTCGTAACGTCCAGGACCGGCGTTATAGGCCGCGATCCAGCCGGGCGAGCCATAGCGGTCATACAGCTCGCGGATATAGGCCGCACCCGCGATGATGTTGTCGCGCAGATCGTGAGGATCGGCGCCAAGGCGGTAGCGATTACGCAAACCCGCCCATGTCGCCGGCATGATCTGCATCAGGCCCATTGCGCCCTTGGGCGAGACCGCGCGGGGATCGCCATTGCTCTCGGCCTTCATCACCGCGCGTATCCATGCCGCGGGAAGCGCGAAGCGCTGCGCCGCC
>NZ_JBAZKR010000213.1:0-3414 GCF_041650655.1 Zavarzinia sp.
AGCGAGTGGACCGCGATGCCGAGGTGATCGATTTGCTTAATCATTTCTTATGGAGATTCCTCTGGAGACCCGAGTATGGCGCAGGTCAGGAATAAGCTCTGCGCATATTTTGGCAAACTACCATCATCGCTTGGTCTTTCGGTGATTATGCGTTGCCAAGATGATAGACCAGTCTGATGGAGTGCGCCAAGAGCGGGCTGTCGCTGCTTGAGTTCCATCATGGCCATGACCACACAGGTTGCAGCAGAGAAATCAACCCGTCCCCCGGGGCCGGCGACTTATGCCGACTGGCGCTCGACCGTGGAGCAGGAGCTCAAAGGCGTGCCGATCGGGAAAAAACTCGTCACCCGCACGGCGGAGGGCATCGAGGTGCAGCCGCTCTATCGGCGCGAGGATGCGGCGGCGCTGAAGCTCGCGACCGGGCCCGGCGAGCCGCCTTATTTGCGCGGCACCCGGCCACCGGCCGGGCGGGCATGGCGCTGGGAGGCCGGCCGGGAATCCGCCGACAACGACTTTTCTCCGTTGCCGGCGCTGGCGCTGGCCCTGGCGCAGTCGAAGCCGGGCGGGCGGGCGGCGGGGACCGTGACCGCCGATCCCCTGGGCTGGCTGCTGGACCACGGTTCGCTGCCCATGCCGCTGGCCGATTGCCTCAACGATCTGGCCGAGGGGCTGCAGACGGCGGACAAAGCCGGCCGATCCGACCGGGTCGTCGGCATCGGCGCGCAACGCTGGCACGAATGCGGTGCGACCGCGGTGCAGGAACTGGCCTTTGCGCTCGCCGCCGGCGCCGAGTACTGGCGCGCACTGCTCGACCGCGGATTGACGTCCGGACAGATCGCCCCGCGTACGCAGCTCGGTTTCGCCGTCGGCGTGGATTTTTTCCTGGAGATCGCCAAGTTGCGGGCCGCCCGCGTGCTCTGGGCGGGGATGACCGGCGCTTTCGGCGCCGACGCCGGGGCCCGGAAGGCGCACCTTGCCGTCCGCACGGCCCGGTGGGACAAGACGCTCTACGATCCGCATGTGAACCTGCTCCGCGTGACCACGCAGGCGCTTGCCGCCGTCGTGGGCGGCGCCGACGCGATCGACATCCGGCCCTTTGACGAGGTGACCGGCGCGCCGACCGAGCTGGGCCGGCGCCTGTCGCACAACCTGCACGACATCCTGGCGGAGGAGTTTGCGCTTGAAAACCAGATCGATCCCGCCGGCGGCTCCTGGTACGTCGAGGTGCTGACCGGGCAGCTCGCGCAGCAGGCCTGGGCGCTCTTTCAGGACATCGAGAAACGCGGCGGCATGGCCGCGGCGATTCTGGCCGGGTATCCGCAACAGCTTGCGGCCGGGGCCGCCGGGGACCGGCAGGCGCAGATCGACACGCGCCGCCGGCCGATTCTCGGCACCACGGTGCAGCCCAATCTGCGCGAGGAGCCGAAGCCCGCGCCCGCCACGCCCGTTCCGGCCGGGGCGAAGCGCAAGTCCGTGCCGAAGCCGATCAAGAGCTTTTCCGCCCTCCGGGCTGCCGCGGCCAAACGCACCACACTGCCCACACTGCGCCTCGCCTGGACGCAAAAGCGCGCCGCCGGCCCGACCGCGACCGCGCTCCAGCCGTTCCGCGCGGCGGAGGGGTTCGAAGCCGTACGCCGGGCCGGCGACGATTTTCTCGCGCGCACCGGCCGGCGCGCCCGGGTTTTTCTCGCTCGGATGGGGCCGCCCAAGCAGCACAAGGCCCGTGCCGACTTCTCCGCGGGTTTCTTCGCGGCCGGCGGCTTTGAGATCGAGGGCAAAACGAGCTTCGCCACGGCCGCGGAAGCCGCGGCGGCCGCCGTCGCCTCGGGCGCGGCTGTCGCCGTGCTCTGCTCGACCGATGAAACCTACCCGGAGCTCGCGCCGGCCTTTGCCCGGGCGGTCAAGGCCGCCCGGCCGGCGCTGGCGGTCGTTCTGGCCGGACATCCGGGCGAACGCGAAGCGGAGTTTCGCGCCGCCGGATTCGATGAATTCATCCACCTCCGCGCCAACGTCCGGACAACCCTGGCCCGGCTGCAACACCTCGCCGGCCTTCTTCCATGAAAATCCATCCGGATTTCACCCAGATCTCCCTGGCCGACGCCGCGCCGGTCGCGGCGCCCGTCCGTCCGTCCGGCCCGTCCGTCCCCTGGATGACCAGCGAGCAGATCCCCGTGGCGCTCGTCCACACCGCGGCGGACATCGCCGCGGTGCAACAGCCGCTCGATTCGATGCCGGGCTTTCCGCCGTTCCTGCGCGGACCCTACCCGACGATGTACGTCGCGCGGCCCTGGACGGTGCGGCAATACGCCGGATTCTCCACCGCCACCGAAAGCAACGCCTTCTACCGCCGCAACCTGGCCGCGGGCCAGATGGGGCTCTCGGTCGCCTTCGATCTGCCGACCCACCGCGGGTACGATTCCGACCATCCGCGCGTCGTGGGTGACGTCGGCAAGGCCGGGGTCGCCATCGACTCGATCCTGGACATGAAGCAGCTGTTCGACGGCATCCCGCTGCGCGGGGTCTCGGTGTCGATGACGATGAACGGGGCGGTCATTCCGATCATGGCGTTCTACATCGCCACCGCCCTGGAGCAGGGGGCGAAACTCGAGGAACTGGCGGGCACGATCCAGAACGACATCCTCAAGGAGTTCATGGTGCGCAACACCTACATCTACCCGCCCGGCCCCTCGATGCGCATCATCGCCGACATCTTCGCCTACTGCGCCGGGCACATGCCGAAGTTCAACTGCATCTCGATCTCGGGCTACCACATGCAGGAGGCGGGCGCCACGGCCGACCTCGAGCTGGCCTACACCCTCGCCGACGGCCTCGAATATCTGCGGACCGGCGTGCAGGCCGGTCTCGACATCGATGCGTTTGCCCCGCGCCTGAGCTTCTTCTGGGGCATCGGCAAGAACTTCTTCATGGAGATCGCCAAGCTGCGCGCGGCCCGCGTGCTCTGGTCGGAGATCGTCGGCGGATTCAAGCCGAAGAATCCGAAATCGCTCGCGCTCCGCACCCATTCGCAGACGTCGGGCTGGAGCCTCACCGCGCAGGATCCGTTCAACAACGTGGCCCGCACCTGCCTGGAGGCGCTGGCCGCGGCCGGCGGGCAGACGCAGTCGCTCCACACCAACTCGCTGGACGAGGCGATGGCGCTGCCCACCGATTTTTCGGCCCGCATCGCCCGCAACACCCAGCTGTACCTGCAGCAGGAGACCGGCATCTGCCGCACGGTCGACCCCTGGGCCGGCTCCTACTACGTCGAGTACCTCACCGACGCGCTGATCAAGAAGGCGCGCCAGCATCTCGCGGAGGTCGAGGCGCTCGGCGGCATGGCCCGGGCGATTGAAACCGGCCTGCCCAAGATGCGCATCGAGGAGGCGGCCGCCCGCCGCCAGGCCGCGATCGATT
>NZ_JBAZKR010000214.1:0-3402 GCF_041650655.1 Zavarzinia sp.
CCACCTCACCGAGATGGAGGCCGGCCTGCTCTTCGCCAATCTCGTCGATTTCGACCAGGTGTGGGGTCATCGCAACGATGTCGCCGGGTTCGCCGCGGGCCTGGCCGCCGTCGATGCGGCGGTCGGGATATGGCGGACACTTCTGCGTCGCGACGACGTCATGCTGCTCTGCGCCGACCACGGCGTGGATCCGACGACCGCCAGCACCGACCACTCTCGCGAGTACTCGCCACTTCTCGCGCTCGGTCTGCGGCCTGGCCGCTACGACGGCGCTCAGGAAGATGTGGGCGCCACGGCGTTCGCGTGTCTCACCGGCGAAGACCCGCCCCCGCCCGGCCGGCCGATCATCTGATGGCTTCCGTGGTGGCCGCCTTCGACCCGCACGCAGCTGTCGTCTTCGGGTCGGGACTCTCGGCCCTTCCGCCGGGCGCGCTGGTGAAGGCCGAGCTTGACTACGGCGAGCTCGGCTGGCCGTGCACGGCCGTGCCCGGCCATCGCAACGTTCTGCGACTCGTCGAGCTTGCGGCCGGACCGGGCTGCGGTCTTCGACTAGCGCTCGCCTGTGGCCGACCGCATAGGTACGAAGGTTGGCCTTGCGAGGCGCTCGAGCGTCCTGTGCGCAGTCTTGTCGCGGTGGGCGTCTCCCGATTCGTGTTCACCAACTCCTGCGGGACGCTGCGTCCGTCGCCGATGCCCGGTGAGATCGTGGCGTGCACCGGAGTCGTCGACCTGCAGACCCCTCCGCGAGGCAATGCTCCGGTCTGCCTCGCGGTCTGCACCCCCGGCGAAGCGCGGGCGACCGCCGCCGTGCTGGCGCCGGCGACGTCGCGCATCGGCGTGTACGTGGCCGTCTCCGGTCCGCAGTTCGAGTCGCCGGCCGAGGTCGCCTGGCTGGCAAGCTACGGCGACGTGGTCGGCATGTCGGCGGCACCGGAGGTGCGCGCTACGCACGCCGCCGGCGCCGCCTGCTGCCTCCTGGCGCTGGTCGTCAACAGGGCCGCCGCTGTAGGCTCGCACGAAGACGTACTCGCTTTCGGCGGCCGCTTCGCCGGGACGCTGGCCGCCGGGCTCGGCGCCGTGGTGACGGCGCGCTGGCCCGGCCTGCTCTGACGCAGCCTGGAGGACTCCCCGTGGATTTCGTGAATGACGTCATCGCCTGGAAGCGCGACGGCCACGAGCTCGACGCCGGGCGCCTGCGAGCGTTCGTCGACGGTGTCGTCAACGGCTCCGTCCCCTCGTATCAGGCCAGCGCGTTGCTCATGGCCATGGTGCTGCGCGGCTTGAGCGATACCGAGACGGTGGAGTTGTCACGCGCCATGGTCGAGAGCGGCAAGATGCTCGACCTCCGCGTGGTCCGCCGCCCGGTCCTCGACAAGCATTCCAGCGGCGGCGTTGGCGACAAGGTGACGCTCGTCCTGGCGCCGCTGGTCGCGGCGTGCGGCGCCGTCTTTGGCAAGATGTCCGGCCGCGGGCTCGGGCACACCGGAGGCACCCTCGACAAGCTGGAGTCGATCCCGGGTTTTCGTGTCCAGCTGCCGCAGGGCGAGTTCGTGCGGCAGCTCGAACGCATCGGCGTCGCCGTCGTGAGCCAGAGCGAACGCGTGGTGCCTGCCGACCGCATCCTGTACGCCTTGCGCGACGTGACCGGCACCATCGAATGTGACGGGCTTATCGCGGCCAGCATCATGGCCAAAAAGGTGGCGAGCGGCACGGCGGCGCTGGTCCTCGACCTCAAGGTCGGAAGGGGCGCCTTCATGGGCGACCTGCATCATGCCCGCGACCTCGGCCGCCTCTGTCGTCTCATCGGCGACTTCTACGGCCGCCCCACGACCTGCATCTTCACCAGCATGGAAGCCCCATTGGGACGCACCGTGGGCAACCGGCTCGAGGTGGAAGAAGCCTGGCAGGTGCTGCGCGGGGAAGGGCCGGAGGACGTGCGCGAAGTCACGCTGAACCTGGCGGGTGCGCTGCTCGCCCTGTCTGACCTCGGCGTCGACGAGACGGAGGGCCGCAGACGAGCCGAGGCGGCGCTCGCCGACGGACGCGCCGCCGAGCATTTCGAGCGCTGGTGCTTCGTTCAGGGAGGGCGCTGGAAACCGGGCGAGTTCCACAGACTCGCGGCGCACCAGACGCGGGCGTCGCGCGCGGGTTACCTCACCGGCGTCGACGCCATGGCCGTCGGGCAGGCGGCGCAGATCGCCGGCGCCGGCCGGCGGAGGATCGACGACACGGTCGATCCCGCGGCCGGCGTGCTCCTCGAGCGGGTCGTCGGTGACCGGGTCGACGCCGGCGACGCGCTGGCGGCGGTCTTCTCGCGCGATCCGGCGCGGCGCGCGCAAGCAGCGGCGGTGCTGGACCGAGCCTTCACGATCGGCGAGGAAGCTCCGCAACGAGGCCGGCTGATGCTGGGCCGCATGGAGGTGGAAGGGTGACGTGTGATCGACTGCGCTGGGGGGCGCTCGGGCAGGATACTACTCGGCGGCTTCCGCCCGCGAGAGCGCGCGACGCGCGCGCCAGAGGTTGAAGAGCCAAAAACCGAGGAGCTGGCCGGCGACGGCGCTGGCCAGCATGAACGGGATGAACCACCAGCCAAGGCCGAACGAGAGCCGCATGGCGATCACGAAGGGGATGGGCAGGTGGATCGCGAGGAACCACTGCCAGGAGAGCTTGCGCACGGTCGCGCGATATGCGCCGAAGGGCAGGTTGAGCGCGACCGCCAAGAGTATCGCGAGGGTTTCGAATTCGAGGATCGTCATGTGGGGTTTCGTGGGGCGGCACAAACAGTATAGGGCAAAGCCGTCGCCTGCGAACCCGCCCCACCGTTGGGCGGGGGTGACGCACGTCGACCTGCGCAGGCTGCGGGCCGCGGCGACCACACGGGGGGTGGCGCCCGGCCTCGCGCCGGTGCGCTGTGCGAAGGCCGGCCCGTGAGGATCGTGGGGGGTGAGTGGAAGGGCCGGCCGCTGATCGCGCCGGTCGGCCGTGGCACGCGGCCCACGTCCGACAAGGTTCGCGAGGCGATCTTCGATGTGCTCCTCGCGCTGCCGGAGGTACGGGCCGGCGCGGCCGCCTCTCCCACCGCCGGCCCGCTCCGCGGTCACGTCGCGCTCGACCTGTTCGCCGGCAGCGGCGCGCTCGGCATCGAGGCACTGTCGCGCGGCGCTGATGCCTGCACGTTCGTCGAGAACGAGCGCGCCGCGCTGCGGGCGCTGCGCGCCAATCTGGAGCGCGTAGGCGTGGGCGCGACCAGGCGCGCCGCGTCCGAGGACGGCGGCACCGACGGGCGCGCGCCGCGCGCCCGTGTGCTCGCCGCCGACGCGCGCCGCGCCCTGCAAGCTGACGCCCGTCGCGGCGCGCGGTATACTCTGCTCTTTGCGGACCCCCCGTACGACCGCTACGGGG
>NZ_JBAZKR010000215.1:0-3374 GCF_041650655.1 Zavarzinia sp.
CGCCGCCGGTGGCGATGGCGGCGTTCTACCTGAAGGGCGTGTCGCCACCGCACGTGACGCTGAACCAGATCTTCGCCGGGATGCTGCCATACATGGGCATCCAGCTGCTCGCGCTCGCGATGCTGTACACGTGGCCGGATATCGGCCTTTGGCTGCCTAAAGTGCTTTACAACTAAGGCGAAGGCGGACGGCCTTGCCGCCGCCTTCGCTTCGCCGCGTTGGAACGGGCTAGCCGTTCAACGCGGCGCGGCCGGCGGCCCGCATCGTGGACCCATCGGAATTGTCGTAGCGCACGCTGCAGGCCCGTCGTCGCGAACCTCGGGCCTTTTCATTTCAACGAGTCGAGCAAACCGTGAAACCGAAAATCCTCATCACGCGGCAGGTGTTTCCCGAGATCGTCGAGGCGCTGCGAAGCCGCTTCGACGTCGAGCACAACGACGACGACCGCCCGTGGCCGGCGGAGGAGCTCGCGCGCCGCGCGGCGGACAAGCAGGGCATCCTCGCGACCGTCATGGACCGCGTCGACGAGGCCGTGCTCGCGGCGGCGCCGGGCCTCAAGGTCGTCTCCAACATCGCCGTCGGCACCAACAACGTGGATATCCCCGCGTGCACGAAGCGCGGCGTCCGGGTCACCAACACGCCCGGCGTGCTCGACGACACGACCGCCGACCTCACCTGGGCGCTGCTCATGGCCGCCGCGCGCCGCATCGCCGAGGGCGACGCGCAGGTGCGGCGCGGGGACTGGAAGCTCGCCTTCGCGATGCAATCGCCCCTGGGCGCCGACGTGCACCACGCCACGCTGGGCATCATCGGCATGGGGCGCATCGGCCAGGCCATCGCGAAACGCGCGACCGGCTTCGACATGCGGGTCCTGTATCACAACCGGGGCCGCATCCCGGAAGCCGACGAGAAGCGCCTGAACGCCACCTGGGTGGAGCGCGACCGGCTGTTCGCGGAAGCGGACTTCGTGGTGGTGATGGTCCCTTACTCGCCGGCGGTCCACCACCTCATCGGCGCGGCCGAGATCGCGAGGATGAAGCCCACCGCGATCCTCGTGAACACCGCCCGCGGCGGCGTGGTGGACGACGCGGCGCTGGTGGAGGCGCTCAAGGCGGGGCGGATCGCCGGCGCGGGCCTGGACGTCTTCGAGGGCGAGCCGAAGCTGAACCCCGGCTACCTCTCGCTTCCCAACGCCGTCCTCACGCCGCACATCGGCAGCGCCACGCGCGCCACGCGGATGCGCATGTGCGAGACGGCGGTGGCCAACCTCACCGCGGCGCTCGAGGGCCGGACGCCGCCCAACCTCGTCAACAAGGATCTTTCCTCCGGGAGCATGCAATGAGCGCGAAAGTCGCTTTCCTCGGCCTCGGCGTCATGGGCTTCCCCATGGCCGGCCACCTCAAGGCCAGGGGCTACGACGTCACCGTCTACAACCGCACGGCAGCCAAGGCGCAGGAATGGGTGGCGAAGCACGGCGGCCGCGCGGCCGCCACGCCCGGCGAGGCCGCGGCGGGCGCGGATTTCGTGGCCATGTGCGTGGGCAACGACAAGGACCTCGCCGAGGTCGCCGCGCAGGCGCTCGCGGGCATGAAGAAGGGCGCGGTGCTCATCGACCACACGACGGCCTCGGCCGACGCGGCGCGGCGCATCTTCGCGGACGCGAAGGGGCGCGCGATCGACTTCATCGACGCCCCCGTCTCCGGCGGCCAGGCAGGCGCGGAGAACGGCAAGCTCACCGTCATGTGCGGCGGCGAGGCGGGCGCCTTCGAGCGCGCCAAGCCCGTGATGGACTCCTACGGCAAGGCGGTCACGCTGATGGGCGCGGCCGGCGCCGGGCAACTCACCAAGATGGTGAACCAGATCTGCATCGCGGGCCTGGTGCAGGCGCTCGCGGAAGGGATCGCCTTCGCCGAGAAGGCGGGCCTCGACGCCGGGCTCGTCGTCGACGTGATCTCCAAGGGCGCCGCGCAGAGCTGGCAGATGGAGAACCGCGGCAAGACGATGGCCGGGCGCAAGTTCGACTTCGGCTTCGCCGTCGACTGGATGCGCAAGGACCTGGGCATCTGCCTCGACGAGGCCAAGAGGAACGGCGCGAGCCTGCCCGTCACCGCCCTCGTCGACCAGTTCTACGGCGACGTGCAGAAGGCGGGCGGCGCCCGCTGGGATACCTCGTCCCTCATCACGCGGCTCTAGCAGGGCCGCCACCCCGGGAAACGCCGCCGCAGGGCGGCGTTTTTCGTGCAGAATGCGTCGCAAACCGGCGCTCGACCGGGACAACAACAAGACATTGCCGAAGGGGAAGAGGCAGTGAGAGTCATGGCGCTCGCGGGGAACCTGAGGCTGGCCGCCGGCCTCGCGCTGGCATGGGCGCTGTCGGCGGCATCCCTCGTGGCCTCGCTGCGGCGCCTGCCCGCCATGGCGGTCCTGCTGCGCCGCCGGCTGCGCCAGCCGCCGCCGCGGGGCGCGGCGAGCCTCGCCAGGACGGATCCCGCCTCGCTCCTGCGCCAGAACGACGCGCTGCCGGGCAACCGGGCCGACGGCTTCCGCTACCACCACCTGCGGCTGATGATCGTCCTCACGCCGCTGTACCTGTGGCTGGAGCTCTCCTTCGGCGTGAGCCTTCTCGACAAGATGGGCAGCTCGCTCCCGATCAGCGAGACGGAGGCCGTCGAGCATTGGGGACGCCTCATCTCCGGCCTCGCGCTCGCCCTCGTCTTCCTCAAGATCTGGCTGCAGCAGTGCGAGAAGTGGAACCGGTCATGGCCGGTGCGGGTGGCGGTCGGCCTCGCGATCGCGGTCCTGTCCGTCGTCATGATGTGGCAGATCCAGGACGCGGTGATCGAGTTCCACGTCTCGCGCGCCAAGCGCGAGATCGCCTTCGCCCTGACGGCCCTGGGCGTCGTGCTGGTGGCGGGCGGGCTCGCGGTGCGCACCTGGCTCACGCGGTCGATGGCCAACCGGCGGCGCGGCGTGCCCACCACGCTCGCCGGGCTCGCGGCACTGTGCCTGGCCGGCGCGGTGATCCTCGCCTACCTCGGCCCCATCGTCTCGGCGCTCACGCGCCGGACGGGCATGGAGGACCGGATCACGCAGGAACTCGGCCTCGAGAGGCAGCGGGCGGCCAAGCTGACGGTGATCCGGCGCGGGCTGCAGCTGGGCCACTACCGTCACGACTCGCTGCCGGTTACGCCGGAATCGGCCGACAGCGCCGAGGGCAAGGCCGCGCTCGCGCTCTTCCCCATCGTCGCCGCCGACATGGACATCGCCCACTTCGCCGCGGACCAGGAGCGCGTGGTGAGCGAGCTGATGTACCACGACTGGGAACGCGACAACGGCGACGCGGCCTGGGCCGCGTACCGGGACATGGAGGCCGA
>NZ_JBAZKR010000216.1:0-3369 GCF_041650655.1 Zavarzinia sp.
CGGCGGCGGCATCCGCAGCCTCGAGATGATCGAGGGCTGGCTGAAGCGCGGCTTGACCCGGGTCATCCTCGGCACCGTCGCCCTGCGCAACCCCGCCCTCGTCATCGAAGCCTGCACGCTGTTCCCTGGCCATGTCGCGGTGGGTATCGACGCCCGCGACGGCATGGTCGCGGTCGAGGGCTGGGCCGAAACCTCCTCGATCACCGCGATCGACCTCGCGAAGCGCTTCGAGGATGCGGGCGTTTCCGCCCTCATCTTCACCGATATCGCCCGCGACGGGCTGCTGACCGGCGTCAACGTGCCGGCGACGGCGGCCCTCGCCGACGCGGTCTCGATCCCGGTCATCGCTTCGGGCGGGCTCGCCGGCCTTGCCGATATCGAGGCCCTGATGGCGGTCAAGGGCACGCCCATCGCCGGGGCCATTTCGGGCCGCGCGCTCTACGACGGGCGGCTGGACCCGGCGGCGGCGCTGGCCCTCACGAAAAGGGCGGCGTGATGTTGAAGGCCCGGGTCATCCCCTGTCTCGACGTCCACAACGGCCGCGTGGTCAAGGGCGTCAATTTCGTCGACCTGCGCGATGCCGGCGATCCGGTGGAACAGGCGCGGCTTTACGACGCCGCCGGCGCCGACGAGCTGACCTTCCTCGACATCACCGCATCGAGCGACGACCGGGCGATCATGCTCGATGTCGTGCGCCACACGGCGGAACAGGTGTTCATGCCGCTGACCGTCGGCGGCGGCGTCCGCACGCTGGAAGACGTCCGGCAATTGCTGCTGGCCGGCGCCGACAAGGTCTCGATCAATTCCGCCGCCGTGGCCCGGCCCGATTTCGTGCGCGAGGCGGCGGAAAAAGTCGGCAGCCAGTCGATCGTCGTCGCCATCGACGCCAAGGGCGACAGCCACGGCAAGTGGCATGTCCACACCCATGGCGGCCGGCGCAATACCGGGATCGACGCGGTCGAATGGGCGCAGCGCATGGTCTCGCTCGGCGCCGGGGAAATCCTGCTGACCTCGATGGACCGGGACGGCACCAAGGCCGGCTTCGATATCGGCCTGACGCGGGCGGTATCGGACGCCGTCACCGTGCCCGTCATCGCCTCGGGCGGGGTCGGCACCCTCGACCATCTGGCGGACGGCATTCTCGAGGGTCATGCCTCGGCCGTGCTCGCCGCCTCCATCTTCCATTTCGGCACTTTCTCGATCCGCGAGGCCAAGGAACACATGGCCGCGCGGGGCGTGCCCATGCGCCTGTGACGGGGAAGATCATGAGCGATCCCGCCATCCTCGACCGGGTGTTCCAGGTCATCCTGTCGCGAAAGGGCGGCGATACGGCCAACAGCCATGTCGCCCGCCTGTTCGCCAAGGGCCGCGCCAAGATCGCCCAGAAGGTGGGCGAGGAAGGCGTGGAAGCCGCCCTCGCCGGTCTTGCCGGCAGCGAGACGGAACTGGTCGGCGAGGCCGCCGACCTGATCTTCCACCTGTTCATCCTGCTGGCCGAACGGGACCTGACCCCGGCCGACGTCTGGGCCGAACTCGAAGCCCGCGAAGGCCTGTCAGGGATCGCCGAAAAGGCCAGCCGTCCGAAGGGTTAGTGCCGATGGCCTATGATCCGAGCAATATCTTCGCCCGCATCCTGCGCGGCGAGATCCCCTGCAAGAAGGTGCACGAGACCGAGCACGCCCTGGCTTTCCACGACATCCACCCGCAGGCGCCGGTGCATGTCCTGGTGATCCCCAAGGGTTCTTACGTCTCTTGGGACGATTTCTCGGCCAAGGCCACGGATGCCGAAATCGCCGGCTTCGTCCGCGCGGTGGGCGAGGTCGCCCGCCTGGTCGGGGTCGATGCCGACGGCTACCGCCTGCTGGCCAATCATGGGGCCAACAGCCACCAGGAGGTGCCACACCTGCATGTGCACATCACCGGTGGCCGTCCGCTGGGCCCCCTCCTGCTGCGGCGGGACTGAGGGTCAGTATTTCCCGGCGACGAAATCGACGAGGCTGACCTGCGGCCGCGGGCCGTAATGGGCCAGCACCTCGGCGGCGCAGAGCGAGCCGAGGCGGCCCGAACGGGCAAGGCCGAGGTCGTGGGTGAGGCCATGGAGGAAGCCGGCGGCATAGAGATCGCCGGCGCCGGTCGAATCCACCAGCTTCTCGGGCACCGCCGCGTCGATCACATGCACTTCGTCGCCGCCGACGATGACCGAACCCTTTTCCGAGCGGGTGAGCGCGGCGGTGATGCCGAGGCTTCGCGTCGCCTGCAGGGCGGCGTCGAAATCGCCGGTCTCGAACAGGGCGGAAATCTCGCCTTCGTTGGCGAAGAGGATATCGACCCCGCCACCCGAGACCAGTTCGAGGAATTCGGCCCGCCAGCGGTGGACGCAGAAGGCGTCGGACAGCGACAGGGCGACCCGGCGCCCGGCCTCATGGGCGGCATTGATCGCCTTGCGGAAGGCGGCCTTGCCGTTTTCCGGGTCCCACAGATAGCCTTCGAGATAGGTGATTTCGGCATCCGCCACCTGGGCGGGATCGACATCGTCGGGACCGAGGCCGACGCAGGCGCCGAGATAGGTCGCCATGGTGCGCTGGGCATCGGGCGTCACCATGACGAGGCAGCGCGCGGTATTGGGTCCTTCCGTCGCCGGCGCGGTTTCGAAGGAGACGCCGATGGCGCGGATATCATGGGTGAAGACCTTGCCGAGGCCATCGTCCCGCACCCGGCCGATGAAGGCGGCGGCGCCGCCCAGCGAGGCGATGCCCGCCATCG
Organism: Zavarzinia sp.; assembly: GCF_041650655.1. Classification (GTDB taxonomy): domain Bacteria; phylum Pseudomonadota; class Alphaproteobacteria; order Zavarziniales; family Zavarziniaceae; genus Zavarzinia. Next base: position 2,764 of record NZ_JBAZKR010000216.1, read on the forward strand.
TGTTGGCGGCCGAGCCGCCCGAAGCCTCGACCCCCGCGTTCATGCGGCCGTAGAGCGCCTCGGCCTGGGCCGCGTCGATCAGCGCCATGGAACCCTTGATCAGGCCTTCGCGGGCGATGAAAGCGTCATCCGCCGGCGCCAGCACGTCGACGATCGCATTGCCGATGCCAAGGACATCGAAACGGGCAGTGGTCATGTTCATCCCCGAAAATCTCGCGGGCGCAGTATAAGGATGGAGACGCACCCGTCCAGAACCGAGGAAATTTCACCCCATGTCGCTGATCCCCGCATTCCTGAAAGGATTGGAGGATGCCCTGTCACCGCCCCTGCGGGCGATCCTGTGGCGGGTGCTGTTCGTGGGCCTGGCGCTGACCCTGCTGCTGGTCGCCGGGGCCTACCAGGGTCTCGGCTTCGCGCCCAGCACGGGCTGGGGCTGGCTGGACGAGACGCTGCGCATCCTGGGCGGCATCCTGACCGGCATCGGTCTCGCCTTCATGTTCCCGGTGATGATGACGACGCTCCAGTCGCTGTTCCTCGACGAGGCGGCGGCCAGGGTCGCCGCGCGGGATTATCCGGCCGATCCCCCCGGGCGCGACATCGGCTTTG
>NZ_JBAZKR010000217.1:0-3364 GCF_041650655.1 Zavarzinia sp.
CATCGAAATGGGCGTCCGCCGCATCGACGATTTCAACACCGGCGACAATGAAGGCGTGTCCTATTTCCATGTGAACCAGAAGAAGGGCCGGCGCTGGTCCTCGGCCCGGGGCTTCCTGAAGCCGGTGCTGAACCGGCCGAACCTGCGCCTGCTCACCCACGTCCAGGTGGAGCGGCTGGTGGTTGAGGGCGGGCGGGCAACCGGGGTCGCCTTCCGGGGCGCCGACGGCGCGCTGGTGACCGCCAAGGCAAAGGCCGAGGTCATTCTGTCGGCCGGGGCGGTCGGCACGCCGCACATCCTGCAACTGTCGGGCATCGGCCCGGCCGACGTCCTGCGCCCCCAGGGGATCGACATCGTGCAGGCGGCCGAAGGCGTCGGCCGCAACCTGCAGGACCATCTGCAGCAGCGGGCGATCTACCGGGTGGAGGGGGTGAAGACCCTGAACGAGACCTATCACTCGCTGATCGGGCGGGGCCTGATGGGGCTCGACTATCTGCTGCGGCGGCGGGGGCCGCTGACCATGGCGCCCAGCCAGCTCGGGCTGTTCACCCGGTCCGACCCGTCGCGGGAGCGGGCGAATATCGAATTCCACATCCAGCCGCTCTCGCTCGACAAATTCGGCGACCCGCTGCACCGCTTCCCGGCGATCACGGTTTCGGCCTGCAACCTGCGCCCGACCTCGCGCGGGACCATTGCCCTGCGCAGCCGAAATCCCAAGGACGCCCCGGCGATCGCGCCCCACTACCTGACGACGGACGACGACCGCCGGGTGGCGGCCGATGCGATCCGGGTGACGCGGCGCCTGATGGCGCAGCCCCGCCTCGCCCGCTATCGCCCCAGCGAATATCTGCCCGGGCCTTCGGTCGGCGACGACGACGCGGCGCTGGCCAAGGCGGCGGGCGATATCGGCACCACCATCTTCCACCCGGTCGGCACGGCGAAAATGGGCCGGGCGGACGATCCGATGGCAGTCGTCGACGAGCGGCTGCGCTTCCACGGGATCGCCGGGCTGCGGATCGTCGATGCCTCGATCATGCCGACCATCACCTCGGGCAATACCAACACGCCGACGGCGATGATCGCGGAAAAGGGCGCCGCCATGATCATGGCCGATGCGCGCATGTGACGCTGGACGTGAGCCTGCCGCCGCGCGCAACAATGCCTCTGGTCCAACGAGGGTGAGAAGCCATGGAAATCCGCGACGCGGCCGAAGGCGATCTGCCCGGCATCCTCGCCATCTATAACGACGCGGTCGAGAAGACGACGGCGATCTGGAACGAGACGCTGGTCGATCTCGACAACCGCCGCGCCTGGCTGAACGCCCGGCTGGCCCAGGGCTATCCGGTGCTGGTCGCGGTCGCGGACGGCGCCGTGCTCGGCTATGCCTCCTTCGGCGACTGGCGGGCGTTCGATGGCTATCGCCACACAGTCGAACATTCGGTCTATGTCGGGGCCAACATGCGGGGCCGGGGCGTCGGCCGGGCGCTGCTGACGGCGCTGATCCCCCGGGCCGCCGCCCTCGGCAAGCATGTCCTGGTCGCCGGGATCGAGGCGGACAACCAGCCTTCGATCCGGCTGCACGAGCAATTGGGCTTCATCCGCACCGGGTTGATGCTCGAAGTCGGCACCAAATTCGGCCGCTGGCTCGACCTTCAGTTCATGCAGCTCATTCTGCCGACGCGATAAGCTGGCGGAACGCCGCCGCCGCCTTGCCCTGATGGCGGCCGCGGTGGCGGAGGATGTGAAAGGACCGGGTCGGCAAGTCGGCGCCGATCACGCACAGGCGCCCGGCCGCCAGCGCCGAGGCGACGACGAGGCGCGACAGCACCGCGAGGCCCGCGCCGGCCTCGACCGCGCTGCGGACCGCTTCATTCGACGGCAATTCGAGACGGGACAGATCGGCGACCCTAAGCCCCCGCGCCGCCAGCAGGGCCTCCATCGCCGCCCGCGTGCCCGAACCCGGCTCGCGGCACACCCAGGGCAGGGCGGCGAGATCGGCGCCGTGGGCGTTCAGCGCCGGGCTCGCCACCAGCAGCATGTCGTCGCTGGCCACGGTTTCGATGGCCAATTCGTCCGCCGCCACCTCCCCCTCGATAAAGCCGAGATCGACCAGCCCCTCGACCACCTTCGCCGCCACCTGCCGCGAATTGCCGATGAAAAGCTCCAGCCCGATCCCCGGATGGGCCAGGCGATAGCGGTGCATCAGGGGCGGCAGCCAGTAATTGCCGATGGTCTGGCTGGCGGCGAGGCTCAGCCGGCCCCGGCGCAGCCCGGCGAGATCGGTCAGCACCGCCTCGGCCTCCGCCGCGCGGGCGAGGGTCGCCCTCGCCTCGGTCAGGAATTCCCGGCCGGCACCGGTCATGGTGATGCCCCGGCCGATGCGGTCGAACAGCATCACCCCGTGGCGGCTCTCGAGGGCGGCGATGGCGGCGCTCACCGCCGAGGGGGTGAGACCGAGGGCGGCGGCGGCCCTGGTCACATGCTCCCGCTCGGCGACGGCGATGAAGATACGCAATTGTTCGAGAGTCATGTTTCAGCCCAGGGTCTCGACCAGCATCAGACTGAAACCGGCGATGAAAAGAAAGGCCGCCGCGCCAAGCAGCAGCGGGCGCAGGCCCCGCGCCCGCAGGCGGCGGATATCGGTCTCCAGCCCCATGGCCGCCAGCGCCGTGGTCAGCAACACGGATGTCGCCGTGGCCGCCCCCTTGGTGATCGCCGGCGGCACCGCGACGACGCTGTTCAAGCCGACGAGGGCGATGAAGCCCAGCACGAACCAGGGCAGGGGCGCCCGCGCCGCGCGCTCGCCCTCGATACCCGTCCGGGCGGCGACGCCAAGGCCGATCACCACCGGCGCCAGCAGCATGACCCGGGCCAGTTTGGCGATGGTGCCGAAATCGCCCGCCGCCTGGCCCCCCTGATAGGAGGCGGCGACGACCTGGGCAATTTCGTGGATCGAGGCCCCGGCCCACAGGCCGAAGCCCTGCGCCCCGAGCCCGAGCAGCGGCGCCGCCAGCGGATAGAGCACCATGGCGATCGAGCCGAAGACGGTGACGCAGGCGATGGCATAGGCGACATCCTCGTCCCGTGCCCGGATCGCCGTGTTGGCGGCAACGACGGCGGAGGCGCCGCAGATCGAGGTGCCGGCCGCGATCAGCGCCGCCAGCCCCCGCTCGACCCCCAGCAGGCGGCCGAGCAGGACGGTGAACAGGAAGGTGCCGCCGAGGCTGAGGCCGATCACGGCCATGCCGCCCAGCCCGACCGAGGCGACCTGCGCCGCCGTCAATTGCAGGCCCAGAAGAACGATCGCGAGGCGCAGCAAGCGGCGCAGCGAAAACTGGAACCCCGCCGCCGCCGCGGCCGGCAC
>NZ_JBAZKR010000218.1:0-3348 GCF_041650655.1 Zavarzinia sp.
CATCGACTTCGTGCCCTCCACGGCGTCCTTCGAGAAGTACGTCTGTCCGGTTCCCGAGAGGGGCGGACCATAGGGGAGACCATGCCGCGCGCCGTCGTCTTGATAGACGGCGAGCACCATCCACCGGTGGTGGCCGCCGCGCTCGAGGCGCTGCGACGGCGCTACGACGTGGTCGCCGGCATCTTTGCCGGCGGCCGCGAGAAGCTGCGCGGCGGCTCCGCCGCCGCGCACGGCCTCGCGGCCGGGACGGCCGCGGACCTGGACGGGCTGGCTCGTGAGGTCGGCCTCTCGCGACTCGTCGCGGTCGAGCCGGGCGCCGCCGACGTCGTCGCCGTGCTCGATACGGTTCGCGCCACGCTCCGCGAGGCGCGCGCCGACGCTCTCGTCGACCTTTCGGACGAGCCCGTCATCGGCTACCGTGAGCGCTTCCTGCTGATGAGTGCCGCGCTCGCCGAGGGAGCGCGCTACGAGGCGGCCGACACGCGCGTCGAGCCGCAGCGCTTCGCGCGGCTCGACGCCATGCCCGCAGTCGGCGTCATCGGCACGGGCAAGCGCGTGGGCAAGACGGCGGTAAGCGGCTGGCTGGCGCGGCGACTCGAGGCCCGCCTGGCGGGCCGGGGCGGTGTCGTCGTCGTCGCCATGGGCCGCGGAGGTCCGCCGGAGCCCGAGCTGGTGCGGGGCGCGGATGGTTTGGGCGCGGCCGAGCTGCTGACGGCGTCGCGCAACGGACGGCACGCCGCCAGCGACTACTACGAGGACGCCGTGCTCGCGGGCGTGACCACCATTGGCTGCCGGCGCTGCGGCGGCGGACTCGCCGGGGCGCCGTTCGACGACAACGTGCGTGAAGCGCTGCCTCTCGTGGCTGCCAGCGGCGCGGCGCTGGCCGTGTTCGAAGGAAGCGGCGCCGTGGTGCCGCCCGTGGCGTGCGACGCCACCGTCTGCGTGGCCGGAGCCGGCCAGCCGCTCGACTACGTCGCCGGCCTGCTCGGCACCTACCGGCTGCTGCTCAGCGACGCGCTCGTGCTCACGCAGTGCGAGCCGCCGTTCGCGGAGGCCGGCGACGTGGCCGCGATGGCGGCGGCCGCGGGGGCCGTCCGTCCCGGCCTGCGGATCGTGCGGACGGTATTCCGGCCGCGGCCGGCGCAGCCTGTGCGCGGCCGCAAGGTGGCCTTCTTCACCACGGCTCCCGAGGGCGCCGTGCCACGTCTTGCGCGGGCGCTCGCCGAGGACCACGGCGCCGACGTCGTCCTGGTCTCGAGCGGCCTCGCCGACCGAGCCAGGCTGGCGCACGATGTGGCGCGCGCAACCAAGGGGGCCGACGTCTTTCTCACGGAGATCAAGGCGGCGGCCGTGGACGTGGTCGTCGAGGCCGCGGCGGCGGCGGGCCGCGAGCTCGTGTTCTGCGACAACGAGCCGGTCGCTCGCGAGGGCGACCTGGGTGCCCTCGTCGACGAGCTCGAACGGTTGGCGGCGGCGCGTTTCGCGGCACGCGCCAGGCCGGGCGCCGGTCCGCGCGGGGAGGCCTGACGGTGACCGACGACCGTGACGTGAGGCTGATCGACGAAGCTGACGAGGCGCCGTTCAGCAAAGGTCTCATGGCGCAAACGCTCATGGCGACGGGCCTGGCCCCAGAGCGGGCATACGGCGTGGCGGCCGCCGTGGAGCGGCGCCTGCGCCGCCGTGGGCCGGCGGCCCTCACGCTGTCCGACCTCCACGAGATCGCGGTGGAGCAGCTCGGCGAGGCGGAGGGCGATGTCCTCATCCGCCGGTTCCGACAGTGGCAGACCTTGCTGCGCCTCGAGACGCCGCTGATCATCCTCATCGGCGGCGCCACGGGCGTCGGCAAGAGTACGCTGGCCACCGAGCTCGCCCATCGCCTCGGCATCACGCGTGTGATCAGCACGGACATGGTGCGTCAGACGATGCGCGCCTTCTTTGCGCCGGAGCTCATGCCCGCGATCCATACGTCCTCCTTCGACGCCGCGGCCGCGGTGCGCGTGCCCGTACCGCGCGAGACCGACCTCAGCAAGGTCGGGTTCATGGAGCAGACCAAGGCCGTCTCGGTGGGCATCGAGGCCATCATCGACCGCGGCATAGACGAGGCGCAGCGCATGGTGGTCGAGGGCGTGCACATCGTGCCCGGCTATCTCGAACGAGCGCGCTGGCCTGAAGCCCTGGTGTTGGAGTTCGTCCTCGCCGTGCAGGACAAGGCTCGTCATCGCGGCAATTTCTCGGTCCGCGAATGGGAGACCGGCGGCATCCGCCCACTGCGTCGCTACCTCGATCATTTCGTCCAGATCCGCCGCATCCAGAAGTACATCGTCGGTCGGGCCGCGGCGCTAGGCGTCCCGGTCGTGGACAACCCGACTCTCGAAGAGAACGTGAGCGAGGTACTGGGCGCGATCTTGCAGCGTGTCGAGGAGCAGAGCGGGGCGTCCCCGGACTGACCGGCGCGGCAGCGGTGGGCCACTGCGCCGCTCCCCGGCGGGGGTCTCGACAACGCCGCGCGGAGGGCATCCCTCGGCCACCCAGCGGTCCCCGGCGGCCACGGGCCATGGGGGGGACACGCCGCGTCGCGTGGTAGGAAGCGAAATGAGTGGGAATCTCTTGCGTGGTGTGACATACTCTGCACCGGAGTCCGCACGGACCCCGTCTTCCATCACTTCATCCACCTCTACTCGTTCGACATCTCCCAGGCGATACGGCCGCCGGCCGCGCGGGGCGATGTCAGAGGTCCCGGGAGCCCATGAGCACTGACGAACACACAGACCAGATGACCGTACCGACCGAGCCGGCTGTGCCGGCCATGGAGTCTTCGCCGCGGCCGGCCGCCGACAAGACGGTCGCGAAGCCCGCCAGGCCCACGAAGGCCGAAAAGGCGGCGAAAGCCGAGAAGGCCGACACGGCCGGCGCGCCTGTCGCGCCGCCCACTACGCCGGCTGTCGAGGCGCCGGCGCCGTCCGCGCCCGTCGTCCAGCAGTCCGCGCCTTCGGCCGAACCGTTCGCGGCCGCCGTCGAATCACCCACGCCGTCGGCCGAGCCGCCCGCGCCCACCGTCGGGTCGGCCGAACCGTCCGCGCCGTCGGCCGATGGCCCAGGCGCGAGCGCCGTGGCCGGCGACGGCGAGCGGCCCTCCGGCCAGCAGCCCGGCCGGCAACCCCAGCAAGGTCAGCAGCGACAGCAGCAGGGCGGCGGCAAGGGCAAGAACCGCCGCAGCCGCGACCGCGACCGCGATAAGCCGCGGCAGGAGCCCCGCGACGACCGCCCGTCCATCCCGTGCACTGGGATCCTCGACGTGTTGCCCGACGGCTTCGGCTTCCTGCGCACCAACGGCTTCACCCAGGGCGA
>NZ_JBAZKR010000219.1:0-3343 GCF_041650655.1 Zavarzinia sp.
CAGTGGCAGGCCGCGTACGGTGGCCGCCACTTCAGCCGCGTCGCGGCTGGGCAGCTCGCTGCCGCCGAGCACGGCCACGCCAGCGGCGCGGGCCTCGCGCTTGGCCGAGGCCTTGTCGCCCAGGCGCTCAATGACCTCGGGCGTCGGGCCGATGAAGACCAGGCCGGCCGCCCCGACCGCGCGCGCGAAGACCGCGTTCTCGGCCAGAAAGCCAAAACCCGGATGAATGGCCTGCGACCCGGTGCGCCGGGCCGCATCGATCACCGCATCAATGCGCAGGTAGCTCTCGGCCGCTGCCGCCCCGCCGATCTCGATCGACTCACCGATCAGGTCGACATGCAGCGCATCACGATCAGCACTCGAATGCACGCCTGCCGCCGCCACGCCAAGGCGGCGGCAGGTGCGTGCGATACGGCAGGCGATTTCGCCGCGATTGGCAATCAGGATTTTTTTGAACATTTCAGAGTCCGCTCCAGCGCGGTGGGCGCTTTTCGTTGAAGGCCTTCACGCCTTCAAGCCGGTCGGCTGACGACACGAGGACGTTGTAGGCGGCGATGTCGAGCATGTAGCCACTGTGGAAGTCAATCTCGCCGCCGCGCGATGCGGCCAGCTTGGCGTAGTGCGCCGCCATCGGCGCGGCCAGCACGATGTCACGTGCGTCGGCGACCGCAGCGGACAGCGCCGTGCCCGGCTCGGCCAGCTCGGTCACCATGCCCCATTCGGCGGCTTCTTCGGCCGAGAAGCGGCGCGCGGTGAGCAGCAGTTTCTTAGCCCGCCGCATGCCGACCGCGCGCACCAGGTTCTGGATGCCACCGCCGCCCGGCATGATGCCGCGCCGCAGTTCGGGCAGCGAAAACACCGCCGCGCGCGAAGCGACGATGTAGTCGCACATCAACGCCAGTTCGCAGCCGCCGCCATGCGCGTGGCCTTCGACTGCGGCGATCACCGGTTGCGGGAAATCCTTGACGGCCAGCAACACCACTTCGGCGAGCTGGTGCTGGCGCCGCCACTGCCCATCGGTCATGCCGTCGCGCTGCTTGAGGTCGCCGCCGGCCGAGAAGGCACGCTCACCGGCGCCGGTGATGATCAGCACACGCAGGCCGTCGTCGAAGGCCAGTTCGTGCAAGGCCTCGCGCAGCTCGACGAACATCTGCGTGTTCATCGCGTTCATCACCTCGGGGCGGTTCAGCACCAGGGTGCGAATGCCATCGGCAGCCTCGGTGCCGGGCGCGGCTTCAACGCGCAGTGTCTTGTAGTCCATGGTGTTTCAGTACGAACGGGGCATGCCCAGCAGATGCTCGGCCACCTGGGCCAGCACCAGATTATTGGAGATCGGCGCGGTGCGAAACAGCCGCGATTCTTTCCACTTTCGTTCGATGTCGTACTCGCAGGCCACGCCATAGCCGCCGAAGGTGGTCATGGCCGCCTCGGCAGCCTCCCAGGCCGCTTCGCTGGCCAGGTACTTGACCATCGTCGCCTCGCGGCCGCAGGGCAGGCCGGCGTCGAACAGCGTCGCGGCCTTGTTGCGCATCAGTTCGGCGGCCTCAATGTTCATGTGGGCGCGCGCGATCGGAAACTGCACGCCCTGGTTGGCGCCGATCGGGCGGTCGAAGACGACGCGCTCGCTGCCGTAGCGCGCGGCCTTGCCGACGAACCAGTGGCCGTCGCCGATGGCCTCGCTGGCCACCAGCAGACGCTCGGAATGCAGCGAATTGAGCAGGTAGTAGAAGCCCTTGCCTTCCTCGCCGATGCGGTCGTCGTCGGTGAGTTCGAGGTTGTCGATGAAGACCTGGAAAGTGTGGTGGTTGATCATTGTGCGAATCGGCGTGGCCTTCAGCGCCGCGCCGGCCTTCGCGATGTCGATCAGGAACAGGCTCAGGCCATCGGTCTTCTTCTTCACCGCGTCGATCGCCGTGGTGCGCGCGATCAGCAGGTACATGTGCGAGTGGCTGTAGCGCGAGGTCCAGATCTTCTGGCCGTTGACGACGTAGCCGCCCGGCACCTTGCGCGCGAAGGTCTTGATCGCCAGCGTGTTGGAGCCCGCGTCGGGCTCGGTCACACCGAAGGCCTGCAGCCGCAGGCTGCCGTCGGCGATGCGCGGCAGCGTGCGGCGCTTCTGTGCCTCGGTTCCGTGGCGCAGGATCGACGCCATCGTGTACATCTGCGCATGGCAGTGCACTGCGCTGCCGCCGATCTGGTTGATCTCCTGCAGGATCAGGCAGGCATCGAGCAGCGGCAGCCCGGCGCCGCCGTATTCCTCGGGGATCAGCGCGGCCAGCCATCCGGCCTTGGCCATCGCGGCGACGAAGGCTTCCGGGTAGGCGCCGTCCTGCGCGCACTGGCGCCAGTATTCGGGGCCGAAGCCCTTGCACAGCTCCTTGACGGCGGCGCGGATCTGGCCCTGGGTCTCGGTGTAGTCGAAGTTCATGGGGATGTTGGCCTTGTCTGTCAATCGACGACGCCTTGCTGTCGCAGCGCCGCCAATTCATTGGCATGCAGGCCCAGCGCCGTCAACACCTCGTCGGTGCTCGCGCCCAGCACAGGCGGCGGCTGGCCGCTGCGCCCGCGCCTGCCCTGCGAACTGAAGGGCAGGCCCATGGCCTGGTGTTGCGGTGCGCCCGGCAGCGGCAGCGCGCCCAGCATGCCCACCGCCTGCACCTGTTCGTGCGCCAGCATCTGGGCCACGTCGTGCATCTCGCTGCAGGGCGCACCGGCCGCACGCAGCGCCGCCACGCAGTCCGCGGTGCTGCGTTGCCGGGTGCGCGTTTCCAGCTCGGCGTGCAGCGCCTCGCGGCGGCCGATCCGCGCCGACATGTCGATGAAGCGCGGGTCCTGCGCCAGCTCGGGGCAAGCCAGCGCGCTGCAGATGCGGCCGAACAGCCGGTCGTTGGCCGCGGCGATGAAGACCTTGCCGTCGGCGCTGTCGAAAAGCTCGTAGGGCGCCATCATCGCCATCGCCGAACCCATCTTGCGCGGCAGGCGCTGGGTGGCCAGGTAGTTCGCGACCGGCACCGTCATCCACGACAGCCCGGTCTCGAGCAGGCTGGCGTGCACGCGCATGCCTTCGCCCGTGGTGGCGCGGCGCAGCAGCGCGGCCAGGATCGCCATCGTGGCCCACATGCCGGTGCCCATGTCGATCAGCGACACGCCGACACGCGCCGGCTCGTCACCTTCGTGGCCGCTGACGCTCATAATGCCAGTGAAGGCCTGCATCAGCGGGTCGTACCCTGGCAGCGCGCGCATCGGGCCGACCTCGCCAAAGGCACTGATCGCGCAGTACACGAGGCGTGGATTGGCCGGCCGCAGGTGTTCGTCGCCGAGGCCGCGCGCTTCGGCGCTGCCT
>NZ_JBAZKR010000220.1:0-3312 GCF_041650655.1 Zavarzinia sp.
TTTCCGCCTACTGCGCGGCCAAGCACGCGGTGCTGGGCCTGACCCGCTCGCTGGCACTGGAACTGGCGAAGCAGCCGGTCACCGTCAATGCCGTCTGTCCCGGCTATACGGAAACCGACATCGTGCGCGACACCCTGGCCAACATCCAGGCCAAGACGGGCCGCAGCGCGGCGGAAGCCGAGGCCGAGCTGGTCAAGCACAATCCGCAGGGCCGCCTGGTGCAGCCCGCGGAAGTCGCCAATGCGGTACTCTGGCTGTGCCAGCCGGGCAGCGAAGCCGTGACCGGGCAGGCAATAGCCGTCGCCGGCGGCGAAACCATGTGAGCGCGAACAAGGAAGAAGCATGAGCGACAAAAGCTACCTCGACTGGCCGTTCTTCGACGAGCGGCACCGCCAATTGCAGGCGGACCTCGAACGCTGGGCGACGGACAACATCGGCGCCGACCATCCCGCCGACACGGACGCCGCCTGCCGCGACCTCGTCAAGCGCCTCGGCGCCGCCGGCTGGCTGCGCTATGCCGTTGGCGGCACCGGCTACGGCGGCCAGTACGATGTCATCGACACGCGCGCCATCTGCCTGCTGCGCGAGACGCTGGGGCGCCATTCCGGCCTCGCCGATTTCGCCTTCGCCATGCAGGGCTTGGGCTCGGGCGCCATCACGCTGCACGGCACGCCGCAGCAGCAGCAGCGCTACCTGACGAAAGTCGCCGCCGGCGAAGCGATCGCCGCCTTCGCGCTTTCGGAACCGAATTCGGGGTCCGACGTGGCGGCCATGAGCTGCGCGGCGCGGCGCGACGGCGACGATTACGTGCTCGACGGCGAGAAGACCTGGATCTCCAACGGCGGCATCGCCGACTTCTACGTCGTCTTCGCGCGCACCGGCGAAGCGCCGGGCTCGCGCGGCCTGTCGGCCTTCATCGTCGATGCGGCCACGCCCGGCCTCGAAATCGCCGAGCGGATCAACGTCATCGCCCCGCACCCGCTGGCGCGGCTGCGCTTCACCGACTGCCGGATTCGCGCCGGCAACATGCTCGGCAAGCCGGCGCAGGGCTTCAAGATCGCCATGCAGACGCTGGACATCTTCCGCACCTCGGTCGCGGCGGCGGCGCTGGGCTTCGCCCGCCGCGCGCTGGACGAGGCGCTGCGCCGCGCGACGACGCGGCCGATGTTCAACCAGAAGCTGGCGGATTTCCAGATCACGCAAACCAAGCTCGCGCAGATGGCGACCGGCGTCGACATCGCCGCCCTGCTCACCTACCGCGCCGCGTGGCTGCGCGACCAGGGCAAGAACGTCACGCGCGAGGCCGCGATGGCCAAGATGACGGCGACCGAAACGGCGCAGCAGGTGATCGATGCGGCGGTGCAGATCTGGGGCGGCCTCGGTGTCGTCAGCGAGCATCCGGTCGAGCGCCTATACCGCGAGATCCGCGCCCTGCGCATTTACGAGGGCGCCACGGAAGTGCAGCAGCTCATCATCGCGCGGCAGACGCTCACTGCCTACGAGCAGGACCTCAAGACCTGACGGCTGCCGCCGCAAGCCGCGCCGACGGCAAAAGTCGGCGCTGGCGGCACGGCGACCGGGGGCACGGATCCCGGCCCGGGCCGCCTTCGCCGCAACGGGCTACTTCCGGTAGGTCTCCAGATTGATGCCTTCGCGCGCCATGGCGGCCGCGACCGGCGGCACGGCGGCGAGGCGTTCGACGTAGGCCCGGTACCCCGGCAGGGATGCGGGGTCGATGCCGGCGAGGCCGCCCCAGCGCAGGAAGACCAGCGCATAGGCGTCGACGAAGGACAGCTTGTCGCCCAGCAGGAAAGGCGCGGCTTTTTCTGCCATGACCTGAATTCGCTCGAGGTGTCCGCGGAACTTTTCCGTGGCGAGCCGCTTGACTTCCGTCTGTGCCGCTTCGCCCTCGGCAAAGTTCCCCGGACGGAAGATATGGGTGAAGGTCGGATGGACGGTGTTGTTCATCCAGGCGAAGGTGGACATCGCCTGCGCACGCTGCCAGGGATCGGCCGGCAGGAGTCCGGCCTGGGGATAGCGACGGTCGAGATAGTCGCAGATCGCCAGGATCTGGCTCAGGGGCTTGCCATCGACCACCAGCAGCGGCACCAGCCCCAGCGGGTTCAGCGCCAGATATTCCGGCGAATGCTGCTCGCCCTTGTGCAGCTTGATGGCGCGAGGCTCGAAGCCCTCGCCCGTCGCGGCTTTGATTGCTTCCAGGCCGACATGGGGAACAAACGAACACGCACCGGCACCGTAGTAAAGCTCCATCATGGAATGTCTCCTTTGTTGTTTTGACCGCCATCGTGACAGCGAGCCGCATGCCCGAATGATAACGGCTGGACGTACTATCCGGACTTCACTCGCCGCAAATGATACCGGCCGGGATGCAGGGTCAACAAACCGCCGGGTTCGCGAAAGGCAATCGATCATGGCAATCCAGTTCAAGGGCGCGTCGGCCATCGTCACCGGGGGCGCCTCCGGCATCGGGCAAGCCATCGTCCGCGCCCTGGCGGCACGCGGCGCACGCGTGGTCGTCGCCGACATCGACGCCGCCGGCGCCGAGGCCGAAGCCGCGGCACTGCGCGCCAGGGGCTGCGAGGCCGTGGCGAAAACCGTGGATGTAACCGACGCCGGCGCGGTGGAACGACTGGTGGCCGGCGTCGAGAAGCGCTGGGGGCGGCTCGACTTCCTTTTCAACAACGCGGGCGTCATTTATGTCGGGGAACTGCTCGACATGGGCGACGATGCCTGGCGACGCTGCGTCGACATCAACCTCTGGGGCGTCATCAACGGCGTGTGCGCCGCCTATCCGCGCATGGCGAAGCAGGGCTCGGGCTGCATTGTGAACACCGGCAGCATCGCCGGCCTCGGTCCGTCACCGGGCTTCACCATCTACGCGGCCACCAAGCATGCCGTGGTCGGCCTGTCGCAATCCCTGCGCGGCGAAGCCCGCAAATACGGCGTACAGGTGAACGTGCTCTGCCCCGGATTCGTCGACACGCCCATGGTCCGCAACGCCACCTTCGCCAATATCGACGGCGCGGCGGCCGCGGCGGCGATACGCAAACGCGGCGCCTTTGCGGAACCGGACCGGGTGGCCGCCGACCTCATGAAGGGCATCGAGAACGACACGCCGGTCATCGTGACTCCCGCGACAGCCAGGCTGGCGATGTCGATCCTGCGCTACGCGCCCTTCACCGGCGAGCTTTTTGCGGGCAGGTTCATGGAAGCCATCCGCGCGTTCCACACCCGGCAATAGCCATCCCGCGTGGTCACCGCGACGCGTCGATGGTCTCGGCGTAGTGGCGA
>NZ_JBAZKR010000221.1:0-3303 GCF_041650655.1 Zavarzinia sp.
CCGATCCCGGAAGATCATCTGTCGCGGATATTCGATCGTTTCTACCGCGCCGACCCTTCGCGCCACGGGGGCGGTGAAGGGGCAGGCCTGGGCCTCGCCATCACCCGATCGATCATTCGCGCGCACGGTGGGGAGATTTCCGTCCAGTCTGGTGCGGACGGCGTGTCTTTCGAACTGAGAATACCGTGATCGGCGCTATGCTTGCGCCAGCATTCTTGTTTCCTAGTAACCCTTGTCAAAGGAGTGATTTTCTTGAAATACCTCGTTTTGCGCGCCCTTGCCGGCGCCACACTCGCAATCCTGCTGGCCCCGGCCCCGGCCGCTGCAGCTGACCGGGCTCCGGCGGCGAGGGCAGCCAGCCAGCCATTGTCCGAAGGCAAAGTCAGGAGACTCGACCGTGCGGCGGGCAGCGTCACTATCACCCATGGCCCTATCGAGAATCTGGGCATGGGCGCCATGACCATGACCTTCAGTTTCAAGAAGGGGGTGGTGCCGGCGGCGGTCAAGGAGGGTGACAAGGTGCGCTTCCGCGCCGAAGAAAAGGGCGGCCAATACTCCGTCGTTCGCGTCGAAGCGGCGAAGTAGGGCCATGCGCCCCGCCTCCATCCTGCTCGCGATGCTGCTGCTCGCGGGAGGACCTGCCGGCGCGGCGGAACCCGAGGTGCTCATCGGCGGTCAAGTCGAGAGCCTGCTCGAGTTCGCCCGCAGCCGCCATCCCGAGTTCGCCGCATTGCGCGCCGAAGCCGAGGCCGCCTCGGCGCGGATCGAGCCCGCCGGCGCGTTGCCCGACCCGATGCTGCGCACCGAGTTGCGCGACGTCACCAACGAAGGCATGGATGCCAGCGCCAATGTGCTGCCGCCGCGGATCGGCGGCGCGCGCTATACCTTCAGCCAGGCGCTGCCCTGGTTCGGCAAGCGCGATCTGCGCCGCGGCGTGGCCGGTGCCGTTGCCGACGAGGCACAGGCGCGCGCCCGCGCCGGCTGGATCGAGCTGGCGACGAAGATCAAACTGACCTATGCCCAGCATCACGTGCATCTGATCAGCATCCGCTATGCGCAGGAAAACCTCGACCTGATGCGCCGCGTCGCCGAGATCGCGCGTACCCGCTATGGCAGCGGCTTCGGCAGCCAGCAGGATGCCTTGCGCGCGCAGTCCGAAATCATCGCCATGGAGACCGACCTGGTCATGCTCGAAGGCGAGAGCGCCCAGGCCAGCGCGCGGATGCGCGCCCTGCTGGGCCGTCCCGAAAACGTCAAGCTGCGCCCGCCGGAAAAGCTGCGCCTGCTGCCGCCGGTGGCACAGCTGGACATGGTCGCGCTGGAAGCGCGGCTGCGCGCCAATAATCCGCAGCTCGCCGCCGACGACGCGCGCATCGCAGGCGCCGAGAAGGGGCGCGACCTCGTCGAGCGCAACCGTTATCCGGACGTGAACCTCGGCATTTCCCCGACCCAGACCCGCAACCGCGTCAGCGAGTGGGAGCTGATGTTCGAGATCAACATCCCCCTGCAGCAGGGCAGCCGGCGCGCGCAGGAACGCGAGGCCGAACTGAATCTGGAAGCAGCGCGCCTGCGCCGCCAGGGCAACCTCAACCAGACTCTGGCCGAACTCAGCGAAAGCCTGGCCGGCCTCGAAGTCGCGCGGCGCCTGGAATCGCTGGTGAGTACCGGCCTGCTGCCGCAGGCGGAGCTGAACCTGAATGCGGCCCTGGCCGCTTACGAAAACGGCCGTGCCGATTTCGCCGCCGTACTCGACGCGCACCGGCAATTGCGCCGTGCCCGCGGCGAACTCGTCAAGGCACGTGGCGACCAGCAGATCCGTCTGGCCGAGATCGAGAAAATGGTGGGAGAGGAACTATGAAATATCAGATTCCGGTCGTGCTCGCGGCCCTGCTGCTGGCCGTCGGAGCAGGCTACTGGGCCGGCAAGGGTCCGGGAGTCGGCGCTGGCGGTACGGCGACGGTGGCTGCCGCTCCTGCCGCAAGTCCGGCTGCAGCGGACGCGGTGCAGAAACCGCGCAAGCTGCTCTACTACCGCAACCCGATGGGCCTGGCGGACACCTCGCCGGTGCCGAAGAAGGACTCGATGGGCATGGACTACATCGCGGTCTACGAAGGCGAAGACGAGGGCACCGCGAAAGGCGAACTCAAGATCAGCACCGAGAAGGTGCAGAAGCTCGGTGTGCGCACAGAGCCCGCAGCGCTGCGCGAACTGGCGCGCCAGGTGCGGGCCGCCGGACGGGTGGAGATAGACGAGCGCCGCGTGTACAACGTGGCACCGAAATTCGAGGGCTGGGTCGAGCGTCTGCACGTCAGCGCGACGGGCCAGCCGGTGGCCAAGGGGCAGCCGCTGTTCGAGGTGTACAGCCCGGAACTGGTCTCGGCGCAGCGCGAATATGTGGTGGCGGCCAAAGGCGTCGCGGCGCTGAAGGACGCCAGTGCCGAGATGCAGTCCGGCATGCGCCAGCTGGCCGAGGCAAGCCTCGCCCGTCTTCGCAACTGGGACATTTCCGAGGAGCAGACCAAGGCGCTGGCAGCCGGCGGCGAGGCGAAGCGCACGCTCACTTTCCGCTCGCCGGCGAGCGGCGTGGTACTGGAGAAGAAGGCCGTCGCCGGCATGCGCTTCATGCCCGGCGAGATGCTCTACCAGATCGCCGACCTGTCGTCGGTCTGGGTGCTGGCCGACGTCTTCGAGCGCGACATCGCGCAGGTCAAGGCCGGGCAAAAGGTCAGGCTCGCGATCAACGCCTATCCGGACAAGAGCTTCACCGGCACCGTCGCCTACATCTACCCGACCTTGAAGGCCGAGACGCGGACGATCCCGGTGCGAATCGAACTGGCCAACCCGGGCGGAATGCTGAAGCCGGCCATGTACGCCAGCGTGGAGCTGGCAGTGGGCGCGCGCGACAAGGTCGTGACGGTGCCCGTATCGGCCGTGATAGACAGCGGCACGCGGCAGATCGTGCTGATCGAAAAAGGCGCGGGGCGCTTCGAGCCGCGCGAGGTCAAGCTCGGTGCGCGCAGCGACAGCTACGTTGAAGTCATCGATGGCGTCAAGGACGGCGAGCCGGTGGTGGTGGCCGCGAATTTCCTGATCGATGCCGAAAGCAATCTGAAGGCGGCACTGGGCGGCTTTGCCGCTCCAGCCGGCAGTGCGCCCGCGGCCCTTGCCCAGGGTGGCAAAGGCGCGGTCAGCCACCAGGCGACCGGTACGCTCGACGGCATCGACGCGAAGACCGGCAGCGTGACCGTGACGCACGGTCCGGTGGCCAGCCTCAAATGGCCGGGCATGACCATGGACTTCGTC
>NZ_JBAZKR010000222.1:0-3287 GCF_041650655.1 Zavarzinia sp.
ATCAGGATCGTCGCAGATGCGCACATGGGAGAACACCGCGCCGCCTTTTTGCGCGAGCCCGGTCATGTCGAGCACCGTGACGCCCTTGCCGTCGATGTGCGCCGCCATGCCGATCAGGGCGCCGATAGTGACCACGCCGGTGCCGCCGACGCCGGTGATCAGGATGCCGTAGGGCTTTGTCGTTGACGCAAGAGTCGGCGCCGGCGGCACGCCGAATGAATCTCCTCCTTGGCTTGAACCGGACAGGCCGCGGCCCTTCTTGACACCGCCGCCCAGCACCGAAACGAAACTCGGGCAGAAGCCCTTCTCGCACGAGTAGTCCTTGTTGCAGGCGGACTGGTCGATCGCGCGCTTGCGGCCGAATTCGGTTTCCACCGGAACCACGGCGAGGCAGTTGGACTGCACGCCGCAATCGCCGCAACCTTCGCAGACGGCTTCGTTGATGAACAGGCGGCGCGGCGGATCGATCATTTTGCCGCGCTTGCGGCGGCGGCGCTTTTCGGCGGCACAGGTCTGATCGTAGATGATGGCCGAAACGCCGGGGCATTCGCGCATCTCGCGCTGGATCGCGTCGAGCTCGTCGCGATGGCGCATCGGCACGCCGTGCGGCAGATCCGGGTGGCCATAGGCGCGCGGCGCGCCGTCGGTGACGACGACGACGTGATGCACGCCTTCCGCGTGCAATTGGTGGGCGATCTGCGGCACGGTCAGATTGCCGTCGACAGGCTGACCGCCGGTCATGGCCACGGCATCGTTGTAGAGGATCTTGTAGGTGGCGTTGACCCCCGAGGCGACGGCGGCGCGTATCGCCAGCGAGCCCGAGTGGAAATACGTACCGTCGCCGAGATTGACGAAGACATGCTTCTGCTCGGTGAAGGGCGCCTGCCCCATCCATGCGGCACCTTCGCCGCCCATGTGCGAAAACGTGGTCGTGGAACGGTTCATCCACAGCACCATGAAATGGCAACCGATGCCGGCCAATGCGCGCGAACCTTCCGGCACGCAGGTCGAGCTGTTGTGCGGGCAGCCCGGACAGAAGTAGGGTGTGCGCGCGATCTGGATCACCGGTGCGGCGGAGCGTTCCTTCGCCTCGATCACCGCCAGGCGTTCGCGAATGCGCGGCGAAGTGAAGTGGCGGCCGATGCGGTCGGCGATGACGCGCGCGATTTGCGCGGGCGACAGCTCGCCCGAGGCCGGCAGCAGCCAGCGGCCGTTGGGCAGGGCCCATTCGCCCTTCTCGTCGAATTTGCCGATCACGCGCGGGCGCACGTCCTCGCGCCAGTTGTAGAGCTCCTCCTTGAGCTGGTACTCGATCAACTGGCGCTTTTCTTCTACCACCAGGATTTCTTCCAGCCCTTCAGCGAAGCGGCGCACGCCGTCGGATTCGAGCGGCCAGACCATGCCGACCTTGTAGAGGCGGATGCCGATCTCGGCGGCGAGCGCGTCGTCGATGCCCAAGTCATCGAAGGCCTGGCGTACGTCGAGATAGGATTTTCCGGTGGTGATGATGCCCAAGCGGGGATTGGGCGCATCGATGACGACCTGATTCAGTTTGTTGGCGCGGCAATAAGCCAGCGCCGCATAGAGTTTGTGGTCGAGCAGCCGCGCTTCCTGCAGCAGCCGGTCGTCCGGCCAGCGGATGTTGAGGCCGCCTGCCGGCAAGGCATAATCGTCGGGCAGCACGATGCGCACGCGGTCCGGCGAGATATCGACCGAGGCCGATGACTCGACGGTATCGGCCACCGCCTTGAAGCCGACCCAGCAGCCGGAGTAGCGGCTCATCGCCCAACCGTGCAGTCCGAGGTCGAGATAGTCCTGCACGCCCGCCGGCACCAGCACCGGCATCATCGCCGCCTTCAAAGCGTGCTCCGACTGGTGGGCGACGGTGGATGAACGCGCGGCGTGGTCGTCGCCGGCCACGGCCAGCACGCCGCCGTGCTTCCAGGTGCCGGCGGAATTGGCGTGCTTGAACACGTCGCCGCAGCGATCCACGCCCGGGCCCTTGCCGTACCACATGCCGAAGACACCGTCATGCTTGGCGCCGGGCGACAGATTGACCTGTTGTGTGCCCCACAGCGCCGTAGCCGCGAGGTCTTCATTGACGCCGGGCTGGAACACGATCTGGTTCTGGCCGAGATGCGACTTGGCCTTCCACAGTGCCTGATCGAGTCCGCCCAGAGGCGAGCCGCGGTAGCCGGAGACGTAGCCGGCGGTATTCAGTCCGGCCAGTGCGTCGCGTTGTCGTTGCAGCAGCAGCAGGCGAACGAGGGCTTGGGTGCCGGTAAGAAAGACCCGGCCTTGGCTGAGGGCGTATTTGTCCTCGAGGGTGATGTTGCGCAGTGGCGCGTTCATGAGGCTGCTCCTGAATCTTGTTGGACGTCGGATGTCGGAGATGCGGCGGCCTTGTGGGCCGCGCATCATGCCTGCCCTCCCCGGTCAGGACGGCGGCAGAATCTTACCCGGATTCAGGATGTTGTCGGGGTCGATGGCGCGCTTTATCGTGCGCATCAGGTCGATCGCCACGTCGCCGTGCTCCAGCGCCATGTAGGGCTGCTTGCCGATGCCGATGCCATGCTCGCCGGTGCAGGTGCCGTCCATGCGGATCGCGCGTTTTGCCAGGCGCGAGGCGAAGCCTTGGGCGCGGGCCAGGTCGCCCTCGTTGTCGGGGTCGACCAGCAGGAGAATATGGAAATTGCCATCGCCGACATGGCCGACCAGCGGGCCCGCCAGGTTGGCGGCATTCTCGTCCAGGTCGCGGAAGGTTTCGTCGACGCAATCGGCCAGCATCGAGATCGGCACGCAGACGTCGGTGGTCAGGGCGCGGCAGCCCGGCTTGAGGCCGAGGCCGGCGTAATAGGCATCGTGCCGCGCCTGCCACAGGCGGCTGCGGTCCTCAGGGCGCGTCGCCCATTCGAAATCCTGCCCGCCATGTTCGGTGGCGATCTCCTGCACCGTCTCGGCCTGCTCCTTGACGCCGGTCGGCGAGCCGTGGAATTCGAAGAACAGGGTCGGCGCCTCGCGCAGCGTGGTCTTGCTGTGGCGGTTGATGGCGGTGATCGCCAGCTTGTCCAGCAGCTCGATGCGTGCCACCGGGACGCCGAGCTGAATGGTCTGGATCACGGTGCGTACCGCGGCCGCGAGCGTGGGAAAGGTACACACCGCGCTGGAGATGGCCTCGGGGACCGGATAGAGCCTGACCGTCAGTTCGGTGATGATGCCCAGCGTGCCTTCGGAGCCGACCATCAGGCGCGTCAGGTCGTAGCCGGCCGCCGATTTGCGGGCGCGGC
>NZ_JBAZKR010000223.1:0-3274 GCF_041650655.1 Zavarzinia sp.
CGGTGGGCGCGAACACCGCCTATCCCCTGCGCATCCGCGGCAAGTCGAAAGAGGAGCAGCGCGCGGCGGCGGAGCGGCTGCTGACCCTCGTCCGGCTGCCGGGCGTCGCCGACCGGCCGGTGTCCAAACTCTCGGGCGGGCAGCGCCAGCGCATCGCCATCGCCCGGGCGCTGGCCCTGTCGCCCCGGCTGTTCCTGCTGGACGAGCCGCTCTCCGCCCTCGACGCCAAGCTGCGCGAGGCGATGCAGATCGAATTGAAGCAGCTCCAGCAGCAGCTGGGCATCACCACCATCGTCGTCACCCATGACCAGCGCGAGGCCATGACCATGGCCGATCTCGTCGTCGTCATGTCGGAGGGCCGCATCCTGCAGGCGGCGCCGCCGGTCGAGGTCTATCGCCGGCCGGCCAATGCCTTCGTCGCCGATTTCATCGGCATGACCAATCTCCTGCCCGGCACGGCGGCCGGCGCCGGCCGCATCGCCGTTGGCGGCGGCACGCTGACGGTCACGGAGACCGCCATCCCGGCCGACCTCGTGCTGTCCATCCGCCCGGAAGACGTGAAGATCCACGAGGCCGGCGAAGGCCCCAACCGGCTGCCCGGCACCGTCACCTTCATCCGCGATCTCGGCGCCTCGGTCGAAGTGCGGGCCGAGGTCGCGGGCCATGAGATCGTCGCGGTGACTGCGCCCAAGGACCGGCCGTCGGTGAGCGCCGGGGCCACGGTATCGGTGGAGTTTCCCGCCGAAGCCTGCGTGGTGCTGGCGAAATGAGCAAGCCAAGCCCGCGCCGCCTGGCGGATTACGCCCCCATCGCCTTTCCGGCGGGCATGTTGCTGGCGTTCTTCGTCGTGCCCTTCGGCATCATGATCGCCATTTCCTTCTATCACCGGGTGCAGGGCGGCTTTTACGAGCCGGCCTTCGAATTCGCCAATTACGAGCGCTTCCTGACCGCCTTTTTCGGCGGCGTGCTCGGCTTCTCGCTCGGCCTGTCGTCACTGGTCGCCGTGGTCGCCGTGGTGCTGGCCTTTCCCTTCACCTGGCTGCTCGCGCGGCAGCGCCGGCAGGTGCAGGTAATCTGGCTGGTCTTCCTCCTGTCCGTCCTCTCGCTCTCGGAAGTGATCATCGGTTTCGCCTGGTCGACCCTGTTCTCGAAGACGGCGGGCATCACCAATCTTCTGGTCGCCCTCGGCCTGATGGATCAGGCGGTCTCGCTCTACCCTTCCTTCGGCGCCGTGCTGGCGGGCATGGTCTATCAGGCCTTTCCCTATACGGTGCTCGTGCTCTATCCCGCGCTCTCGCGCCTCGACCCCACCTTGGTCGAGGCGGCGCGCACGCTCGGCGCCTCGCCCTTCAGGGCCTTCTTCAACGTGATCGTGCCGTCCTTGCGCAACACGATCCTCGCGACCGTGATCATGGTCTTCGTCTTCGCCCTCGGTTCCTATCTGCTGCCGCAGCTCCTTGGCCGGCCGCAGCAATGGACCCTGTCGGTGCTGATCACCGATCAGGCGATCTACCAGTCCAACATGCCCTTCGCCTCGGCCATGGCGGTGTTCCTGGTCCTCGTCAGCCTCGGCCTCGTCGGCCTGTCCCTTCTCTTCGGACAGCGGGAGAAAGCGTGATGAGCCCCTGGCCGACCCGTCTCGTCTTCGCCTGTTTCGGCCTCTTCCTCGCCGCGCCGCTGGCCGTCGTCGCCGGGGTCGCGGTCAACGAGAAGAAATCCCTGACCTTCCCGCCCGAGGGTTTTTCGCTGGCCTGGTTCGGCGAGATCTTCGCCAATCCCGAATGGTTCTCGGCCCTCCTCGCCAGTGTCGGCGTCGCGGCTTCCGCCTCGGTGCTCGCCGTGCTGATCGCCCTGCCCATCGCCTGGTTCCTGTGGCGCTGGCACGCGCCCTTCGCCCGCATCGTGCAGGTCCTCGGCCTCGCGCCCTTCATCCTGCCGCCGGTGATCACCGCTCTCGGCTTCCTCGCCTTCTGGTCGGAACTCGGCCTTTACGGCGCGCCCTGGACCGTGGTGATCAGCCACGGGATCTTCTTCGTTACCCTGCCGCTCGTCACCCTGACCCTCGGCTTCGATGCGATCGACGGCGCCCTGGTCGAGGCCGCCGCGACCATGGGCGCGGACGAGAAGACCGTGCTGCGCACCATCGTCTTCCCGCTGATCCGGCCCTACATCATCTCGGGCCTCGCCTTCGCCTTCGTGCTGTCGCTGAACGAATATATCGTCGCCTATATGGTCGTCGGCTTCACGGTCGAGACCCTGCCGATCAAGATCTTCAATGCCCTGCGCTATGGCTACACGCCGACCATGGCGGCGGTCAGCATTCTCTTCGTCGCCGTCGCGGCCGCCGTCTTCGGCCTGATCGCGCGCTTCGGCGACCTTCCCCGGCTCATGGGCGCCTGGTCGCCCAAGGACGAGTAACCGCGTTTATCTGAGGAGACCTTTGATGTTCGATGCCAAGAAGCTCGACGCCCTGCGCGCCAAATACGGCAATGCCGGCGGCGAGGTGATGTTCAGCGACGAATTCAAGCGCGTCGCCGACGTTCAGTTCTCGGCGGGCGGCCGGCGCATGATGCCCTTCGCCGGGGTCTCCACCTTCCTCGACGCGGAATACAAGCCGGACGCGGCCGACCTGCCCGATTTCGGCGGCATCGACATCGCGCTTGTCGGCGTTCCCATGGATCTTGGCGTCACCAATCGCGCCGGCTCGCGCTTCGGGCCGCGTGCCGTCCGCACGGTGGAGCGCGTCGGGCCTTACGAACACGTCCTGAAGGTCGTGCCCCTTGCCGAAGCCAAGGTCGCCGATATCGGCGACGTTCCCTTCCGCAGCCGCTTCAGCCTCGAATCCTGCCATCAGGACATCGAAGCCTTCTACAGGAAGCTGTGCGGCGCCGGCATCATCCCGCTGTCCATCGGCGGCGATCATTCGATCTCGCAGTCGATCCTGGCCGGGGTCGCCTCGAAGCACGGGCCGGTGGGCATGGTGCATTTCGATGCCCATTGCGACACCTCCGGTCCCTATGAAGGCAGCAAGTTCCAGCACGGCGGCCCGTTCCGCGAAGCGGTGCTGGCCGGCCACCTCGACCCCGAGCGCACGGTGCAGATCGGCATCCGCGGCGCCGCCGAATATCTGTGGGACTTCTCCTACGAAAGCGGCATGACCGTGATCCATGCCGAGGATGTCTCGAAGATCGGCACCGATGCCATCATCGAGACGGTGAAGAAGGTGGTGGGCGATGGCCCGACCTATATCTCGCTCGATGTCGACTGCCTCGAT
>NZ_JBAZKR010000224.1:0-3264 GCF_041650655.1 Zavarzinia sp.
CGGCCGAACCGGCGGTGCGCATCGACGACACCACGCTCCGCGACGGCGAGCAGACCGCCGGCGTCGTGTTCAGCAACCACGAGAAGATTCGCATCGCCAAGCTGCTCGATGAGGTCGGCGTTCACCAGATCGAGGTGGGCATCCCCGCCATGGGCGGGGACGAGAAGGCGACTATCAAGGAGATCGTCGACCTTGGGCTGGACAGCTCGATCCTGGCCTGGAACCGCGCCGTGATCGACGACGTCCGGCACTCCATCGACTGCGGTGTCGACGCGGTCGCCATCTCCATGTCCGCCAGCGATATCCACATCGAGCACAAGCTGGCCAAGTCGCGGCAGTGGGTCCTCGACCAGATCCGCGAGTGCGTGGCGTTCGCCAAGGACCAGAACCTGTACGTGTCGGTCAACGCCGAAGACGCCTCGCGCGCCGACCTCGAGTTCCTCCTGCGCTTCGGTCAGGCGGCCAAGGAAGAAGGCGCCGACCGCCTGCGCTTCTGCGACACCCTCGGCATCCTCGATCCGTTCGACACCTTCAACGTGATCACGTTCCTCAAGAAGGAGGGCGGACTCGACATCGAGATGCACACGCACGACGACTTCGGCATGGCCACGGCCAACGCCCTGGCGGGCATCAAAGCCGGGGCCACGTACGTGAACACGACGGTCAACGGCCTCGGAGAACGCGCCGGCAACGCCGCGCTCGAAGAGGTCGTCATGGCGCTCAAGTTCCTCGGCAAGGTGGACGTGGGCCTGCACACCAGCCGCTTCCGCGAGCTCAGCGAGTACGTGGCCGCCGCCTCGGCGCGCACCATCCCGGCCTGGAAGAGCATCGTCGGCACCAACGTCTTCGCTCACGAGAGCGGCATCCATGCCGACGGCGTCATCAAGAACCCCTTGAACTACGAAGCCTTCGCCCCCGAGGACGTCGGTCTCGAACGCCAGATCGTCGTGGGCAAGCACTCCGGTTCGCGCACCATCTACCGCAAGTTCCAGGAGTTCGGTCTGGAGCTAACACAGGCCGACTGCAACGGTATCCTCGCCTTGGTGCGCAAGACGGCCGTGGAGCTCAAACGGGCCCTGTTCGACAAGGAGCTCATGTACATCTATCAGGACTACCTGGGGCGCCTCGGTGACGCCGTGCCCATCGGCAACCGGGCAGACGCCGCCGGCGCGGCCGCAGCGTCCCCCGAGGCGCCTTCGTGAGCGCCCTTACCCTCGCTGAGCAGATCATCGCGGCGCACGCCGGTCTCGACGCGGTCGTGCCCGGGCAGATCGTGGTGTGCGCTGTCGACGTGGCCATCGCCCAGGACGGCACCGGTCCGCTCGCCATTCAGCAGATCGAGGAGCTCGGCGTGGCTGCCGTGAAGGCGCCGACCTGCGTGTTCTTCATCGACCACGCCGCCCCGGCGCCGCGCAGCGAGCTCGCCAACGCGCAGAAGACGATCAGGGCCTTCTGCGCGTCCTCCGGCGCCACGCTCAGTGACGTCGAGATGGGCGTCTGCCATCAGCGCGTCGCCGAAAGCTACGCGCGGCCCGGCGACCTGGTCATCGGCGCGGATTCGCACACCTGTATGGCTGGCGCCCTGGGCGCGTTCGCGACCGGCATGGGCAGCACCGATGTCGCCGTGGGCATGGCCAGCGGCCAGACCTGGCTGCGCGTGCCGGAGACTTTTCGCATCGAGATCGCCGGCGAGCTGCGCGACGGAGTCGAGGCCAAGGATCTGATGCTCACGCTCATCGGCTCGCTCGGCGCCGACGGCGCCACGTACAAGGCGCTCGAGTTTGGTGGGCCGGGCATCGACGTCCTGCCCATGCCCGGCCGCTTCACGCTCAGCAACATGGCGGTGGAGGCCGGCGCGAAGGCAGGCCTCATGCCCAGCGACGGCGCGACGCGCGAGTTCCTCGCCGCTCAGGGCCGCGAGGAGGCCTGGCGGCCACTCGCCGCCGATCCTGGCGCGACCTACGAACGCGTTGTCCAGCTGGACGCCGGCCTCATCGTGCCGACCGTCGCCCGCCCGCACACCGTCGACAACACTGCGCCCGCGGCCGAGCTGGCCGGTACCCGCGTCGACCAGGTCCTCATCGGCACGTGCACCAACGGCCGGCTGGCCGATCTGCGCGCGGCGGCGCGCAGGCTGCGTGGTCGCCGCCGCGCCGCTCATACACGTCTCATCGTCACGCCCGCGTCCCAGGCCGTGGCGCGGGCGGCGGCGGCAGAGGGCCTCTTCGAGGTCTTCTGGGCCGCCGGCGCCGTGGTCACCAACCCCGGCTGCGGCGCCTGTGTCGGCATCCACGAGGGCATCCTCGCCGACGGCGAGGTCTGCCTCAGCACCGCCAACCGTAACTTCCACGGGCGCATGGGCAATCCCGAGGCGTCGATCTACCTGGGTTCGCCGGCGACCGCGGCCGCAACGGCCGTGACCGGCGTCATCACCGATCCCCGCGAACTTCTCTAGGAAGGAGGACGCCGTGGCCAAGCAGTACGACGCACCGCCCCCGCTAGTCATCGACTCCGCCAAGCGGTACACCGCCACGATCAGCACTGACAAAGGCGACATCGTCATCGAGCTCTTCGCCGACAAGGCGCCCACGACCGTCAACAACTTCGTGTTTCTCGCGCGTGAGGGCTTCTACGACGGCGTCACGTTCCACCGCGTCATCAAGGGGTTCATGGCGCAGGGCGGCGATCCGACCGGCAGTGGTAGCGGCGGCCCCGGCTACCGCTTCGCCGACGAGTTCCATCCGGCGCTCAAGCACGATCAGCCCGGGATCCTGTCGATGGCCAATGCCGGCCCGGGCACGAACGGGTCCCAGTTCTTCATCACATATCGCGACACGCCCCATCTGGACGGCAAACACGCCGTGTTCGGGCGCATCATTGAAGGCATGGACGTGCTCGAGGCCATCCCCGAACGTGATCCCGTGCGGGCCCGCGAGCCCGGACTCGCGATGAACAGCGTGACGGTCCGTGAGGAGGAATGGATCACGTGAGCGAGGAACTCCTGCGCGGCAAGGCCTGGCTGTTCGGCGACGACATCTCCACCGACCATATCGCTCCCGGCCGGCTGTTCCACCTGCGCACCGACCTACCGGAGCTCGCCAAGCACGTCCTCGAAGACGCGCGCCCGGAGTTCGCCGCGTCGATGGCGCCCGGCGACTTCGTCGTGGGGGGGCGCAACTTCGGCCTGGGCTCCAGCCGCGAGCACGCGCCGCGCATCATCAAGCTCGCCGGCGCCGGCACCGTCCTCGCGAAGAGCTTCGCGCG
>NZ_JBAZKR010000225.1:0-3259 GCF_041650655.1 Zavarzinia sp.
TCGCCGATCTCGCGGAAGAACTGCGGGCAGGCGAGCATGTTGTACTCCATGACCCACGGGAGCATGAGCGTGTTGGCGATGCCGTGGGGCACGTGGAACATGCCGCCGATAGGGTAGCTCATGGCGTGCACGGCGCCGACTCCGGCGTTGCCGAAGGAGATACCGCCGAGCAGCGAGCCCATGGCCATGTTGTGGCGCGCCCAGGCGTTGCCGCCGTCGAACACGGCGGTGCGGATGCTCTTCGTGATGAGCTTGATGCCCTCGGCCGCGAGCGGGTCGGTGTGCATCGTGGCGTTCACCGAGATGTACGCCTCGATGTTGTGGATGAGCGCGTCCATGCCGCTGGCCGCGGTGACGCCCTGCGGGCAGCTGTAGGTGAGCACGGGGTCGACGAGCGCGATGTTGGGGATCAGGTGCGGGCTCACGACACCCTGCTTCACGTTGAGCTTCTCGTTGGCGAAGATGGCGATGGCCGTGACTTCGGTGCCGGTGCCGGCGGTGGTGGGCACGGCGATGAAGGGCAGGCCCTTGTGGGGCACCTGATCGACGCCCACGTAGTCTTCGAGACGGTCATCGGTGGGGGCGAGGACGGCGACCACTTTGGCGACGTCGATGGCGGAGCCGCCGCCGAAGCCGACGATGAGGTCGTACTTGCCCTCCTTGGCGATGTCGACGATCTTGTGCACGCTGCCCATGGGCGGCTCGGGGACGGCCTTGTCGTAGATGCCGACCTCCAGGCCGGCCTCGCGCAGCGGGATCTCGACGCTCTCCACAGTGCCGCAGCAAGCTACTCCGGGGTCGGTAATGATGAGCGCCTTGGAGCCGCGCAGCTTCTTGGCCTCGGCGCCGATCTGGCCGACGCACCCATTGCCTGTGATGAGGGTCTTAGGCGCCCGGTGGACGCGGATCTGGGTATCCATGGCTTCTCTCTCCTCCGTGTGGGCTACTAGCGCGCGAGGCGGCCGGGGCCATAGACGCCGGTCGCCTCCTCGCGGATCTGGTCTCTGAACGCCGGGTCGGCGATCGCGATGAGCTCCTCGGCGCGCTCACGCAGGCCCTTGCCGCGCAGGTGGGCGACGCCGTGCTCGGTGACGATGTAGTCGACGTCGGCGCGCATGGTCGTCACCGCCGTGCCGGGGCCGATGGCGGCGACGATGCGAGAGACGGCGCCCTTCTTTGCCGTAGACGGCAAGGCGATGATCGCCTTGCCGTCGCGGCTGCGGGCGGCGCCGCGCACGAAATCGACCTGGCCGCCGATGCCGGTGAACTGCACCGCGCCCATGGTGTCGGCGACCACCTGGCCCATAAGGTCGACCTGGATCGCCGAGTTGATGGCCACGACCCTGTCGTTCTGGCCGATGAGGTACGGGTCGTTGATGACGTTCACCGGGAACATGTTGACGGCCGGGTTGTCGTCCACGAAGTCGTAGAGGCGGCGCGTGCCCATCAGGAAGGTGGCCGCGATCTTGTCGCGGCTGATGGTCTTGTTGCGGTTGGTGATGACGCCCTCGTTGTACAGGTCGACCACGCCCTCGCTGAACATCTCGCTGTGGATGCCAAGGTCGTTCTTCTCGTGCAGGAAGAGGAGCACCGCGTCGGGGATGCCGCCGATGCCGAGCTGCAGGCAGGAGCCGTCTTCGACGAGGCCGGCGATGTGCTTGCCGATGGCTTCCTCGACCGGGCCGATCTTCGGCGGCTGCAGCTCGATGATCGCCTGCTCGCTCTCGACGATGCGGTCGATCTCGGAGACGTGGATGAAGGAATCGCCGTGGGTGCGGGGCATGTTGGGGTTCACCTGGGCGACCACGGTCTTGGCTACCTGCGCCGCCGGCTTGGTGTAGTCCACCGAGATGCCGAAGGAGCAGAAACCGTGCGTGTCGGGCGGCGACACGTGGATGAGCACCACGTCGGGCGTCAGGTAGCCCTCGCAGAACAGCTTGGGGATCTCGCTGAAGAACACGGGGATGTAGTCGCCGCGACCGTCCTTGACGGCCTCCCGTGAGGAGGCGCCGACGAAGAGCGACTTGTGATAGAAGGAGTCGGCGTGCTCCGGCTGGCAGTACTCGCCCTTGCCCATGGCGACCATGTGGTTGATCTCGACGCGCTCCAGCTCGGCGGCGCGCGCCACCAGCGCATCGACCAGCTCGAGCGGTTCGCCACAGGCGTGGGCAAACACCACGCGGTCGCCCGACTTCACGCACTTCATGGCCTCCGCGGGCGAAGTGCGTTTGGCGTCGTAGTCCGCTTTCCAGTCCATCCGGTTACTCCTTGAGCTTTCGCGTGACCGTGGGCGCGAGCTCAGAGGCGGGTGTGGGGACGCCGTCGACGAGCTCGCCAGCGACGACCACCGTAGCGGGGTCGTCGCTCGAGAGCAGGTGGTCTGAGGCGCAGGCGCGGGGGCAGCCGCTCACGTGCACGGTGGCCCCGGGGGCTACGTCGGGGTCGGCGACGGGCAGATCGGCGGTGACGGCGGTGCGGTCGATGTGGGGGTTGCAGCCCCCGCAGTACACGACCTTCATGCGCCGCACCGGGTCCGCCTGCCGATCGTCTGGCATCGTCAGTGGGCGGACACCGCCGTGGGGACCTTGGCCTTGCCCTTGTCCCACGGCTTGCCCACGCCGGCCAGCGCCTTGGCCAACTCCTTCTTGTGGTTGATGTTGGACTGACGCGCGATCATGATGCGCTGCGCCTGCGGCGAGCCGGCGCCGTGCATGCTCTCGGTGCGGTAGCCGACGGCCGCGGCGCCGAGCGTGAGGTTCTCGACGAGGCGGAGGATGCGCAGGCGGTCGATCACGGGCGTGTCGCACTGGCCCACGAGGAACTTCTCGACGATGGGCCCGATCTTCTCGTCGGCGAGGTCCTGGGCCGACGGCATCGTAACCATGAGCCCGCCGGCGATGTCTTCGGCCAGACGCGCGATCTCGTAGGGGAAGCGCGTGACGTTCTGCTTGCAGACGTTGGCCAGCAGCATGTCGATCTGGTAGTTGCCGGCCGGCATCTTGACGCCTTCGTAGGAGCAGGCCAGGCCGCACGAGAACAGTGTTTCGTTGAGGTGCGTCATCTCGATGAGCTTGTCTTTGATGTGGCTGGCCTTGGCCACGCCGTTCATCTCGGCGGCTGTGGCGGCGGCGCCGATGAGCACGTCGCCGACGCCGACCTTGCAGCCGCCGTAGCTCTGACGATGGAAGCCGGCGAAGCGCTCGACGAGCGCCCCCGAGAACTCGATCTCGCCGCACAGGTAGACCCTGTCCCACGGCAC
>NZ_JBAZKR010000226.1:0-3232 GCF_041650655.1 Zavarzinia sp.
ACGAGCTGCTGGACAACGCCCGCGAAGTGGCCATCGACACGCCTTTCGGGACCCCCAGCGACTCCTACTTCCTCGGCGACATCGGGGGCGTTCCGGTGGCTTTTCTTCCCCGACACGCGCGTGGGCACCGCATCCTTCCGGGTGAGGTCAACTATCGCGCCAACATCTGGGGCATGAAGGCGCTGGGGGTGCACTACGTGCTGTCCGCCAGCGCCGTCGGCAGCCTTCGCGAAGAGCTCAAGCCGCTCGACGTCGTCGTACCCGATCAGCTCTACGATCGCACCAAGGCGCGGCCCAGCACCTTCTTCGGCGAAGGCGTGGTCGTGCACATGGGCTTCGCTGACCCGTTCTGCCCCTACGTCAGCAAGCTCCTTGTGGAACACGGTCGCACCGTCGGCGCCACGGTGCACGAGGGCGGCACGTACGTCTGTATAGAGGGCCCTCAGTTCTCCACGCGCGCCGAGAGCAACGTGTACCGTCAGCTCGGCTTCGACGTCATCGGCATGACCAACCTTCAGGAGGCCAAGCTGGCGCGTGAGGCCGAGCTCTGCTACGCCACCATGGCCATGGTCACCGACTACGACGTGTGGTACGAAGGGGAAGAGGACGTAACGCTTGAGCAGGTGCTGAGCAACGTGCGCCGCAACGTCGAGACTGCGCAGGCCATCGTGACGCGGGTAGTCACGGCGCTCGACGAAGAGCGCGACTGCTCGTGCCGTCATGCGGTAGAGTTCGCCATCAACACGCCGGCCGAGCTCATCCCGCAGGGCACGAAGGACAAGCTCGACCTGCTGATCGGCAAGTACCTGGGCTGAGGTACCAGGGGCGCCGCGCTCGCGCGGCGTCCTCTCGAAAGGCCAGAACCAGGGGCGTCGGGGACGCCTGCGAGTTAAGGGGTGGTGACCGTCCGGACCGCGTGTCTGGGGTGGCGCCACGTGGAGCCAAGAAAGGAGCTACGCAGTGTCTTCGTTCGTTTCCAGCAACGCTGTTCTTGTGGCGATCATCTGCGGGCTGGTGGCCGTGGTCTACGGCATTCTGCTCATCAGATGGCTGCTTGCGCTGCCGGCCGGCGACGAGCTCATGCAGCGTGTTGCCGGCGCCGTGCAGGAGGGCGCCAAGGCCTATTTGGGCCGTCAGTACCGAACCATCGCCATGGTTGGCGTGGTGGTCTTCGTCGTCCTGCTGGTGGCCTTGGGCGTCGGCAAGGACTGGACGTACGGCTGGCACGCCGCCGTCGGCTTCCTCGTCGGCGCCGTGCTCTCGGCGGCCGCGGGCTACATCGGCATGATGGTCAGCGTGCGCGTCAATGTGCGCACCGCCGAGGCCGCTCGCCAGGGCCTCGGAAGGGCTCTCACGGTCGCCTTCCGCGGCGGTTCGGTCACCGGCCTGCTCGTCGTGGGCCTCGCGCTTCTCGGCGTGGCGGGCTACTACTGGGCCACCGGCGACGTCGCCGCTCTCGTGGGTTTGGGCTTCGGCGGCAGCCTCATCAGCGTGTTCGCGCGCGTCGGCGGCGGCATCTTCACCAAGGCCGCCGACGTGGGCGCCGACCTGGTCGGCAAGGTAGAGGCGGGCATCCCTGAAGACGACCCGCGCAACCCGGCCGTCATCGCCGACAACGTCGGCGACAACGTCGGCGACTGCGCGGGCATGGCGGCCGACCTCTTCGAAACCTATGCCGTGACCGCCGTGGCGGCGATGCTGCTCGCCTTCCTCACCTTCAAGGGGACCATCGACGTGACGGGCGTCGCCAAGGGCCTGCTCATCAATGTCGACGCCGACGTCGTCTACAAGCCGGCTGTGCTCTACCCGCTGGTGATCGGCGGCGTCTCCATCATCGCCAGCGTCATCGGCACGTTCTTCGTGCGCCTCGGCAAGACGAACAACATCATGAACGCCCTGTACAAGGGCCTCGCCGTGGCCGCGGTCATCGCCATCGCGCTCTTCTACCCGATCACCGAGTGGATGATGGGCAACCCCGCGGCCCGGCTCTTCGGCGTCCCCTCGGTGCCCCGCCTGTTCCTGGCGGCCGTCACCGGTGTCGTCGTCACCGCGCTCATCGTGGTCATCACCGAGTACTACACGGCCGCGCGCTACAATCCGGTGAAGAGCATCGCCAAGGCGAGCCTCACCGGACACGCCACCAACATCATCCAAGGTCTCGCCGTCTCCATGCAGTCCACGGCGCTGCCCGTGCTGGTCATCGCCGCAGGCATCCTCGTGAGCTACACGGCCGCGGGCGGTGGGCAGGCTGGCCTCTACGGCATCGCCGTGGCCGTGATGGCGATGCTCTCCATGACCGGCATCATTGTCGCCATCGACGCCTACGGGCCGATCACCGACAACGCCGGCGGCATCGCCGAGATGGCCAACATGCCCGAGCTGGTGCGCCAGACCACCGACCCGCTCGACGCGGTCGGCAACACCACCAAGGCGATCACCAAGGGCTACGCGATCGGCTCGGCCGGTTTCGCAGCCCTCATCCTCTTCGTGTCGTACACGCTCGATCTGCAGGAGCATTTCCTGCAGAAATACAACTTCAAGGGCGCCATCTCGTTCATGATCGACAACCCGTGGGTGCTGGCCGGCCTCTTCATCGGCGGCATGCTGCCGTATCTGTTCGCCTCGCTCTGCATGACCGCGGTCGGCAAGGCCGGCGGCCAGGTCGTCGAAGAGGTCCGCCGTCAGTTCCGTGAGATCCCCGGCATCATGGCCGGGACGGCGAAGCCGGATTACGCGACGGCCGTCGATATCGTCACCAAGTCGGCGATCAACAAGATGCTGCTTCCAGCGGCCATCCCGGTGCTCACCCCGATCATCATCGGCATCGCCTTCCGCCAGCACGGCTTCGAGGTGCTCGGCGGCGTGCTGATGGGCTGCATCATCACCGGCATCTTCCTGGCGATCAGCATGACCTCGGGCGGGGGCGCCTGGGACAACGCCAAGAAGCTCATCGAAGACGGCGAGTACGGCGGCAAGGGCTCCGACGCCCACGCGGCCGCCGTCACCGGCGATACGGTTGGCGACCCGTACAAGGACACCGCGGGTCCGGCCATCAACCCGATGATCAAGGTCATCAACATCGTCGCCTTGCTCGTCATCCCGTTCCTCATCAAATAGGGGCGGGCGAGGGCGATTCAGCGGACATTCCGAGCCTGAGAACGCGCGGCGGGCGGCCCTTCGGCCGCCCGCCGCGCGTTCGTCGTTGCGCCCGGCCCCGCGGGCCGTCAAGAAC
>NZ_JBAZKR010000227.1:0-3223 GCF_041650655.1 Zavarzinia sp.
CGCGGGCGTGCGGTGCGGGCCCGCCAGGAGGACGTTCTGCAGCCCCGACGAGAAGACATTGGGGAAGGAGCCGGCGTGGATGGTCGCGACGTGATAGGCCTCGGCGAAGGCGTCGTGGGCGACTTTCCAGTTGCAGTTCAGCTCGGTGTTATAGGCATAGACCTTGGTCATGTCGCCGTAGGGGAAGCCGCCCATGTGCTTGCCCATGTCGCCCAGGAATGCCGCGACCGTCTCGGTTCCCGCCGGATCGAGGTTGACGAAGACGAAGCCTTCCCAGACGTCGGTGCGGATCGGGGTCAGGCCGTTGTCCGCGCGCTCGAAGCAGGAATGGAACTTGCCTTCTTCCGGCACCGAGACGAGATCGCCCTTGGCGTCATAGACCCAGCCGTGGAAGCGGCAGGTGACGACCGCGGCCTTGCTTGAGCCGAAGGTTTCGTCGCCATGCTCGACCACGACCTTGTTGCCGCGATGAGAACAGGTGTTGTGGAAGCCGCGGATGACGCCGTCCTTGCCGCGGATCAGGATGACCGAGGTCTGGGCGAAGGCCAGCTTCTTCACCTTGTAATCGCCGGGGTTCGGAATTTCCTCGACCCGCGCGACCTTCAGCCAGGTCTTCTTGAACACTTTCTCCATCTCCCGCTCGAAGAACTCGGGGGAGACGCAGGGCTCGACCGGGATGGGGCCGGTGCCGAGCTCGGGATAGGCGGCGGCCCAGCGCTGTTCAGTCTGTGACATGAATGATCTCCTCAGAGGCCGTATTGGGCACGGACGAGATGGGCGATGCCCATCTTCTCGATGATGGGCATGGGGCACATGAAGGTGACGCGGACCATGCCGGGCAGGCGGCTGATCTCGATCGAGCCGGTGATGGTCGCCCGGTTCAGGATCTCGTCGTAGGGAAGGCCGGTGACCTTGGCCGCCCGCTCCAACCCGTTCTTGGTCGCGTCGTTCAGGTTCGCCGCGGTGCCGAGGAAGGTGATCGGGGCATTCTCCTCGATCTCGAGCTGGCCGTAGCGGGCGCCGAGCGCCTTGACCGCCGCCAGCTTCTCCTTGCTCATCGGCCGGGCCATGGGCGGCAGGTCGTCGGGGCGCTGCAGCAGGATCGGGCCGTCGATGGTCAGGCCCTTGATCACCTCGACCTCGACCTCGGTCTCGCCCGAGACGTCGGTGGCGTGGCCGGCGATCTCGCCGTTGCCCTGCTGGGCGTGCATGTCGCCCATGTAGATGCCGGCGCCGGGCACCTTCACCGGGCAGATCAGGATGGCACCCTCGCGCACCGAATTGGTGTCCATGTGGCCGTCGGTCTTGGCGGCGTCGAGCTGCTCCTGGCTCAGGGCATAATTGTGCGGCGCGCCGATCAGGAAGGCGCCGAAATCGCCGCAATTATGCGAGTCCGGAATATCCGCGGACGGCGTCGTGCCGATATTGCCGAGGAAGGGCTGCATATGCGCGGCAAGGCCGACGACATCGGCCCTTGCGAGCGAGAGGATCGAATGCTGCTCGGCGAGGTCGGGCAGCAGGGCGAATTCCCTGGCGCTGCCCGCCAGCTTCTCTGCGACGTCCTTGTTCACCGTGAGCGAGACGCCGGCTTCACGGTCGAGCACGATCACATAGCCGTTCGACATGCGAAAGGCGTTCACCTCGGCACCGCAGACATCGCAGTGGATGGCGTCGTCGCCGATGCCCTCGACATGGGACGGCGGGCTCATGGTGCCGCAGACCGGGCACAGTTTGGCGACGAAGGGATCGCCGCGATAGCGCCCCTCGACGAACTCCATCACGCCGGAAGAGGTGGCGAGGGAGGTCACCTTCATGCTCTTGATCTTGATCGCGACGGCGTCGCCGACCTCGGCACCCTCGACCGCGACGGGCTGGGTCACTTCGTGGCCGCCCTTGAACTTCGGGGTGATCATGGGGCCCCAGCAGCCCGGCGGCGTGCCGGTGCGGATGGTGCCGCCGTCGGCGATGGGGCCGAGCATGGCGACGCTCGGCCCGACGATGCCGCCGGAATAGGAATGGACGTCGATGACGGACGGTGCCGGCATGATGTGTCTCCGTAACCTTGAGGGATCAGAACGCGAGGGTGAGGTTCAGCCAGAACTTGTCGCCTTCCGGCTTGTTCTCGACCGCGAATTCGCTCTGGTACTTGGCCGTGACCTGCAGGTTGCCGGCACCGTAGGAGAGCTGGGGGCCGAGGCCGACGGCCTGACCCTTGAAATCGCCAAGCACGGCGCCGGCGCCGCTGTCGCCCGTCACCTGCTTGTAGGCATAGCCGCCGAGGCCGACCGCGAGCGGGCCCCAGTGCTTGGCCAGGATGAAGTCGGCGTGAAGCTCGTCGCCCGAGGTATAGTCGGTCGCCGTGTTCTCGGTGTTGATGTCGTACATCAGCTTGAACGAGGCTTCGTAACCCTCGGCATTCAGCCAGGTCGCGGCGAGGACCGGGGTGAAGGTCGTGTAGTTGCGGCCGACGTTGGCGAGATCGTTCTTGTCGTAGGCGCCGGTCGGCAGATAGATGTCGAGGCCGGTGATCAGGTGGAATTCGCCGAAGTGCCAGCCGACGATGAAGGGGTCGATGATGATGTCGCCGAGGCCCGAGGCGCTGTCGCTGGCCGGGCCCATGTCGACATCGACCTTGGCGAAGGGCAGGAAGGCGTGCATGGCCCAGGTGCCGCCGAGGATGCTGACGTCGGTGACATAGACCGCGCGGAAGATGGTGGCGGCGACGGTCAGGTCGAAGTCGGCGAAGGGCGGGGCGTCGTTCTTGAATTCGCCCGCCGTGTAATACTGATTGTAGCTGAGGGCATAGAAGCCCGGCGGCGGCAGGGCGCCGGTCATGAAGCTTTCGGCGCCATTGGCATAGGCGCCGCCGCCCCCTTCCGTCGCCAGGGCCGCCCCCGACAGGGTGCAGGCGAATGCCGAAGCAAGGACCGACGCATAAGCGATACGAGACATCGTGACCCCCAGATTGCGCTTGCCCTCCGGCAAGCCATGGCCTATTCAGCCGTGCCCCATGCAACCGACCGGGTCATTCACCGGTCCGTTGCCGCACGTCCTGGGTTTCACGATAGGAAAAACGGTTTACCGCCCTCAATTGGGGGCGACCGCAGTGCACTAGGGGTTTTCCCGTAGCGCCATACCCGAAATCACGGGGATGGCAGGCCCGGCCCGGGCGTCCCCGATCCGCTGGGCCGGGGGGCGCTGAAAAATGCGCGGCCAAGGCGGG
>NZ_JBAZKR010000228.1:0-3182 GCF_041650655.1 Zavarzinia sp.
AACCTGCCCGCTCAATTACGTCAGACATCACTTGCTCGATACTGGGGTATGGAGCGGGTAAACGCGGCAATGCGTCAATATTAAAATGACAGTATTCACCTCCACCTTTTGGTGGACCCTCCACCTAAAGGTGGATTTGAAAGCCGTTACGACAGTATTTCTCCCACTTGTTAACCACAATGGCGGGGATCCCATGGCGAATTCATGAAACAACTGTGGGGGAGGGATTGACACCCCTTCGCGAATGGTCTGACAATCAGGCCAATGACGGAGGGCGCAGGCCCATCTGGCGTGAGGTACAGGCGTTGACAGCACTTCGTAAGGCGGATGTCGCCGTGCAGACATCAACGGGCGTCGCGGTTTCGGCCGCGACCGCCGTGAACCGGGGCACCGGTCTCTTCGTCGACAATGTCACCAAGCAGTTTGGCGGCGTCTACGCGGTGCGCGACGTCACCATGGCCTGCGAGGTCGGGCAGATCGTCGGCCTGATCGGCCCGAATGGCGCCGGCAAGACGACCCTGATGAATCTCATCTCGGGCACGCTGACGCCGACCTCCGGCAATGTCTATCTCGGCGGCCAGCCGCTCGGCGCGACCTCGCCCGAGACCTGCGCCGAAGCCGGCATCGCCCGCACCTTCCAGAACATCCGCCTGTTCAAGCGCCTGACCGTGCGCGAGAACGTCGAGGTCGCCTCGATCACCTTCCGCCGCCTGAAGCGCGAGGGGGTGGAGGCGCCGAACGTCGATGAAATCCTCGACCTGCTGGGTCTGTCGGCCATGGCCGACCTGAAGGCCGGGCATCTGCCCTATGGCCATCAGCGCCGGGTCGAAATCGCCCGCGCCCTGGCGCTGGCGCCCAAGGTCATCCTGCTCGACGAGCCGGCGGCGGGCATGAACGAGCAGGAGTCTCATGCCCTCATCGCCTCGGTGCGGATGATCCGCGACCGCTTCGGTTGCGGTGTCGTCGTCATCGAACACGACCTGAAGTTCATCATGGAGGTGAGCGAGCTGCTCTACGTCATGCATCTCGGCGCCGTCATCGTCAGCGGCCCGCCGGAAGAGGTGCGCCACGACGAACGGGTGATCGAGGTCTATCTCGGGCGCAAGGCGCGGAAGTAATCAATCTCGTTGCTATTTTTCGGGGCTAACCAAGGGGATCGGTCATGAAACGGTATGGTGTGCTTTCACTGGCGGCGTCGCTGGGTCTCGCGACCCTGTCGCCCTTTTCCGCCCAGGCCGCCGATGACATCATCATCGGCTATGCCGCCGCGGTGACCGGCATGTATGCGCCTTACGACAGCGTCGACGGCGCCCAGTGCGAGATCGACCGCATCAACGAGAAGGGCGGCGTGCTCGGCCGCAAGCTGCGTCTCGAAGCCCGCGACATGAAGTCGGACGCGGTGATGGCCGCGACCGCCGGGCAGGAGTTGATCGACCTTGGCGCCACGGCGATCCTGTCGCCGCCGTCGGACGATACCTCGATCCCGATCGCGGCCCTCGCGCTGCCGCATGGCATCGCGGTGCTCTCTGTCGGTTCGACCCAGGTGCAGTTTCCGGCGGCCAGCCCGGAAAACGCCTATCTCGTGCCTTATGGCGACAATCTCTCGGCCGGCGCCGCCGCGGAATATGCGATCAAGCAGGGTTACAAGAACGCCGTCTTGATGATCACCCGCGACATCGGCTCCTACGGTCTCGCGACGCCGGAATATTTCGGCGCCGCCTTCGAGCATCTGGGCGGCAAGGTGCTGAAGCGTATCAACTACAACACCGGCTTGTCCGACTACCGCGCCCAGCTCGCGGAAATCCAGGCCATGGACCCGAAGCCGGACGTGATCTTCGGCGGCTTCATCACGCCGGACGGCGCCGTCTTCCCGCGCCAGTTCATGGCGGCCGGCCTCGACAAGATCACCTTCATGGGCACCGACGGCTATGACGATCCGGGCATCCTCGAGATCGCCGGCGACAGCGCCAAGATGATCAAATTCGTCACCCATGGCTTCCCGTCGGCGGGTTCCCCGCTCGAGGAGTTCTACGCCGACTGCACCAAGCGCGGTTACAAGATCCAGAACATCTTCTTCGGCCTTGCCGGTGAATCCGTCCTGGTGGTCAAGACCGCGATCGAGGCGGCGGGCAGCGCCGATCCGGCCGCCGTCAATGCCGCGATCAAGGAAATCAAGGACATGAAGGGCATCACCACCGACTCGATCACCTACAAGGATCGGGGCGGCGTGCCGATCAAGCGCATGGCGGTGGTCGAGGTGGTGAACGGCAAGTTCACCAAGGTCCAGGACATCCTGCCTGCCTACGTTCCGGCGCCCTGATGCTGGAGCTGTCGAACATCACCGTTCAATACGGTGTCGTGAAGGCGGTCCGGGGCGTCAGCCTTCGGGTCGAGAAGGGGGAGATCGTCTCCCTTCTCGGCCCCAACGGGGCGGGCAAGTCCAGCCTCGTCTCGGCGGCGGTGGGCATCCTGCCCGTCGCCGGGGGCACGATCCGCTTCGAGGGCACCGACATCACCAAGAAGCCGGCGGAAGCCGTGGTCGCCATGGGTCTCACCCTGACCCCCGAGGGGCGCCGCGTCTTCGCCGACCTCTCGGTCGCCGAGAATCTTCACCTCGGTGCCGCCACCCGCAAGGATCGTGACGGGGTCGCCGCCGATATCGAGAAATATCTGAAGATGTTTCCGATCCTGGGCGAGCGTTATCACCAGACCGCCAAGACCCTGTCGGGCGGCGAGCAGCAGATGCTGGCGATCGCCCGTTCGCTGATGTCGCGGCCGCGGCTCCTGATGCTGGACGAGCCGTCGCTCGGCCTTGCGCCGCGCATCGTCGACCGCATCTTCGAGCTGATGCTGGACCTGAAACGCGACGGACTGACCATGCTGGTCGTCGAGCAGAACGCGACCGACGCCCTCAGCATCTCCGATCGCGGCTACATCCTCGCCAGCGGCAGCCTCGTCTATGAAGGCGACGCCAAGGTGATGGTCGATTCCGAAGACCTCATGGAAGCCTATCTCGGCTCCGGGGTTCACTGACGGGAGCGCGGACACGCCATGGAATATTTCATCCAGCAACTGGTGAATGCGCTCAGCGTCGGCAGCGAATATGCGTTGCTGGCCCTTGGCCTCGCCATCGTCTTTTCGATCATCGGCCTCGTCAATTTCGCCCATGGCGAACTGATCAC
>NZ_JBAZKR010000229.1:0-3177 GCF_041650655.1 Zavarzinia sp.
GTAGCGCGTCACCTTGTGGCCCGCGTCGAATTCGACGACGTAGTGATCGTAATCGACACCGAAGCCGGGCATGCCGAGATTGTACACAAAGCGGTTGCCCTGGCGGCTGTCGGGCTGGCCGATCAGCGCGATGATCTCATCCTCGCTCATGCCCTGGCGTAGGCGCTTCTCCAAATCCTTCGTCATCAGCGAGCGCTTATTCTCGCTCGGCTTGGCGCTCGCTTCGGCGACCCATCTGTCCTTGTCGAACAGGGTCGGATCGGAAGCGAGAAACCGGCGTGCGCCAAGCGCCACGCCGGCAAGGACGACGATCCCCAGGATCACCAGAACAACTGTCTTCATTTGTCCACCTCTGACGGCGGACGGCGTCCCGCCCGCCATGGCTGTCGCAGAGCCGAAGGCGCGCCCAGCCAAGCGCGCCGAAGCTACCGGAACTATGACAGGCTGCCAGCCGCTACCGGCACCCGGATGACACCGGGTGCCGGCCCGTCATTCGCCTCGCCATGCTGGCCGTAACCGACCTCATCGCTCCAGGCGAGTTCGCCGTCGCGATCGATCACAACCATCTCGCCATTCTCGATCGCCTGCTGCACCAGATCGGCGAGCTCCTCCTCGGAGGCGTCCGGATTCTTGGTCGCGATGCGGCGGCCGACCTCGTTGTTGTAGAGGTCCATCGCCTCGCGGTCGGCCGGATTGCCGTGCAACCCCTCATGGGCGGAAGCGAAGCGGGCGGCGAAATCCTCGCCGAAGCGCTTGGTCATCAGCGCGTTCCAATAGGCGTGGCGGAAGGCATCGGTATGCCCGTCATTCTGCGCCCAGGTGTCGAACCCGGCCCTGACCTCCGGATTCCGCGGGAAGTCGGGGCGCAGATCCTCCGGCTTGGGATAGCGCTCAAGCGCGAGCGTCTCGGCCTTGCCCTTGACGTCGCGCATATCCTTGAGGCCTAAGATGCTGAGGCTGTCCATCAGATCGGCCTCGGTCGCGGTCAGCTCGCGCTTCTCGTCGGAGAACCAGCCGGCGATGCCGCCCGGGCTCCAGATCACCGTTCCGCGCGGATCCTCCGCGATCTGATAGTCGTGGAGGATGCGGTCGAGCTCGCCGCCGGTCCGGTCCGGCGCGGGATCGACCGGCTGATCGCTGGAGGCAGAATTGTCCGAGCCGGTTGCAGGTGTCTCGCCAGACGGCGAGGTGCTGGAGGATTCAGCGGGATCGCTGCCGCTGGATGAGTCGGCGCTCGGCGCCTGACCCGGATCGGACGCAGCCCCATCCTGCTCGTCGAGCGAGGACCATTCTGGCGATGGCGGTGTCGGGACCTCGCCCGACGGCGTCGTTTCGGGCGGCCTCGCAGTGGAGGGCGACGAGTCCGGAGCTTCGTCGCTCGGGCTGGCGGCGCTCGGCGCATCGCTCCCGTTCGACCGCGCGCTGTCGTTCGAGGAAGGCGCGTCGTTCGGCTGCGTCCGGGGCGGGTTCGGCTGCTCCGGTTCCGGCTGCAGTGTCTCGGGCGGACGGGCGGCCGTGCCGGGGATGTAGACCTTGTCGCCGGCGAAGATCATGTTCGGGTCGATCAGATGGCCGCTGTTCAGCCGCACGGCTTCCTGCGGGTCGACGCCGTTGCGCCGGGCGATATCCCAGACGGTTTCGCCGTCGCGGACCTCGACCGCCTGATAGCCCTGGCTTTCGAGCTCGGGATTGATGCGCCCGTTCGGGCCCATCTCACCGGTCTCGTTGCGCTGCAGATAGCGGCCGTTGACCCAACCGGTCACCGGCTGGCCGTCGATGCCTCGGCCCTGCACCTCCAGCCATTCGTCGCCATTGCCATCGATGCGCCGCTGCCCCGTCGCATCAACGAAGGTACCGTTGCGCAGCGTCGACAGGCGCGAACCGTCGAAGGATGGCTCGCCGCGGACATTCACGCCGTCATGCGGCACCACGACATACTGCTCGGGCTGCTGCGCCGGCGGCGGCGGATCGTCGACTTCCGGCACGTCGGTGGCGGCCGGCTGCCCCGCCAGGCGCTGCGCGAGCTCCGTGCCGGTAAGGCTGCGGGCCTGCCGCTCGGTGATGTCGTCGCGACCGATCTCGCCGATCAGCGAGACGCCCGCCTTGCCGACATCGGCGATCGTGATGCCGAGTTCATGCTGCTGGTTGACGCCCGCGCGCGCGATCCGCTCGTTGCGCGCGG
The DNA here is from genome assembly GCF_041650655.1 of Zavarzinia sp. Classification (GTDB taxonomy): domain Bacteria; phylum Pseudomonadota; class Alphaproteobacteria; order Zavarziniales; family Zavarziniaceae; genus Zavarzinia. The sequence goes on from NZ_JBAZKR010000229.1 coordinate 2,183, forward strand.
TGACCGTGAAATCGTCGCCCATGCTGCCGGCCGCAGCCGTCAGATCGCCCTGCAGCAGCGCCGAGAGGGCGGGCCCGGCATGGCTGACCGGATCGCGCGTGGTCGCCTCGATCGAGAAGCGGCGCTGATCGGTGCGGCTGAGATCGGTCAGCGCCTGATCCTGATAGGTCAGTTCGACACGGCCGGAAACCTCGTCCGGCGCGCCGAGCCCGCCGAGTTCCGGCACCGGACGGCCGGCGACCTCGCTCAGCGACTGATCGGCGGGAATGTCCCAGGACAGGCTGAGTTCACCGCGCAGCGTACCGTGGTCGACGATGTTCTGCGGGATGTAGCCGACCTCGAACTGGTCAAACTGCTGCTTGCCGACCGTGAACTTTTCCTTGGTGCTCGCATCGAGATCGCTGGCGATGGTGTAGGTCAGCCGCCCGGGCTCGCCGTTGCGCGGCACCTCGACCGTGCGGATCACCCGCGCATTCTGGTCGAACCGCGTCTCGATGCCGAGATTGGCCGCCTTGGCGCCGAGCTTCAGCCGCTCCTGCCCGTTCACCTCCTGCGAATATCTTGTGATGTTGTCTCGCAGGAAGTCCATATCCGCCTGCGGCGGACGCAGCGGCTGGGTCAGCAAGTTGCCCGGCGTCGGCCAGGAATGCGTGTCGCTAGTGCTGTCGTCGCCATCCGGCACCGGGTTCGAGCGGGCACCGGCCGCGCCCGCACCCGGGATCGGCGCATTGATCGCATCCCGGACCGCTTCGGCCGCGCCGAGGCGCTGCAGGATAGAGACCGCGCGCGCCGCATCTTCCGGCGAGTTGAAGCGCATCGTCACCGAATCAGCCGTGCCGAGGTTTAACTCGGCCGCCGGATCGACACCGGGCACGGCGATCTCGCCGGTCAGGCCGCCCTGGACGCGCTTGTCGAAGGTGACGTCATAGGTCGGAGCCGGCTGGCCCTCGCCGCCATCGCCATTCCGGGTGACGGTGATGTCATAGCCATACTGG
>NZ_JBAZKR010000230.1:0-3172 GCF_041650655.1 Zavarzinia sp.
GCGATTTTCCGCCTCAAGGAGCACACCGACCGGCTGTTCAATTCAGCGCATATCTACCGCATGGCGATGCCCTACGACAAGGCCACGCTGATGGAGGCGCACAAGGAAGTGGTGCGCGCCAACAAGCTCGACTCCTGCTACCTGCGGCCGATCGCCTTCTATGGTTCCGAGAAGATGGGCGTCAGCCCGCGCGGCGCGGCGACGCATGTGTCCATCGCAGCCTGGCCCTGGGGCGCCTACCTCGGCGAGGACGGCATGGAGAAGGGCATCCGCGTCAAGACCTCCAGCTTTGCCCGCCACCACGTCAATGTCTCGATGTGTCGCGCCAAGTACTCCGGCACCTATGCCAACTCGATCCTCGCCAACATGGAAGCCACCGAGGACGGCTACGACGAAGCGCTGCTGCTCGACGTGGACGGCTTTGTCGCTGAAGGCTCGGGCGAGAACCTGTTCGTGATCAAGGACGGCCAGATCTACGAACCCGAGATCGCCTCGGCGCTGGTCGGCATCACGCGCGCCACGGTGCATACCCTGGCCAGGGAACTCGGCTACACGGTGGTCTCCAAGCGCCTGACGCGAGACGACATCTACATTGCCGACGAGGCCTTCTTCACCGGTACGGCTGCCGAGGTGACACCTATCCGCGAACTCGACAACCGCACCATCGGCGCCGGCAGTCGCGGACCGATCACGACCAGGATCCAGAGCCTGTTCTTCGACGTGGTCAACGGCAAGGTGCCCGCCCACGCCGACTGGCTCAGTTATGTCTGATTTGAGCACGAGGTAAACCATGTCCACTCTCGACGAATCCCAGCGCCAGGTTGCCGTCACGGCCCACGATCTGCCGCTGGCCTGTCCGCGTCCCGACGCCCCGCTGTGGGCCCGCCATCCGCGCGTCTTCATCGACGTCCTGAAGAGCGCCTCGGGCGAAGCCGCCTGCCCTTACTGCGGCACCGTGTATCGCTTCACCGGCGAGCGCCCCAAGGGCCATCACTGAGCACCTCGGGTTCACTTCCGCAAGTGAAGATACTGGTCGTCGCTCCATCCTGGATCGGCGACACGATCCTCGCCCAGCCGCTCTTCGCGCTGCTCAAGCGCAACAATCCGGACGTCCGCATCGAGGTGCTGGCACCCGACTGGTCGGCGCCGCTGCTGACGCGCATGGCCGAGGTCGATGCGGTCGTCATCAACCCCTTCCGCCACGGCGAGTTCGGTTTCGCCACACGCCGCGCGCTGGGTCGCCGTCTCGCCGGCGCCGACTTTTCAGCAGCCTACGTCTTGCCGAACTCGTGGAAGTCCGCGCTGGTGCCTTTCTTCGCCCGCATTCCGCGGCGCATCGGCTACCAGGGCGAGAGCCGCTATCTGCTGCTGAACGAACGCCACCGGCTCGACGTCGCCGCTCATCCGCAACTGGTGCAGCGCTACGCCGCGCTGGCCGGGCCGCTGCCCGCAAGCTTGCCGCTGCCACACTTGAGCTCGACCGCTGAACAGCAGCAGACCGTGCGCTCGGCCCTGAATCTTCCGCTCGATGCCGCGCCGGTGATCTTCTGTCCCGGCGCCGAATACGGCCCCGCGAAGCGCTGGCCGACGCAGCACTTCGCGGCGCTGGCGCGACTCGTCGCGACCCCGCAAAACCCGGTCTGGCTGGTCGGGTCGGCCAAAGATGCCGCCGTGGGCGATGACATAGCGAGGGCGGCAGAGGGAGCGGCGCTCAATCTGTGCGGCCGCAGCACGCTGGAGCAGGCCATCGACCTGATCGCCTCGGCGCGCTGCGTGGTGAGCAACGACTCCGGACTGATGCACGTCGCCGCCGCGCTAGGGCGGCCTCTGGTGGCGCTCTACGGTTCGTCCTCGCCGGCCTATACGCCACCGCTGTCGGCACAGGCGCGTATCGTTTCGAGAAACCTGCCGTGCAGCCCCTGCTTCAAGCGCGAGTGCCCGCTGGGGCATTTCGATTGCATGAACGGAATCACGCCACAGCAGGTGGCGGCTACCGTCACCGCACAGTTCCAGGCCTGATCGTGCCCAGCCAGAAGATCTTCGCCAGCCCTCAGGACGTCGAGGCCGCCTTTTACGAGGCGCTGGAACACAGCGACATCGACGCCATGATGGCCGTCTGGGCCGAGGACGAAGAAGTCGTCTGCGTCCAGCCCGGCGGGCCGCGCCTGGTCGGCTACACGATGATTCGCGAAGCCTGGCAGCGCATCTTTGCCAACGGCAGGAAACTCAAGGTGCGCCTGTCGCAGCAGACGGCGATCACCACGCCCTTCGCCATGATCAGCACCGTGCTGGAACACATCGCCACCGCCGACGACGAGAGCCTGAGCGCACCGGTGGCGGCCACCAACGTCTATGTGCGCGGGGCCCTCGGCTGGCGCATGGTCGCCCACCACGCTTCGCCGGTACCGCCCAACAGCATCACCGAGGCGCCGCGCATCCTGCACTGAGTCCGACCATGACCGCGCAGCACTACCTTGCGCCGTCGTGGCTGCCCGGCGGCCATGCGCAAACCATCTGGCCGCTGCTGATCAAAGGGCCTCTGCCACGCTACCGGCGCGAGCGCTGGGACACGCCGGACGGCGACTTCATCGATCTCGACTGGATCGACGGCACGCCCGGCGCGCCGTGCATCGCGCTGTTTCATGGCCTCGAAGGCAGCTCGCGCAGCCACTACGCGCGACGGCTGATGCACGCGGCAGCCGGGCGCGGCTGGCACGGCGTGGTGGTGCATTTCCGCGGCTGCTCGGGCGAGCCGAACCGCCTGCCGCGCGCCTATCATTCCGGCGACTCGCAGGAGATCGACTGGGTGCTGCGCCGCCTGCAGGCGCGCGGCGATCCGGCGCTGTTCGCCGCCGGCGTTTCGCTCGGCGGCAACGCCCTGCTGAAATGGCTGGCCGAACAAGGCAGCCATGCGTCCAGCGTGATCGCCGCCGCCGCAGCCGTGAGCGCGCCGCTGGATCTGGCCGCCGCCAACACCGCGCTGTCATCCGGCTTCAATCTGATTTACGCACGGCACTTTCTGCGCACGCTGATTCCGGCGGCAATGAGCAAGGAGAGGCGTTTCCCCGGGCGCATCGACGTTCGCCGCGCCAAGGCTGCCCGCACCCTGCGCGATTTCGACGACGCCGTGACCGCGCCGCTGCACGGCTTTATCGGCGCCGACGACTATTAC
>NZ_JBAZKR010000231.1:0-3096 GCF_041650655.1 Zavarzinia sp.
CATCGTCTACACGCCGCGCACGTTCGAGCTGCGCTCGAATCGCGCGGCCGACGCCCCAGCCATCCCCCAGGCGTTTCTCAGCGCCCACGCCTCCGAAGAGATATCGCCCGCCATCGCCCTCGACAGCAACCGCCTCTACCGGCGCGCCCTGACGCGCCTTGTCGAAAAGGGACGCCGACGCATCGCCATCCTCCACATGGCCGACACCACTTCCGACGTCGACCACCAGGCGCTCTTCGCGGAAGTCGGGTTGAAAGTGCACAAACCCTGGATCCAGTGGGTCGGCCGCAGCCATCCGGAGTTCGCGGAGAAGCTCGTGCCGCTGCTCCTCGACTATCCCGCCGCGCAACGGCCCGACGGCCTGATCATCGCGGACGACAACCTCATCGAGCACGCCTCGGCGGGCATCGTCGCCAGCGGCGTCCGAGTCGGCGTCGACCTCGATGTCATCGCCCATTGCAACTGGCCGTGGCCCCTGCCCTCCATCCTGCCGATCGAACGCATCGGCTTCGACGCGACGGATTTGCTGCGGCGCGCCATCGAGGGCATCCTCGCGCAGCGCGACGGGACTGCATTCCCCCCCGAGCAGAAAGTGTCGCCGCTCTTCGAGTGGGAGGTCGAGCCCCCCCGCGTCCTCCCGTCGCCGCGCGAGCTCGTCGCGCGCCCCGCGAAGCGGAAACGCGACGCCGCCCTGGCGCTCGTCTGACGAGAGCAGTCCTCATCCTTTGTCGCGAGCTTTGTCGCGAGCTTTGTCGAGTCTCCTCCACTGAAAATACACCCCCGAATTCGTCAATGATGAAAACAAAAAACATAGCCAACACAAAACATTGGAGAGCGCGGATCGCCGGCATGGCCGGCGCGCTGCTCGCCCAGGCGGCCGCGGCCGCCATCCCCGGACTCAAGGCCCAGCAGGGGTTCACCGAGGCGGACGACGTCTATTCGACGTCTGCCGGCGGCGAGGCCGTCCTCGCGACGCAGGGCGCGTTCGAACCGGGCTGGTACCGGATTTCCGCCGAATACCGGACGCCCGGCTTCGCCCCGGACGGCAAGCTGGCGATCGACGTGCGCAAGGCGGATCGCAGCGCCGCGCTCTCGACCTACGAGTGGTTCTCCGCCACGCCGGACTGGACGCCGATGGAGCTGTTTTTCCGCGTCCCCGAGTCCACGCACGCGCACGTCCGCTTCGGCAACTGGAACGGCAAGCAGGCGGACGCGCGCGTCGACCTGCGCAACGTCGTGATCGCGCCGTTCGATTTTGCCTCCGCCGGCACGTCCGACTGGCTCGCCACGTGGTCCTTCGACGGCGGCCACGCCGGCCATCTTCCGCCCAACTGGGCGTGGCACGGCGGCGCGGGCGACATCCGCAACTTCTCGCTTGTCACGAACAGCGGCTACAAGACCGGCGACTACGTCCTCCGCCTCGCCGGCGACGACAAGCCCCGCGACGTCCGCAGCCGCGCGCTGCCGCTGCCCGACGACGGCGAACTCGTCTTCACGCTCTGGGCGCGCGCCGATGCCGCCGCCAAGCTGACAATGCATATCGTGCAGGACGGCTGGAGCAAGCGCGTCGAGAAGGGCCACGCGATGTCCACCGCCTGGCAGAAATACGAGGCCGTGTGGCCGGTGCCGTCGACGCGCGAGCGCGACTGGTTCTTCCTGCGCCTCGACGTGCCCGCGGGCGAAGGCCCCGTCGAAATCGCCGACATGCGCCTCGAATGGCGCCGCGCGAAGCCTTCGGAGGAAACGGCCGATCCGCACCAGGCCGCGCTCGCCCGCGGCTGGCAGGGCGTCCCCGGCGCGAACCTCCTCTTCAACCCCGACCTCGAACTCGGCGGCACCGGCTTCTTCTACGATTTCTCCTGGCCCAAGAAATACGAGCACTACGGCAACATCCTCAAGGCGAAGCCCGTCGAGTTCCTCGTCGGACAAGGTGTCGACGGCGGCACGTGCGCCCATGTCCAAGGAACATCCCTGCGTGCCTACTGCTTCCCCGTGACCGTTGGGCAGACCTACACCGTCTCCGCCGACCTGAAATTGCCGACGGGACGAACCCAGGCAAGCTGCCGTGTCTGGGCGTTCGATTCCGAATGGAACTGTGGGCTGGCCGCGAAGGTCGACGACGTCGGGGCAGAGTGGAAACGCTACCACTGGACGTTCACCTGGAAGCCCGCGAACATCCAGCAGCGCGGCTACGTGCGCTTCGACAGCGACGGCGTGCTCGTCGACCGCATCCAGGTCGTCGAGGGGACGGCCGTCGCCTACGAGCCGCCGCCCGTGATGGTGGGAATGGTCTACGACCGCTGGCAGTATTTCATGCGCGGGCGCGACGACGCGAAGGCGCGGATCAGGGTCGTGCCCGGTGTCCGCAAGGCCGGCGCCGCCAACGTCGTGGTCGTCGCCGCCGACGCCTGGGGCCGCGAGGTCTGGCGCCGCGAATTCCAGGCGCCGCTCGACAAGATCACGGAAATCCCGCTCGACCTGCCGACCGACAAGCTCGGCGTCTTTCACCTCGATCTCAAGGCGACGATCGGCGGCAAACTCGCGGGCATCGGCATCAGCCGCTACGCGATCATTGATCCGCCTTTCATCCAGCCCCGCACACCGGGACAACCCGGTCTCGCGGGCATCTGCCAGGAGAGCTTCGGCTTCCCGGCGTGGCTGTGTGCGGACCATGCCGCCATTCAGACCGATATCGGCATCCGGCTCAACCGGCTTTTCGCCTCGATCCCTCCTGATTTGCCGCAGCCGATTCCCGCCGAATTCATCCAGCAGATCAAGGCGATCTGCAAGCCGTTCAACGCAGCGGGCATCGACGTCCTGCCGTGCGTCGAACTCATTCCGCATTCGGCCGACCAGGGTGCCCGTAACGTAGATCCGGCGCGGGAGGAGGATTTGAAGGCCTTTGGAAGCCATCTGAAGGACTACGTCTCCGCCTTCAAGGACGACGTGCTGTACTGGGAGATCTTCAACGAGCCGAACCTCTGGCGCATGCCCAGCGGCCCCAACGCCGGCAAGCGGACGATGGGCCCCGAAAAGTATCTCGAGTTCCAGAAGGTGGCGTTCAAGACGATCAAGGGCATCGACCCGAAACTCCAA
>NZ_JBAZKR010000232.1:0-3080 GCF_041650655.1 Zavarzinia sp.
TGGACCGTCGCCGACTACCGCAACATCTGCGCCGCCACCGGCTGCACCGACGTCATGCTCGGCCGCGGCGCGGTCGCCGACCCGCTGCTGGCGCGGCGCATCCGCGACGGCGAGGAATACGCCACCGATGCCGACTGGGCTGAAATCAGCGGCATGCTCGCGGAATTCTGGGCACGGGTGCAGGCCAAACTGCCGCCGCATCAATCGCCCGGCCGCCTCAAGCAATGGCTGGGCATGATGCAACGCAGCTATCCGCAGGCGGAAGTGCTTTACGGCCAGATACGCGAAGCGCGCAAGGCGCCGGAAATCAGCCTGGTGCTCGATCGCTTCGGCATGCGGCCAACACATGTAAGGCCGCGCGACGCTTCGCAGCCGGTGGCGCCCTGACAGGAAGATTTCCGGAGGGCCGGCCGGCCGCACCAGGGGCGGATTTCCTGCAGCTTCACATCTCAAAAATCAATGCTGTAAGGATTCCCCGGCAGCGCCGACTACTGGCACAGCAGGGTCGAAATCCTCGAGCGCCTGCAAGCAAGCAACGAATCCAACCCACTGATTTAAGGAGATTTGCCATGAACAAGACAATGACTGCCGCATCCCTCGCCCTGGCCCTCGGTGCCGCCCTGACTGTCGCTGCCGCGCCGGCTGCCGCCGCGGACGACAAGATGTCCATGGAAAAGGAGCACTGCTACGGCGTCGCCCTCAAGGGCAAGAACGACTGCAAGGCCGGCGCCGGAACGACCTGCGCCGGAACGTCGAAGATGGATTACCAGAGCAATGCCTTTTTGGCGGTTCCCAAGGGCACCTGCGAGAAGACCGTATCGAAAACCTCCCCGACCGGCTTCGGTCAACTCAAGGAGTTCAAGGCCAAGATGGCCGGCTGAGTCGAACGCGAACGCGGCGCCGACAATGAACGCACCTGCCCCATCCGTGCCGGACACTGTCGGCGGCGCCGCTCGGACCCTGCCTGTCCGGGGCGGCGTCGGTCTGAAACCCGAGCATTTCCGGGAGATCCTCGCCACCGGCCCGGACATCGGCTTTTTCGAGATCCACGCCGAGAACTACATGGTGGACGGCGGCCCTTTCCATCACTACCTGAGCCGCATCCGCGAACGCTATCCGCTGTCGATCCACGGCGTCGGGCTGTCCATCGGCGGCGAGTCTCCACTCGACGCGAAGCATCTTGACCGGTTGGCCATGCTGCTCGCCCGCTACCAGCCCGAGTCCTTCTCCGAGCATCTCGCCTGGGCCAGCCACGGCGACGTCTTTCTCAACGACCTGCTGCCGGTTCCGTATCACGCGGAGACCCTGGCACGCGTCTGCGATCACGTCGATCAGGTGCAGGATCGTCTCCGGCGCCGCATGCTGCTGGAGAATCCGGCGACCTACGTCGAATTCGCCGCGTCGACGATGGCGGAAACCGGGTTCATCGCCGAGGTGGTGCGCCGCACCGGCTGCGGCCTGCTGCTCGACGTAAGCAATGTCTACGTCGCGTGCGTCAACCATCACCGCGACCCTTACGCCTACATCGACTCGCTGCCGGCGGATGCCGTGGGGCAAATTCATCTCGCGGGTTTTGCGCGAGACATCGACGCGGCGGGCGATCCGCTTCTGATCGACAGCCACGGCGCGCCGGTGGCGCAGGTCGTCTGGGATCTCTACCGCCATGCGCTGGCGCGCGTGGGGCCGGTGCCGACCCTGATCGAGCGCGACAACGACATCCCGGCCTTCGCCGTGCTTCTCGCCGAGGCGCACCAGGCAGAGAGGTCGATGCGCGAGGCGGCTGCGCCGTCGATCGTCGAAAGTCTCTCCTGCGGGATATGCGCATGAGCGATCAGCAGGCCTTTGCCGATGCACTGCTGGCTGCCGGGACAAGCTGCCCGCCGGGCTTGTCGACCTGGAACGGATCCGATCCGGGACGCCGCTTCGCCATATACCGCAACAATGCCATCGTCTCGCTGATCGATGCGCTGGCCGACACCTGCCCGGTGACGCAGCAACTGGTCGGCGAGGAATTCTTCCGCGCCATGGCCCGCCTGTTCGTTCAGGAAAATCCGCCGCGTTCGCCCATGCTGGCGTTCTACGGCGAGGGATTCGCGGAGTTCATCGAGGCATTCACGCCGGCGGCCGCTGTCCCCTACCTGGCAGACGTGGCGCGGCTCGAAATGCTGCGCGTGTCGGCCTGCCATGCAGCCGATGCCACGCCGCTGGCGCCGGAAGATATCGCCCGCCTGCTGGAGGACGTTGCCGCGCTGCCGGCGGCGCGAATCGGCTTGCACCCGTCGCTCGCGGTTCTGCGTTCCGGCCACGCCGTGGTTTCCCTGTGGGCGGCACACCAGGCGGCAGATGCGGTGCAGGCGCTGGCCGCGGTCGATCCCGCTGTCGCGGAGGCGGCCCTGGTGCTGCGCGCCGGACTCGAGGTGGAGATTTCCCGCATCCCGGATGGCGCGGCCATCTTCATCATGCATCTGCGGCAAGGCGCCGCCCTCGGCCGCGCGGTCGAGCGCGCATTGGCCGCCGATCCCGCATTCGATCTGACCGCGACACTGGGGCTGCTGATTCGTGGCGGCGCCATTACCCGCATGACCATCCCGGAGAGCACGACATCATGAATACAGGCAGCATCGCCACCACGCCAGCCCGCGTCACTGCGTCCTGGTTGCAGGAGTCTATCCGGGCGCTGATCGGTCTCCTTGCCCGCATCCCGGATTCCCTGATCGCGTTCACCGGTCGCTTCTCCGTCGCTGCGGTGTTCTGGAAATCCGGCCAGACCAAGATCCAGGGCTTTGCGGTGGACATCGTGAACGGCGAGTTTCAGTTCGGCGTGCCGCGTCTGTCCGACTCGGTCGTCGCGCTGTTTCGCGACGAATATCGGCTGCCGTTCGTCTCGCCCGAACTCGCAGCGCCGCTGGCGGCCTTCGCCGAACACCTGTTTCCGCTATTGATCCTGGTCGGCCTGGCGACCCGCTTCTCCGCCGTCGCCCTGCTGATCATGACGATGACGATCCAGCTTCTGGTCTACCCCGACGCCTATCCGACGCATGGCGTCTGGGCCACCGTCCTGCTGTTCCTCGTCGCCAGAG
>NZ_JBAZKR010000233.1:0-3067 GCF_041650655.1 Zavarzinia sp.
GCCGGAGTGGTCGGGCGGGACTATGTCCATACCACGGTGCCGGGGCTCGACCCGCTCGACCTCGGGCCGCTGTCCACGCTGCCGGTCGTCGGGCCGATCCTGTTCCACCAGGACCTGCTGGTCTATCTGGCGCTCGGCTTCGCCGGTGTCGCCTGGTGGTACCTGATGCGCACCAGGGCCGGGCTTCGCCTGCGGGCGACGGGTGAGGACCCCGGCGCGGCGGACGTCGCGGGTGTCGACGTGCAGATGACACAGCTCGTCGCCTGCGCCGTCTCGGGGGCGGCCTGCGGGCTGGCCGGGGCCTATCTCTCGGTCGTCGCTTCCGAAGTCTGGGTCGAGGGCATGGTGGCCGGGCGGGGCTGGATCGCCGTCGGTCTCGTCATCTTCGCGCGCTGGAACCCCTTGCGTGCGGTCGCCGGTGCCATCCTGTTCGGCGGGGCCGACGCGCTGACGCCGCGGCTGCAATCGATCGGCGCCGACGTGCCGACCTATCTCATGCTGATGCTGCCCTATGTGCTGACCATCGCCGTGCTGGCGCTGCCCGCCCTGTTCAAGATCGGCCGCGGGGCGGAGCCGGCCAACCTGGGCCAGCCCTATCTCAGGCAGGACCGGCGCTAGAAAGATAGGGCGCCAGGGCTTCGGCCAGGGGCAGGGGTTTCCGCGTCTCCGCCTCTTCGAGGAAGAAGCCCTTCACGATCAGGCGGTTGTGTTCGGCGATCAGGTCCTGAGCCTTCTTGATCTGGCGCCGCTCGACCAGGTCGAGGATGCGCAGGTGATCGTCGGCCAGGGCGCATTGGTCGAATTCGGAGCGGTAGAGCGAATGGAGCAGGGTAACCCGCCGCGTCAACTGCGCGTGCATGTCTTCGAGCACGCGGTTGCCGGTCAGGCGGACCAGTTCGAAATGGAAGGCGACGCCGAGATGGTCGGAGAGGCCGAAATTGCTCTCGTGTGCGGCGTGGCGCTGGCGCTCCGCGTTGCGCCGGATCTCCGCCCAGGCGGAAGTGCCGACGCGGGTGACGGCCAGGATGGCGGCGCCCTGTTCGATCACCGTCATCGCCTCGTAGATCTGCAGGGTTTCCTGCAGGCTGAGGCGGGCGACGAAGGCACCGCGGTTCCGCTCGATGGTGACGATGCCGTCTTCCGACATGCGGATCAGGGCCTGGCGCACGACGATGCGGCTGACCCCCATGGCTTCGGCCAATTCGCGCTCGCCCAGCTTGGCGCCGGGCAGCAGGCGCTGGGCCATGATGGCGCGGGTCAGGATCTTGGCGATCTCGCCGGAGCGGCTGCTCATGCGCGGGTGGATTTCCTGGGTCGGACGTGTTGGGCGAGTGTTCGCAGAAAAGCGCTTGATCTTCAAGCCTATTGCGAAAGTGCTGTTCGATTTATTGGATAGCAAATAGCAATAGATTGGAATCCAATATCCGTAGAACGCAAAGGATGGCGGAATGACGGAGATCGATCCCGGCACGTTGAACGACTGGCAGGTGGTCGGCTGCCTCGACGAATTGCCGGAGGGACGGCCGCTGGCGACCCGTCTGCTCGGCCAGGCCATCTCGGTCCGCCGCCGGGGCAGGAGTGCCGTGGTGAGCGCGGGCGGGCGGGACTTGCCCGTGCTGCTCCGCTACGGCTTCGTCTGGACCTCGCTCGGCATGCCGAAGGGCGACCTCTTCGCCATTCCCGAATATGACGAGGCGGACCGCCGCAACCTGAACGGTTGCAGCTTCGGGGTCCAGGTCTCGGCGCCGCGGGCGGTCGAGAATTTTCTCGACATGGGCCATTTTCCCTTCGTCCACACCGGAATCCTGGGGGCGGAGCCGCATACGGAAGTGAAGGATTACGACGTCGAGACGATGCCGGCCGAGATCGTCGCGACACGCTGCATGTTCTATCAACCGCAGGCCGCGGTGGCGTCGACCGGGGGCGCCGATGTCGCCTATCGCTACCGGGTGCCGCATCCCTATTGCGCCGTGCTCTACAAGGACAGCCCGGCCAAGCCGGGACGGGCCGACGTGATCGCCCTCTTCATCCAGCCGGTGACGGAGGACGAGATCGTCGCCAGCCTCGTGCTCTCCCTGCTCGACGACGACACGCCGCTCGCCGAACTGCGCCGCTTCCAGCAGCGGATCTTCGCGCAGGACAAGCCGATCCTGGAAAACCAGATCCCGAAGCGCCTGCCGCTGCTGCCGCGGGCGGAAGTGCCGATCCGGGCCGACAAGGTCTCGATCGCCTACCGCCACTGGCTGCGCGGCCGCGGCGTGACCTATGGAGTGATTGCGTGAGCGCGCGTTTCTTTCCCGTGGCGTCGGGCTTCGACCTCGCGCCGCGCCATGTCTTTCAGGGCCTGCTGTTCGACCAGGAATTGGCGCTCTGGCGTGACGACCAGGGCCGGGTCAACGCCTGGGAGAATCGCTGCCCGCATCGCGGCGTTCGCCTGACGATCGGCCATAATCTGGGCGGCGTCCTGAAATGCCAGTACCACGGCTGGCGTTACGCCAGCGGCAGCGGCACCGGCGTCACCGTGCCCGCGCATCCCGGGGCGCCGATCCCGGCCGCCATCTGCGCCAAGGTGTTTCCTGCGTTAGAGGTCGACGGCATCGTCTTCGCCGCCCTGGAGGAGGCGCCGCCGCCCGTGTTGCCGCAGTTGCCGGCTGGCGCGCGGATCGTGCTGCGCCCCCGGCCCGTGGCCTCGGCCCCGGCGGCGGTCGCGGAACGTCTGGCCGGCTTCCGTTTCGGCGATTTCGCCGGCCGTACCTTCGCGCAAAGGCCGACCACGGTCGAAACGCTCGATCCCTTCACGATTCGCGCGACGGCGGACGTCACCATCCTGTTCCTGCTGCAACCGCGCGGGGCGGGCACCATGATCCACGGAATCCTGGTGGGGGCGCCGGCCGCGGCCCGGGGCGCGGTCGACGATCTCCTGAGCGATCTGCTGGAGGGCCGGCGATGATCACCCTCTACGACTACGAACTCGCGGCCGATTGCTACAAGATCCGGCTGTTCCTGTCCCTCGCCGGCCTCACGGCCACGATCGAGCCGGTCGAATTCTATCCCGCGCGGGAGCAGG
>NZ_JBAZKR010000234.1:0-3043 GCF_041650655.1 Zavarzinia sp.
CGAGCCTCGCGGCGGTTCGTTCACCCTGATCCAGATGCACCATCAAGTTCTTCAGCGACATGATCATCGACTCCTGTTTTTCGAGAATTATAGGCCGGGCCGGCGCGGGGACGCAGGCGGATGCCCGCTGGCCAGCAACTCGCGCAGCCGCGTCTTCAGCACCTTGCCGGTATTGTTCTTCGGCAGCGAATCTACCATGACATAGCGCTTGGGCCGCTTGAAGCGGGCGATGTTGTCGAGGCACAGGGCGTCGAGTTCCGCGCTGTCGGGGGCCTGCCCGCGCGGCACGATGAAGGCGATGACGATCTCGCCCCATTCGGCATCGGCCTGGCCCACCACCGACACTTCGCTGACCGCCGGATGGCGCAGCAGGATTTCCTCGACTTCGCGCGGATAGATGTTCGAGCCGCCGGAGATGATCACGTCCTTGCTGCGATCCTTCAGCGTCAGGAAGCCGTCCCCGTCCATGCTGCCGACATCGCCGGTATGCAGCCAGCCGTTGCGCAGGGTCTCGGCGCTGGCGGCGGGGTTGTTCCAGTAGCCGGCCATGACGGTGTCGCCGCGCACCAGGATTTCGCCGATCTCGCCCGCAGGCAGCGGCCGGTCGTCGGCGTCGGCGACGATGACCTCGATGCCGGTGAAGGCGTGGCCGACCGACGCCAGGCGCTCCTCGTAGCGCGGGTTGGCGGTGTCGGCGTGCAGCGCCTTGTCGAGGCAAGAAATGGTCATCGGCGATTCGCCCTGGCCGTAGATCTGCGCCAGCTTGTTGCCGAAGCGCCGCAGCGCGGCCTTGCAGTCGGCCACGTACATCGGGCCACCGCCGTAGATGATGGTCTTGAGCCCCGAGGTGTCGGCCTCGCCGGGATGTTCCACGAGGCGCTTGACCATGGTCGGCGCCGCGAACAAGCTGACGCCGCGATGCGCCCGCAGCAGGGCGAAAATCTCGGCGGGATCGAAGCCGCCCGACTCGGGCACCACATTCACCCCGGCGCGGGCGACGTGCGGCAGCATGTAGAAGCCCGAGCCGTGCGACATCGGCGCGGCGTGGAGGATGGCGTCGCCCGGCGCGATGCTGTCGACGTCGGACAGATAGTTGAGGATCGCCGCCATCAGGTTGCGCATGGTCAGGGTCACGCCCTTGGGCCGGCCGGTGGTGCCGCTGGTGTAGAACAGCCAGGCCGCGTCGTCCGCGTCACGCGGCGCGATGGGCATCGCGGCAGCGGTGAAAAGCTCTGCGTAGGCCGGGCCATCGACGTCGATCGCCCGTTCCAGGCCGGCGACGGCCAGCGGTGCGATGGCGTCGTGCAGGTCGGCAGTGGCGAAGCAGAGGCGCGCGCCGCTGTCGGCAAGGATGAATTCCAGTTCCTTCGGGTGCAGCTTGGCGTTGATCGGCACCGCGACCAGCCCGGCGTGCCAGCAAGCGAACATCAGTTCGACGTACTGCGGGCAGTTCTTCATCACCAGGCCGACCCGATCGTTGGGCTGCAGCCGCGCCGCGAGGCCGGCGGCAAGGCGGCCGACGCGCGCGGCGAGTTCGCCATAGCTCGCCAGCAGGCGCTCGCCATGGGCCAGCGCCGGCCGTTGCGGATAGGTCTGCGCGGCGCGCGCGAGGAGCCGGGCGACGTTGAGGCTCATGGCGAAGGGCGCGGCGCGCTGGGCGCCAGCAGCGTCTTGCAGAACACCATGAAATACAGCACGAACGAGGCCGCCCACAGCGCGGCGGCGAGCGCGATCACGCCGTTGCTCAAGCCATGCACCGTGGCCGCCAGCCGCAACAGGGCGGCGACGAACATCAGCCCGTAGGCGGCGAGCATGGCGCGCGGCACCACCAGCGGACGCCCGGTGTGGCGCAGGCTGACGCGGGTCATCAGGCCGAGCATCATCAGGCCGAGGCTTCCGACGGTGAAGGCATGCAGCCAGGCCGCTTCGGGCACGAGGCCGGTCAGTTCGGCAACGGCCTTGAGCAGGAAGGCCAGCACCAGCCAGGCAAAGCCCAGGTGCATCACCAGCACCAGCGGCACGTCGGCCACGCGCCAGCCCCGCCAGCGCGCGCAGCGCCAGCCGTGCAGCAGGGCGCAGGCCAGCGCCGCGCTGCCCGTCCATGCCGCCGGGGCGCCGCCGAGGTCGCAGACGGCGAGCAGGATCACCGTGGCGACAGCGCCGACTTCCAGCGTCATGTTGAACGGCGCGACATCGCCGCGGCCTTTCTCGCGCAGCGCATTGCCGGTGAAGATCGGCGCCAGCACGCCGCCCTTCAGCACGTAGAGCACGATGATGGCATAGACGGCGAGGCGTAGCGCGAGCCAGGCCTGCGCATCGTTCGCGGCGAGGAGGCCGCGGTGGAAGGCAAGGTTGGCGGCGAACAGCGCGAACAGGATCGGCAGCAGGAGCAGGTAGAGCCGGTTGGCGGCGCGCAGCAACTGCGGGGCGAGCATGACGAAGACGGCGGGGAACAGCAGGCAGTCGACAATCCCGGGCAGCAGCGCCGGCAGCCACGGCGCGGCCCAGAATGCGATGCGCCCGGCCAGCCACAGGGCGACCAGCAGGACCAGCGGGCGTCCGACGATTTCCTCGGTGCCGGCCCAACTTGGCAGCGCGGTCAGCACGATGCCGGTGATGATCGCCGCCGCGAAGCCGAAGATGAACTCGTGGCCATGCTGCAGTTTCAGCAAGTGGCCCGAAGGCAGGCTCCACAGCCCGAGGAATGCGCCAAGCCAGGCCGCGACCAGCAGCGGTGCATACAGCGCGCCGAGAAAATAGAAGGGCCGGAAGGCGCTGGCCCAGAGTGGCGACGGGGCCCTCAACTCCCTCGCTCCGTGTATCCCGCCTCGCGCTGGCTGCGCAGCGCGAGCACGAAGACGGTATCGATTTCGGCAACGTAGCGGTACAAGGCGACATAGCCGCGCGAGCGCCGCCCGATCACCAGTTCCCGCTTGTCGTTGGTGAGCGGGCGGCCGATCAGGGGGTTGTGCTCCAGCACGTTCAGCGCCTCGATGATTTCCCGCACGCGCAACTCGGGATGCTCGACCCGATACCGGGCAAG
>NZ_JBAZKR010000235.1:0-3030 GCF_041650655.1 Zavarzinia sp.
CGGCGCGGCGGATCGCCCGGTTCATCTCGCCCGTGTGGTGCAGCACGCCCCAGGAGTACACGACCTCGCTTGGCGTAAGCCCGAGCCCGGGAGCGAGGATGTCGCCGCGTTGCACCCTGTAGCGGCCATCGCCCCAGAACTTTTCCAGCACGGCGCTCGTGGTGGCGACCGAAAGCGGGTCGTAGTCGATCGCCTCCAGGCGCGACGCGCCCAGCTTGAGGGCGGCCAGGCTGTGCAGCCCCGAGCCGCAGCCGATGTCGAGGAAGGAGCGGCCGGCGATATTGTCGCGGCCAACCAGGGTGTCCATGCGCGCAACCGAGGCGTCGATCTGTTCCTGGTCGATCAGTCGCGAGTAATCCTGCCAATTCGCGCCGAAGGCGAAACGCAGTTGGCTTCCCGACGAAGCGGATTCATTGGTCATGGCGTGGGCCTTGCAGGGAGGTCGTCAGCCGCTGCTCGACGGCCTGCCAAACGGTGTCGACTGAAATGTCTGCCATCGGCGCTTCCGGCGTGCAGCGGTCGGCGAGCGGGTGGTCGATGGCCGACAGGCAGGGGTGGTCGAGTGGGCGCAACACCCGGCTCGGCGAATAACCATGGTAAAGCGCCACCATCGGGCGGTGCAGCGAGCCCATCAGATGCGTCGGGCCGGTGTCGACACCGACGTACAGGTCGACGTGGTCCATCAGCGCCGCCGTCTGGCGCAGGCTGAGTTGGCCGGCGCACAAAGTTGCCGCACCGCCGAATTCCGCAGCCAGCGATGCGGTGCGGGACTTCTCCAGCGCGCCGCCGAAGATCAGGAAATGCACCTGTGGCCAGCGCGCCTGGATGGCGCGACACAACGCGACGAAATTGGCTAGCGGCCAGTCGCGATAGGCCTTGGTTGGGAAGCTCGCCACCTGTAGGCCGACCAGCGGCCGCGCTTGGGCAATGCCGCGCTGTTCGAGGAAGCCGCGCGCCCAATGGTGCTCTTCGTTAGTCACGCGATAGGCGATTTCCTTGCCGGCGGGCGCGATGTTCAGTGTTGCCGGCAACAACAGCTGGATGTCGACGGCATGCATGGTCTGCAGCGCCGGGTGCTCGACGACTCGGTACAGCCGCCGATTGAGCGCCTCGTCTGGCTGGCGGAAGGCCACCACGCGTCCCGCCACGCGCAGCGCGTACTCGACCAGCGGCGCATCGGTATTGCAGACAAAGGCCAGGTCGTAACGGCGGCCCGCCAGGCGCCCCATGAAGCGCGCCCGCTGCTTGTCGATGGCGCCGGTGCGATGGACGAAGGGCAAAAAGCGTAGCACTTCGACGCGCTTCGGGTGCGCCAGCAAATGGATACGCGCGGCCGGCCAGTGCGCCGCGACGGCGCGCACGGCGGGCGTCACCAGCAATGTGTCGCCAATGCGCGAGACATTGATGTAGAGGATGTCGGCCGGCGCCGGCACTGTCCGTTCAGTCCGGTCGGACGAATTCATACAGGTAGTCCGGAAAGGAAAATTCAGCTGGCTCCAGGCGCCAGCCGAAGGTGCGCTTGATCGCCAGCGAGATGCCGGAGATCGGCTTGATCAGATGGTAGGCAGCCAGCGCGATGCCGGCACGGCGAGCTAGTTCCATGGCCTGGGTCGGTGTGATCCATGCGATGTGGTCGAGGTTGACCACCATTACCCCGTCGCGCTTGAGCTGACGGAAGAACTTGCGCGAGAACGGGTTGGGGGTCGCCACGTAAAGGCGACCGCCCGGTGCCAGGTGGCGTGCCGCGAATTGCAGCAGGCGCACCACGTTGTCCACGTGCTCCACCACGTCGCCGGCGAATATCACGTCGAAACGTTCGCCGAGGTCGATATCGGAGGTGGCGTCGACGCAGCGCACGTTGAAGCCGCGCTTGCCGAGTTCGGCGGTGAGGGATTCGAGGATGTCGATGCCTAGGCAGTGCGACGCCGCGCGGGCGATGCGGCCGTGGCGCCATTGCGGCTGGTCGACATAACGCATAGCGTGCGCCGCCATGCCGATGTCAAGCACGCGGCGCCCGCGCGCCATGGCTTCGACATAGTCCATCAGCTCGCAATCAACATGGATGCGCTGCACCGCTTTGAGCCAGGCGCGCACCGCGGCCTTGGCCTCGCGATTGTTGGGGTCGTCGGACACCGTGGTCCAGTCCAGGGATTTGCTCATGAGCGCGTTGCCCGTTTGAAAATGGATTCCATGCTGTCCAGCATCGCCTCACGCGAAAAGTCGGCGCTGGCGACACGGCGCGCTTCGGCACCGAGCTTCGCCGCGAGGCCAGCGTCATCGAGCAGGCGGGCGATGGCGGCAGCCAGCGCCGCGGCGTCCCTCGGCGGCACGATCAGCGCCGAGGTCTTGTCGCTGACGGCTTCGAGGATGGCGCCGACCGGCGTGGTGACGATCGGCAGGCCGCAGAGCATGGCCTGCAGGATCGCCTGCGGCACGCCTTCGTTGGCGTAGGACGGCAGGCAGAAGACGTCCATCGCCCGCAGCCAGTGTTCGGGGTCGCTGCGCTGGCCGGCCAGCGTGACCCGCCCGCCGATGCCGAGCGCGGCGATCTTCTCTTCGATCGGGCCGCGCATCGGGCCTTCGCCGACGATCAGCAGGTGCAGGCCGGGCCGGTCGAGTTGCGCGAAGGCGTCGAGCAGGAACAGGTGGCCCTTCCAGCTGCGCAGCGTGGCGACGATGCCCAGATGCTTTTGTTGCGGGTCGAGACCGATCGCCTCCTTCGCCGCCGCCTTGTCGGCCGCGCCTTCGACAGGACTGAAGCGTTCGGTGTCGATTCCGGTGGGCACCGAGCTCACGCGCAGCGGTTCGAGGTCGAGCTCTTTCAGCAGATGCCGGCGCAGGCGCTCGCCGGTGGTGACTACGGCATCGGCGCGACGGTAGAGCCAGCGGTTGACGAAATTGCCCGACACCCGCGCCGAGATGTGGCGGGTGCGCACGATGGCCGGCGGATTCGCGAGCGTGGCGCAGGCCAGGCCGGTCAGCCAGGAATCGGCCGAACTGTGGGTGTTCACCACGTCCGGCGCGTCGCTC
>NZ_JBAZKR010000236.1:0-3028 GCF_041650655.1 Zavarzinia sp.
CGATCCCGGTGCGCGTGGCGGGCCCGTTCGACAACCTGTCGTACAAGATCGAGTTCGGCAGCCTCGTTTCGGAGGCAGCGAAAGCCAAGGTCGCGGAGAAGACGCAGGAGATCAAGAGCGCGGTCGGCGACAAGGCGAAGGACAAGCTCAAGGGACTGTTCGGCAAATGACGGCAAGCGCTTCCTGATGCGGCTTGGCGTCGATCTCGGCGGCAGCAAGATCGAAATCATCGCGCTGGGCGACGATGGCGCGGTGCTGCTGCGCGAGCGCGTGGCGACGCCGCAAGGCGATTACGCGGCGACGCTGCAGGCGGTGGCCGGCTTGGTCGCGGCGGCAGAGAAAAGAGTCGGCGCTGGCGGCACGGCGGCGAGTGTGGGCGTTGGCATTCCCGGCGCCGAATCGCGCGCCACGGGACTGATCAAGAACGCCAACTCGACCTGTCTGATCGGCAAACCGCTCAGGCAGGATCTCGAGCAACTGCTGCGGCGCGACGTGCGCATCGCCAACGACGCCAACTGCTTCGCCCTGTCAGAAGCCGTCGATGGCGCGGGGGCCGGCGCGCGGGTGGTGTTCGGCGTGATCCTCGGCACCGGCGTCGGCGGCGGCATCGTCGTCGATGGCAAGACGCTGACCGGCGCCAATGCGATCGCCGGCGAATGGGGCCACAACCCGATGCCCGGCGAGTGGATTGACGACCATTCCCCCGGCCCCCTTCCCACGGAAGGGGGTGACGGAGGTTCGCCGCTTCGCGGCTCCGGCGCATTTGGAGGCGCCGCCTTGGGACGGCCCGGCGGCGGCGCACCAACCTGCTACTGCGGACGCAAGGGCTGCGTCGAGCTCTATCTCTCCGGTCCCGGTCTTGCCGCCGATCATCGCCGTGCCAACGGCGCCGACTGTTCGCCCGCCGAGATCATGGAGCGCGCTACTGCCGGCGATGCCGCTTGCGAAGCCACGCTGCAACGCTACGAGACGAGGCTGGCGCGCGCGCTGGCGCAGGTGATCAACATCCTCGACCCCGACGTGATCGTGCTCGGCGGCGGGCTGTCCAACATGGATCGCCTCTACGAAAACGTGCCGCGCCTCTGGGCCTCGCACGTGTTCTCCGATCAGGTCGCCACCCGCATGCGCAAGCACACGCATGGCGATTCTTCCGGCGTGCGCGGCGCGGCCTGGCTATGGCCTTGAACGCTCCCGTCGCGGTGGACGCGCTGTTCGCCGGCCAGGTCGCCCGGCTCGCCGGCGACAGCCGCAGCAGCGCGATCGTGAAAACGCCGGTGAGCGGTCGCCGCCTGCTGACGGCGGAAGGCCTCGCCGGCGATGCCCAGGCCGACCGCCGGGTGCACGGCGGCGTCGGCAAGGCGCTGCATCACTATCCGGCCGAGCACTATGCGCGACTCGCGGCGGCCTTTGCCGAGGCCCGGCACCTCGCGCCCGGCGGCCTCGGCGAAAACATCTCTACCCGCGGCATGACCGAGGACGATGTCTGCATCGGCGACATCTTCCGCCTCGGCGAAGCGCGCATCCAGGTGTCGCAGCCGCGCACGCCCTGCTGGAAGATCGACACGCGCACAGCCTGCGAGGGCGTCGCGGCCTTCATCGCCGAACACGGCCTGGCCGGCTGGTACTACCGGGTGCTCGATGCGGGGGAGATCGCCGCGGGCGACCGGCTGGAGCACATCGAGCGCCCCGCCGACGCCGTGACGCTGGCAGAATTCTCGCGCCTGGTGCGCCAGACGCGGCCTTCGATTGCCGCCGTGCTCCGGCTGGCTCATGCCAACGGACTCGATCCCAACTGGACGGCTAAACTCATGCAGCGCGCCGAGTGGCTGCGCAACAACGGGGGCAGTGAATGAATTTGTGGTTGCGCGTGTTTCTGCCCTTCGCCGCGGGCTATTACTTTTCCTATTTCCTGCGCAACGTCAATGCCGTCATCGCACCCGAACTGACGCGCGAGCTGGCCGTCTCGGCGGCCGACCTCGGCCTGCTGACCAGCGCCTACCTGCTCGCCTTCGGCGCCGTGCAACTGCCGCTCGGACTGGCGCTGGACCGCTACGGCCCGCGCCGCGTCGAAACCTTCCTGCTGCTGATCGCCGCCACCGGCTGCGCACTGTTTGCCGCCGGCAACTCGCTGACCGAACTGGCAGTCGCCCGGGCGCTGATCGGACTGGGCGTGTCGTCCTGCCTGATGGCATCCTTCAAGGCCTTCAGCCAGTGGTTCGGCACCGAGCGGCAGGCCTCGCTCAATGCCGCCATCATGGCCGCCGGCGGGCTGGGCGCGCTGACGGCATCGACGCCGCTGTCCTGGGCGATTCCGCATTTCGGCTGGCGCACCGTATTCATCGTGCTGGCCGTGGCCGGCGTCGCCGCCGCGGCGGGCATCTTCAGCACGCCGGACAAGTTCGGCAACGCCCGGCCGGAGCCCTTGCGCAGCCAGCTCGCCGGCCTCGGCGAAGTGCTCGCCAGCCGCGCCTTCTGGTGCTATGCGCCACAGACCATGCTGATCATCGGCGGCTTCCTGGCCTTGCAGGGACTGTGGGCCGTGCCCTGGCTGATGAATTTCTCGGGCCTGCCGCGCGAGGCGGCGGCGCACCACCTGCTGCTGATGGGCAGCGGCATGCTGATCGGCTTCCTCGGCATCGCCTTCGGCGTCGCGCCGCTCGCGGCGCGCGGCTTCGGCCCGCTGCGGCTGCTGAAGACGGGCATGGGGATCGGGCTGGTGGCGACCTTGCTGATCGTGCTCGGCACCGCGCCGGGCGAACCCTTGTGGTTCATTTTCGGCATGGTCTTCTCGGTCGGCAATCTCGCCTATGCGCTGCTGCAGGGCCATTACAGCCCGGCACTGGCCGGACGCGTCAACACCGCGCTGAACCTGATGGCCTTCGTCGGCGCCTTCGCCATCCAATGGGGCTTCGGCGCCGCGGTGGACGCCTTGCAGGCGGCCGGCCACGCACCGCGCGCGGCCTACCAGATCACCTTCGCCGCGCTGCTGGCGGTGCAGGCGGCGAGCTACCTCTGGTTCCTCAGCGGG
>NZ_JBAZKR010000237.1:0-3027 GCF_041650655.1 Zavarzinia sp.
GCCCGCCTCGCCCATGTCGCCCATGACCAGGATGCGCCGGCCGGGCACAGAAGCCAGCACGTCGATCGCGGCGCGCATCGAATCGGGATTGGCGTTGTAGCTGTCGTCCACCACGCGCGAGCCCTCGCGGCCGGCGCGCTGTTGCAGCCGGCCCTTGATGCCGGCATAACCTGCCAGCCCCTGCTCGACCGCGGCCAGCGGCGCGCCCGCCGCGAGCGTCGCCGCCGCTGCCGCACAGGCATTGCGCGCATTGTGACTGCCCGGCACCGCCAGGGTCACCGTGAGGGCGCCCCACGGGGTGGTCAGATGCAGCTCGCCACCCAGGCCGTGGCTGGTGAAGCGTCCATGTACGTCGGCGGGCTGGTCGAGGCCGAAGCCCAACTGGCGCCGGTCGCGCGACAATTCGCGCCAGATGTCGGCGTGCGTATCGTCGGCATTGAACACGGCGACGCCGTCGGCCCCCAGCCCGGCGAATATTTCGCCCTTGGCCAGCGCCACATCCTGCACCGTGCCGAGACCCTCCAGATGGGCGCGGTGCGCGTTGTTCACCAGCGCCACAGATGGCTGCGCGAGGCGCGTCAGGTAGTCGATCTCCCCGGGATGGTTCATGCCCATCTCGATCACCGCGGCGCGGTGCGACGCGCGCAACCTCAGCAGGGTCAGCGGCAGGCCGATGTCGTTGTTGAGGTTGCCGACGGTGGCGAGGACGGCGTCCGCGCTGCCGAACTGTGCGCGCAGAATCGCCGCGCACATTTCCTTGACCGTGGTCTTGCCGTTGCTGCCGGTGATGCCCAGCAGCGGAATCGCAAATCGCCCGCGCCACTGCGACGCGAGGGCACCGAGCGCGAGGCGCGTGTCGGTGACGCCGATCAGCGGCAGGTCGGGATGGGCCGCGGCAAACTCCCCGCTCACCACCGCTCCGGCCGCGCCGCGCGCGAGGACCTCGCCGACATAGGCATGGCCGTCGAACTTGTCACCTTTCAACGCGACGAAGAGCTCGCCGGCGGCGATGCTACGCGAATCGGTGGAGACGGCGCTGAAGCCCGCGTCGGCGCCTTGCGCGCGGGCGCCGATGGCGCGGGCCGCCTCGTGCAGGGTCATCATCATGGCCGCCGTCCCGCCAGCGCCGACTTTGCGGCAGCGAGGTCGGAAAATGGATGCCGCACGCCGGCGATTTCCTGGTAGGGCTCGTGGCCCTTGCCGGCGAGCAGGATCACGTCGCGCCGGTCCGCGTCAGCCACCGCGGCGGCGATGGCGCGACCGCGATCGATCTCGACCGTCGGCGCGTGCTGCAGCCCGGCGAGGATGTCGTCGATGATGGCTTGCGGATCTTCCTTGCGCGGATTGTCGCTGGTGACCACCACGCGATCGGCCAGGCGCCCGGCGATCGCGCCCATCTGCGGCCGCTTGCCTGAATCGCGCTCGCCACCGCAGCCGAATACGCAGATCAGCCGGCCGCCGCGCGCCGCCGCGGTTTCGCGCAACACGCCGAGCGCCTTCTCCAATGCATCCGGCGTATGGGCGTAGTCGACCACGACCAGCGGCTGATCCACGCCGCCGACCGCCTGCATGCGCCCCGGCGGCGGCTGGATGCCGCGTAGCGCGACGGCGATGTCCGCGAGGCGTTCGTTGCGCGTCAGCAGCGCGCCGATCACGGCGAGCAGGTTGGACACGTTGAAGCGGCCGACGACAGGCGCGGAAAAATGCTGGCCGCGCAGGTCGAACCCGACGCCGGCGGCGCCCATGTCCAGATTTTCGACGCGGAGGATTTCATCTGCGCCACCGGCGCCGGTCAGCGTGTAGCCGATGGTGCGCACGTGGCCCTTCAGCTTTGCAGCCAGGTCGCCCCCGACCGGATCGTCGAGGTTCAGCACGGCCGCGGCAAGGCCGGGCGCAAGGAAGAGCAGTTCCTTGGCTGCCGCGTACTCCGCCATCGTGCCGTGGTATTCGAGGTGGTCGCGGGTCAGGTTGGTGAATACCGCGACATCGAAGGCCGCGCCATTGACGCGGCCCTGGTCGAGTCCGATGGACGACACTTCCATCGCGCAGGAGTCCGCGCCTTGGGCGAGGAAGCCGGCAAGCGCCGCATGCAGGGTGATCGCGTCGGGGGTGGTGTTCGGGCTTTCGTCGAGCGCATCGAGGAAGCCGTTGCCCAGCGTGCCGATCACCGCGCATTTGTGGAACCTTTCCCCCGGCCCCTTTCCCCGGGAAAGGGGTGACGGGTGTTCGTCGCTGCGCGACTCCGGGCTATTGGCTGTATCTGCCTTGGGGCGGCCCGGCGGCAGATACGGCAAGGCGTTCATCGCCTGCGCGATCCATTGCGACACCGAGGTCTTGCCGTTGGTGCCGGTCACGCCGGCGAGCCACAGATGCTCCGAAGGGCGGCCATAGACCAGATGCGCGATTTCGCCGGAGAGCGCGGCGAGTCCCTGCACTTCGACGATCGGCGTGGCGCCAGCGCCGACTGTTGCCGTTGCGTCGCGTCCCGCCTCGGCGATCACCGCCGCGGCGCCCCTGGCCACCGCCTGCGCGATGAAGTCGCGGCCGTCGGCCTGCGCGCCGGGGAAGGCGACGAAGATGTCGCCCGCGCGCACGCGCCGCGAGTCGGCGCTGAGGCGTTGCGGTTTGACGCCCTGACGTTCGAGTTGTTCGAGAATCGACATGGCGGAATTCACATCTCTTCCTTGACCGGCTCGGCGCTGGTCATCAGCAGGGGCTTCAGCGGCGCGTCCGGGGCCACGCCGAGCGTGCGCAGGCTGCCGGCCATGACCCGGGCGAACACCGGGGCCGCCACGTCGCCGCCGTAATACTTGCCGTTCGACGGTTCGTCGACCATCACGGCGACGATCAGCCGCGGGTCGGAAGCCGGAGCGAAGCCGACGAAGGACGCGACGTACTTGTTGGCGTAGGCGCCGGCTTCCAGCTTGTGCGCCGTGCCGGTCTTGCCCGCCACGCGATAGCCGGCGATCTGCGCCTTGGGCGCGGTGCCGCCGGGCTGCACGGCCATCTCCAGCATGGCGCGGACCT
>NZ_JBAZKR010000238.1:0-3021 GCF_041650655.1 Zavarzinia sp.
ATGCGCGGCAAGGATCAGGCGGCGACGCGCAAGGCCTGCGAGAAATTCGCCCTGATCCCGACCAGCGTCATGAACTTTCTCGAAGGCACGCGCTTCACGCCGGCCAAGCACCGGCGCCAGCAATCGCCCTACCGCCACCTGCTCAAGCCCAAGGCGGGCGGCATCGCGCTGGCGCTCAACGCCATGGGCGACCGCTTCCGGGCGATACTGGACGTCACCATCGTTTATCCGGACGGCACGCCGAATTTCTGGGATTTTCTCTGTGGCCGGATGCGGCGCGTGATCGTGCGGGTGCAGAGCCTGCCGGTGCCGGAACAACTGATGAAGGGCGATTACGCCGGCGATCCCGCCGTGCGCGAGGCCTTCAGCCAGTGGGTGCAAAAGCTTTGGCAGGACAAGGACGCGCAGATTTCGCTGCTGCTGGCGGAGGCAAGGACCTGAAGCCATGAATCCGAATCTCACCGACATCAGCCATGTCATCCAGCTTGCGGTCGCGCCGGTGTTCCTGCTCACCGCGATCGCCACGCTGATCAATGCGCTGAACACCCGGCTCGGCCGCATCGTCGATCGCCGGCGCGTGGTGCAGGAGCGGATGCGCGCCCGCGAGCCGGGTGAGGCCGAGGCGGCGGAGACCGAGATTGCCAATCTCCAGCGCCGCACCCGGCTGATCTATTTCGCGATCTTCTGTGCTGTGCTGTCCGCGCTGCTGGTTTGCCTGGTGGTTGCCGGCGCGTTTCTCGGCGCGCTGCTCGGCATCGACCTGGCGCGTAGCGTGGCGACGGTGTTCATCGGCGCCATGCTGGCCATGATCTCCGGGCTCAGCCTGTTCCTGCGCGAAGTCTATCTGGCCGTGCGCACCGCCGCGCACCACCGGCATTGAGCCTGCGCCACGCGCTGTCCACCCTTGCGCTCGGCCCGGTGCTGCTGGCACAAGGGCGGCGCGTGCGGCGCACCACGCCCTTGCTGCCCGAACCCGACGGGCCGCGCGAAGGGGAAGTCGGCAGCGGCAAGCCGCTGCGCCTGCTGGTGCTCGGCGACTCCGCCGCCGCCGGCGTCGGCGCGCAGACGCAGGACGAGGCCCTTTCCGGACAACTCGCCGTCTCGCTGGCGCCGACTTTCCGGCTGCGCTGGAAGCTGCTGGCCTTTACCGGCGCCACCACCGCCGACATGCTGGATCATCTGCAGGGATTGCCGGACGGGGCGTTCGACGTGGTCGTCACCTCGCTGGGCGTGAACGATGTCACGGGACGCGTATCGCTGGCGACATGGCGCCGCGCGCAGCAGGAATTGATCGCCGTGCTGCAATCGCGCTTCGGCGCGCGCCACATCCTGCTCTCCGGCCTGCCGCCGATGCACCGTTTTCCGGCGCTGCCGCAGCCCTTGCGCTGGTATGTCGGCAACCGTGCGCGCGATTTCAACCGGGTGCTGGCGGACGTGGCGGCGGGCCGCTCCGGCTGCGAATTCCTCGCCCTAGGCCATGAGATGATGGATACCTCGGCCATGGCCGGGGACGGCTTCCACCCGGGGCCGCCGATTTACGCCCTTTGGGCGCGCGAAGCCGCGCGCCGCATCGCGCAACGCATGGAGCAGACCACATGATCGATCTCTACTACTGGACCACGCCCAACGGCCACAAGATCACGATGTTCCTTGAAGAAACCGGCCTGCCGCATCGCATCGTGCCGATCAACATCGGCAAGGGCGAGCAGTTCGCACCGGAATTCCTGAAGATATCGCCGAACAACCGGATGCCGGCCATCGTCGATCACGCTCCCGCCGACGGCGGCGCGCCGCTGTCGGTATTCGAATCGGGCGCCATCCTGCTCTACCTTGCGGACAAGACGGGGCGCTTCATCGCGCCCGACCTGCGCGGGCGCACCGAAACCATTCAGTGGCTGTTCTGGCAGATGGGCGGCCTCGGGCCGATGGCGGGGCAGAACCACCATTTCACGCAATACGCGCCGGAGAAGATCCCCTACGCCATCGAGCGCTACACCAAGGAGACGGCGCGGCTCTACGCCGTGCTGAACAAGCGGCTGGCCGACCGCGAGTTTGTCGCCGGCGACTATTCGATCGCCGACATGGCCTGCTATCCGTGGATCGTGCCGCACGAGAAGCAGGGACAGAATCTCGATGATTTTCCGAACCTGAAACGCTGGTTCGCCGCGATCGGCGAGCGCCCCGCGACGCAGCGCGCCTACGCGCTGGCGAAGCAGATCAATCCGGCGCCGGTGATGGACGATGCGGCGAAGAAGCTGCTGTTCGGGCAGGACGCCAAGACGGTGCGTTAGCGCCGGCTAGGTCAGCAGGCCGTGCAGCATCTTCGTCGCCAGCAGCGCGAGGAAGCCGCCGAAGGCGCGCTTCAACTGCTTCACCGGCAGCTTGTGCGCCAGTCGCGCGCCCACCGGCGCCATGAGGAAGCTGACGGCGACGACGCCGATGAAGGCGGGCAGATAGATGTAGCCCAGCGAATATTCCGGCAGGCCCGACGTTTTCAGGCCGCTGATGATGTAGCCGACGGTACCGGCGACGGCGATGGGAAAGCCCAGCGCCGAGGAAGTGCCCACCGCCTGGTGGATCACCACGTTGCAGAACACCATGAAGGGGATCGTCAGGAAGCCGCCACCGGCTGCGACCAGGCTCGACACCACGCCGACCAGCGTGCCAGCGACGACCATGCCGAAAGTGCCCGGCAACTGGCGGTGCGGCTTGGGCTTGAAGTCGAGCATCATCTGCATCGAGGCGTAGTACACGATCGCGGTGAACACCATCGCCAGGGGCCGCGTCGGCACCCAGGTCGCGATGAAGGAACCGCCCAGTGTGCCGGCCACCAGTCCCGGGGCGAAGCTCTTCACGATGTCCCAGCGCACGGCGCCGTGGCTGTGATGGGCGCGCATGCTGGCGATCGAGGTAAGCACGATGGTCGCCATCGAGGTGCCGAGCGCCAGATGCATGCTGTGCTCGACCGGGAAGTCCTGCGCCGTGAACAGCATGAACAGCAGCGGCACGATCGTTAGCCCG
>NZ_JBAZKR010000239.1:0-2988 GCF_041650655.1 Zavarzinia sp.
GCGGACGGCGGAGATCGGCCATGAGCGGTCGTGATTGGATGCGAGTCAAGGCGCTTCGCGGCGGGCTGCGCGTGCTTCTGACGCGGGCCGAGCGCGACCTGGCGCACGCGGCCGCTAGCCTGGACTTGCTGGGCGCCCCGGACGTGGCCCGAGAGGCCCGGCGGCTGTCGGGCGAGGTGGGGCGACTGATGGGGCGGCGGGACTCGGCGGTGGCGCTGCCGCCCGAGGGGAGGGCGTAGGCGATGACCTGGCGCGGCAAGCAAGGCAACCGCGGCATGTCCGTCGAGAAGCGGGCCGAGCAGTGCGCGGCGCTCATGGAGGCCCGCGGGATCGCCACGCTGCGCAAGGCCGCGACACCCTGGCGGCCGCGGACGAAGGGCGGGCGAATCGTGGGAGCCTACCGCCAAGGCAGGGCCCCGATCGACTATTCCGGCACACTCCGGGGCGGGTCGGCCGTGTACGTCGAGGTTAAGAGCACGACGGCGGCCACGATGCGCCTAACCGACGCACGGCTCCCGGCACACCAGCGGGCGGCGCTCGATGAGGCGCTGCGGTGGACCCCTCACGTGTACGTCCTCGCGGCGTTCGCGGGCCCGCCCTTCGCCTGGTACCTGCTGCCGTGGTCGTGGGTGCGGTCGCTGGCCGTCGTGGACCCGCGGCGGGACGAGGTAGACGCGCACGCGGTCGGGGATCTGTTTCTCGAACGAACGGCGGACGGCGATGAGCGGGCCCGGGTGGCGCTCGGGGTAGCAGACGCCTGCGAGGCGCGGGCGGGGAGGTAGACGATGCTCGGCGGTGATGCATACGTGGACCTGCGGACCGTGCTCGGCTACCTGCGGGCCATGTTCCCTGACCGGATGCGCCTTTCCCTGGACGGCCGGTATGCGATTACGGGCGAGTCCGCGCGGCTCGACGGTGGCGGCGAACCCGCCAAGGCGTTCGACCTGCGCGTATTGCCCGACGGCACCGCGACGGTCCGTGCCTACTCGTTCGCCTGGGGCCAGGCGCTCCGGATGAATCCGTATCGCTCGGGATATGACCAGGATCGCCCAGAGCGCGAGATCGCAGAGATGGTCGAACACACCGTGGCCGAGTCCGTCGCCCACCTCGTGGACTATCGGTCCCTGCGCCGGTCCGTAGACCGGATTGATCGCGCCGCCGAGGCGGCCCCGTCGCGTCCGGCGGAGTGGCGCGTCGAGGTCTCGCAGCCCTGGTCAACGGTCTATCGCTGCTCGGGCTGCGGCTCCCGGCGGGCAACGTCTCCCGGGGCCCCGGCGCCGACTGGGTGCCCCACCTGTCAGTCCCGGACGGCCGCCATAGTGGACGCCGCCCGGACGGCCCTGGACGAGCAGACGGCGCGCGTGCGGGTGGCCGCGCCGTATGACTGGGATGGGTGGCGATAATGGATGATCGCCAGACCGCCATGCACGAGACGATTCCGACCGACGCCCGGGAGGTGTACGCCGCCGCACTCGCCGCGAGACGGCTAGCGCTGTTCTGCGAGGCCCGCTACCTGCGCGATTCCGAGGCATTCGCGGCCGTGTACGACCTCGCCGACGCGCTTAAGGCACTAGCGGCGGGAGACGTCCAGGAGGGCGGATTCCTGATCATGCGCATGGCCCTGCACTCGCACGCGGCCAAGGAGGCGCAGGGAGTCCTAGACACGCTCGGCCCAGAGACGCCCGTTGTGATTCAGGAGTCCGGGCCTGTAGCCAATGCCGTGTCGATTGCTCGGCGGATCGCGGCCGCGCTGCCGTGCCCGCCCGTCCCGTCCAAGGAGGCCCCATGACCCTGTCCAAAGCCTACCGCAACGCGGCCTTCCACGCCTTGGGTCGTTCCGTCGCCGCGCTCACCCTCGGGCAGTGGGCGCGAGCGGCCGAGTGGGCGTGCGTGTCCCGGGTGTGTTCGCGGCTGTGGCGGGCCGTCGAGAGGGAGGGGCGGGCACCGAGGCGGCCGCCGCTGGTCGTCGTGCAGCCGTGGGGGAGGGGGTGAGCATGCCGCGGACGACACGAGACCAGCGCCGGGCGATGCGACGTCGCGGCCGGACCTCGGGCGCGTACCTGCTGCGCATCGGCCGCGGGTGGGCGCGGTTCCGAGGGTGGACGGCGCCGGCCGTGGACGCCGAGCGGTACGCGACGGAGACGGTCTCGCTCGCCAACGGCTCCCGGATCGACTTCGCGCGCGGACCGGGAGAGCGGTTCCTGGCCGCGTCGTACGGGTACCACTGGACTCCGGACCAGGCGACGGCCGACGCGCCGCCCAAGCAGTACGACCACGCGCCCGACGTCGCGCGGTTGGGCCACGTGCTGGCCGCCGCCGGGGAGCCGCTGCCGTCCATGCCGGTGACGGAAGGAGGATGGGACGATGACGACGACTGACGACCACGCCCGCGCGCTGGGCATGGTGCGGCTAACGATGGACGCGCCCGACCACGGGCTAGATGGCCCGTGGTACGTGCGGCCCGATGACGTGGCCGCGGTCGCCGACGTGGCCGGGCAGGCAAACGTGCGCTGCCGTGGCGTGGCTACAGGAATGCCGGTCCGCGAGTCCGCCGCCGAAGTCCTGCGCCTGCTCGCGGAGGCGAAGGGGCACGGCGCGTACCTGGACACGGGCGACCCGCGTCCGGCCCTGGCCGATGCCGCCGCTGCCCTGCACGCGGGGCGCTTTACTGAGGCGGGAGACCGAATCGGGGACGCGTTGGACGCCGTCCGCGGGACGCTTGTTCGCCCGGCCGACCCGGCAAGGGCGTTGCTTATCCGGGCGGCGGCGAAGGTCGCGACCCTCTCGGAGCACTGCGACCTGCACGACTTCGGCACGTCCGCGCGGGCATTCGATGACATCCGCAGCGCCCTTCGCGTGGCCGGTCTCGACGCGCTGGCGCTCGCGGACGAGTGGGAGGCCGATCATGCAGTGTGAGCATTGCGGCGGCGAGTCCGCGTTCCCGGGCGGCCAGTGCGAGCGGTGCGGGGCAGCGAAGGTGGCGCCCGC
>NZ_JBAZKR010000240.1:0-2984 GCF_041650655.1 Zavarzinia sp.
GGGCGAGGTGAAGATCGAGACCAACGGCGACGGCGAGTTGCTGTTGCACGGAAACGGGACGGCCGCGGCCCTGTACCCGGTGCTGTGGATTGTCGCCACCGATCAGTTCCCGGCCAGGACGTAGGAGGCCACGACGATGAGCGCAGCCGACTGGATCGGCGTGTTGACCGAGCTGCCGCGCCGGATCATCGGCAGCCTCGGACCGACCAAGCGCGACCTGGCGCCGGTCGGCAGCCACACCTACTACGAGCCCGCTGCCGAGAAGGAGATCATCCGCAACTGGACCGGGTGGCTCGCGGAGCTCTGCGGCCTGCCGTCCGGCTACTCCGCGGGATCTCTCCAGGGTCGGCTCGACCTGCTCGAGGCGGCCGCAGCCGTCGGCAACCTGATGGACCCGAAGGTCCACTTCCGCGCCGACGACTTCGACGACTGGACGGCTCTCAGCAGCCCGGGTTGGGACAACGGCGGCGGATCGGATCCGTGGACCGTGAACACCACCGGGGTTCGCGCGGGCCTCACGGCCGCCTTCGCCGACGAGTGCCTGATGAAGACGGCGGCGATCTACCTCGTGGATCACGAGGTAGAGGTGCGCTGCATCGTCCGCGTGGACGCCTGGGACTCTTCGGTCGGGTCGTGCTGGGTCTGCGCTCTGTACGACGCCGAGAACGACTACATCGTGGCCGGGGTGCGGATCTGGGACTACGGCACCGAGGGCGCACCGCCGCAGCTCAACCGACGGATCGAGGGCATCGTCGGAGATAATTTTGGCGCCGTCTCGTCCACCGACCTCGGCGCGTTCGCCGACGACACACACTACGAGATCCGCTGGCGCCTCGACTTCATCTCGCCGGGCGTGGTGAAACTCTACGCCTCGGTGAACGGAGCGGCCGAGGTGGACTGCGGCACGCCCGACTCACCGATCGCCCCCGGGTGTTACCTCTCGATCGTCGCCCCGCACGTCGACGCCGGATCCGGCACGTTCTACCTCAACCAGCTGCGCCGCAAGGCGAACTGGGATCCCGATCTCGATCCGTAGCACCTGACCGACCACGGCAACAGCAAGAGACGCCCGGGCCGACGCGGCGCGCGACGCCGCGCTCCTACCCCCGGGCCAGGAGTGAACCATGGCGACGAAGCAGCGCAAGGGAATCGGCACCGACACGTCCGCGACCGTGGCACATGGCGAGGACTCGGCCGGCAAGCCGCGCGCACACCTCGTCGGCGACGACGGCGACATCCACCCGTTCATGGGCCCCGGCGAGAACGGGCTGTCGGGCTCGAGCCGCCGGGCCTGGGTCCAGGTGCCCGGCGCCTACGGCACGCGGCTGACGAACAGCGGGACGCTGTTCGCCTCGCCGTGCCGCCTGATCGGCCTGCTCGTCACAACCACGACCGTCGCCACGGCGGCCGGTGCGATCAAGGACGGCGGCTCGGGCGGGATGGAGAAGTGGAGCCCGTTCTTCAACGCGCTCGGCACCGTGTTCCTACCCTGCGGTGGAGCCACGCACGGGACCGACGTCTACTTCACGAAGGGCACGGACTGGGCCGGTTCGATCCAGGCCGTCGTGGACGCGGCGGTGTAGCCGTGCCCTGCGACCGGATCGAGATCGTCCTCGCGTTCGAATGTGACGACAAGGGGCGCTGCGCCGATTCCCGCGCGCAGGGGCCCGTGGATGTCCTCAAGGCCGCCATCGCGGCGGCCCGACCGTTCTCCTGCTGGCTCTCGGAGTCGGAGGACGGGACGGTCGCCCGGTCGCACCTGTGCGGGCACAGCGATGGTCGTCCGTGCCCCGAGCCGATGACCATCGGGGTGAAGCCGGCGAAGCGCGTCGCAGCTGCGAGCGTGGCCGCCGAGCCGAAGCCGGTGGAGAAGTAGCCGATGGCCCGTGATCTCATCGTCGCGCCCCGGGGCCTCGTCCTTCCGTCGTGGCTCAAGGGTCGCGCGTCGCTCTACTTCGACCCGACCGACGACCTCGTTGCCGGGACCATCCCGGCCGACCTGACGGGCGCGGGGGCGTGGACGATCCTCGGACGCCTGCGCCCCGCCACGTTCCACACCGCGACCGACCGCGGGGCCGTGTCGTTCGGCACGAACGCGGCGGCGCAGGGTGCCTTCCTCGGGCAAGTGATCAGCGGCAGCAAGCCGTACATCGGCGGCGGGCTGATCGGCACGACGCTCGCGGACTCGCGCGTTGCCTCTTCCTCCGAGTGGTCGGACTGCATGATCCGCTACGCGGGCGGCGCGGGTGGAGCGCTGACGCTGGTCGTCAACGGGCGCTCGACCGCTGGTGTGGCGACCGGGAACATCACCGGAACGAACGCCTCGCTGGGCCGCCTGCTCGCTGCCGGAACGTGCTTCGGTGGCCGCGTGTGCGACGCGCGGATCCTCTCGCGCGCCATCTCGGATGCCGAGTACGACGCGTGGCGTCTCGGCACATCGGCGCCGGTGACGACGCGTCGCCTGTGGACCTGCGAGAACCCCGGCTACGGCACGACCTGCCACGAGGAGATCGGGAACACGGAGGACGCGATCACGGGCGCGACGTGGTCGCCGGTCGTGCCGTTCCGAAGGCGGCGGATCGTGGAGGATGTGGCGGCGGCTCCGCTGTTTACCGGAGGACAGTCGCTCACGGTAGCCGCCAACGACGCCTTCAACCCCGGCGCTGGTTCGTTCGGTCTCATGGGTTGGATCTACGAGTCCGCGCACATCGCGAACGGACAACCCCTGCGCATCAACGGGGCGGGTGGCGCGTACATCATGGTCTACCATTCCGCCACCACGGATCCGTGGGCATTCTATGTGCGGAATGATGCTGCGGCCCTGATTGGCGCCGGAACGGCTTTCACAACCCCGCGGCGTCCGGGCCAATGGCTGCACATCAGCGGCAACGCAGACAGAGCGACAAACGTGATCACCTTCCGCGCCAACGCGGCGGTGCCTTCTGTGACAGCGTGGGGCGCAGGAGCGGTCACGCTCGACGATA
>NZ_JBAZKR010000241.1:0-2983 GCF_041650655.1 Zavarzinia sp.
CGGGCATGGAAAACAGGCGCGTGAGGAAGACGTCCATTCCCGCGTTGTCGAAAATGCCGGTGGGAATTGCCCGCGACAGGCGCTGGAACGACGCGAGAAAGCCCTGCCGCAGCGGCTTGCGCAAGTAGTCGACGAAAGACTCGACCAACAGCGCCGGCACCGACGCGGCGCGCCGTCCATATTCGCCGAAGGCCGGCTTGAGCAGCATCTCGGGTTCGAAGGGAAATTCGGCCGAGTCGCTGTCGACGAACATGCGATACAGGTAGGCCGGACTCAAGCCATTGGCGAGGCCGGCCGCGATGAAGCTCCCTGCACTGACGCCGACATAGGCATCGAGCTCGTTGAAATCGACACCATCCATCGCTTCCGAGAGCGCCATCAGCGTCCCGATCTCGTAGATCGCGCCGAGCGGACCGCCGCCCGCCAGCGCCAGTGCCATGCGCGGCCGTGCCGCCGCCGGTCTCATGTCAGCCCACTCCGCCGCCAGCCGTCAGGCGATGACTGCGACACTCCGCCGACAGGCGTCAGGATGCCGCCTTACGCACCGGCTTGGCTGCAGCGACCTTCGCCTTGGGGGCTGCGGCCTTGGGCTTCGCTGCCGGCTTCCTGGCGGCCGCCTTGGGTGCAGGCTTGCCTGCCGCCTTGTTCAGCTTTTCCACCTCGGCCTTCAATTCGGCAACGCGC
This sequence comes from Zavarzinia sp., assembly GCF_041650655.1. Taxonomy (GTDB): domain Bacteria; phylum Pseudomonadota; class Alphaproteobacteria; order Zavarziniales; family Zavarziniaceae; genus Zavarzinia. The sequence continues at coordinate 685 of NZ_JBAZKR010000241.1, forward strand.
TTGGACAGCGCGGCGACGTCGTCCCGCGTCGGTACGCCAAGGCTGTGCAGCGAACGGGCGACACGGTTTTCAAATACCTGCTCGAGCTTGTCCCACGTCCCCGTTGCCTTCGCTGCCATTTCGGTCACCTTGTCTTCCGCAACCTTGCGGGTGCTTTTCTGGATCGACTCGCCCTGGCGGACCAGCGCGTCGAACACCTTGTTGCCTTCCCGCTGCGCCTTGGCAAACGCGCCAAGCCCCGCCAGCCATATCTGCTGGGCCGATTCGCGAATGGTGGCGGAAAGCTGGCTATCCGTGCCGACCGACTTGAGCTTCTTCACCACGAGCTTCTTGACCATGACACCCTCCTGATTGAATGATCCGTGATGCCTCGGTTCCGAGGCCTCGACAGGCGCCATGCCTGCCACGGAAACCAGACTAGCGATTTCGATTAGAGAGGTCACACTAATGTCCCGCGCGCCCCGCCGGCAGCGATGCTTCTGTATCATTCCACGCGGGACGCCCCTGCCAAGCGGCCGGGGGTCACGTCAGAAAACAACGAGGAGACGCCAATGATTTACTTTGTCACCGGAGCGACCGGATTCATCGGCAAGCGGCTGGTTGCCAGGCTGCTGGAAAAGCCCGCGGCCACCGTGTATTTCCTCACCCGTGACAAGAGTCCCGAGCGCCTCGAACAGCTCTACGGCTACTGGAAGGTCGACCCGGCCCGCGCCATTCCCATCGTCGGCGACCTCTTGCAGCCCTGCCTCGGCGTCGGCAAGGCCGACCAGAAGAAGCTCAAGGGCAAGGTCGATCATTTCTTCCACCTCGCCGCGGTGTACGACCTCGGCGCCAGCGCCGAGAAGCAGATGGCGGCGAATGTCGACGGCACCCGCAACACCGTGGAACTGGCGCAGCAAATCGAGGCCGGCTGCTTCCACCACGTCAGCTCGATCGCCGCCGCCGGCCTGTTCGAAGGCATCTTCCGCGAGGACATGTTCGAGGAAGCGGAGAACCTCGATCATCCCTACTTCGGTTCCAAGCACGAGTCGGAAAAGATCGTCCGCAACGAATGCAAGCGGCCCTGGCGCGTCTACCGCCCCGGCGTCGTGGTGGGCGATTCGCGCACCGGCGAAATGGACAAGATCGACGGCCCCTACTACTTCTTCAAGCTGATCCAGAAAATGCGCACCATGATGCCGTCGTGGATGCCGGCGATCGGCCTCGAAGGCGGCCGCATCAACATCGTGCCGGTCGATTACGTGGTCGATGCGATGTACGTCATCGCCCACAAGAAGGGCCTCGACCGACGCGCCTTCCACCTCACCGACCCGCATCCGCGCCGCGTCGGCGACGTGCTCAACATCTTCGCCCGCGCCGGCCACGCGCCGGAAATGGCGATGCGCGTCAATGCCGCCCTGCTCGGTTTCATTCCGCGCGGCGTCAAGAAGAGCCTGATGGCGCTGACGCCGGTGCGGCGCATCCAGCGCGCCGTAATGAAGGACCTCGGCCTGCCCGAAGACATCCTGCAGTTCATCAACTACCCGACCCGCTTCGACAACCGCGAAACCGAAAAGGTGCTGGCCGGCACCGGCATCAGCGTGCCGAAACTCGAGGACTATGCCTGGAAGCTTTGGGACTACTGGGAGCGCCGGCTCGACCCCGACCTCTTCGTCGATCGCAGCCTCAAGGGCCGCATCGGCGGCAAGGTGGTGCTGGTCACCGGCGGCTCGTCGGGCATCGGCAAGGCGGCCGCCTTCAAGCTGGCCGAGGCGGGCGCCATCACCATCATCATCGCCCGCGACATGGAGAAGATCAACGAAACCCTGGTCGAAGCCAAGGCCCGCGGCCTCAAGCTGATTGCCTACTCGACCGACGTCAGCGACGAGGCGCAGTGCGCCGAACTGATCGCCAGGCTCAAGGCCGACTACGGCGGCGTCGACGTCCTGGTGAACAACGCCGGCCGTTCGATCCGGCGCGGCATCGAGACTTCCTACGACCGCTTCCACGACTTCGAGCGCACCATGCAGGTCAACTACTTCGGCGCCCTGCGCCTGACGCTGGGCGTGCTGCCGCACATGACCGAGAAGCACGCCGGCCATGTCATCAACATCTCCTCGATCGGCGTGCTGACCAACGCGCCGCGCTTCTCGGCCTACGTCGCCTCCAAGGCCGCGCTCGACGCATGGACCCGCTGCGCGGCCTCCGAGTACGTCGATCGCGGCGTCGAGTTCACCACCATCAACATGCCGCTGGTGAAGACGCCGATGATCGCGCCGACCAAGCTCTACGACCACGTGCCGACGCTGACCCCGGACGA
>NZ_JBAZKR010000242.1:0-2914 GCF_041650655.1 Zavarzinia sp.
CAACGCGCAGTCGTATGAATTCGAGTGGCACGAGCAAGGCGAGGATCGCAATGGACGAAATATCGAACCTGGATCACGCGCCCACGCCTGAAGAGGCCCTCAGGCGCCGCCTGGTCAATCGCATCGTCATCGCCGCCCTGATGGTGGTGGGCCTGCTCGGCAGCCTGGCGATGTTCGAGGCGATCTACACGCCGCCGGCTCCAGTGACGGCCAAGCTCGCCCTGCCGCCCAAGCCGGAGCCTGTGGCCGAGCCGGAAACGAAGCCGATCGAGCCGGCCGTCGAGGCCAAGCCGGAGCCAACGGCCGTGCCCGAGCGCACGGCGGCACCCGTTGCGCCACCGCCGAAAGCCGCGCCGGCGCATCCTCCCGCGGTGCATGCCGCGCCTCAGCGCGCCCCGGCCTCGCGCCCTGTCACCCAGGCGATCGAACGCCGCTATGCGCTGCAAATGGGCGTCTTCAGCAATATGGCCAATGCCGAGGATCTGCGCGCTAAACTGGTGGCGAACGGCATTCCCGCCACCATCGAGGCGCGGGTCCATGTCGGCCCTTTCAAGACGAAGCAGGAAGTGGATGCCGCCCGTGCCAAGCTGAAGGCGCTCGGTCTCGACGACGGCCTGCTGATAACCACCAAGAAATGAACAGGACAACACCATGAGCCGCAAGATCATTTCCACCGCCGCCGCGCCCGCCGCGATCGGCACCTACTCGCAGGCCGTGCAGGTCGGCGACACCGTCTATATGTCGGGCCAGATCGGCCTCGATCCGGTCAGCATGCAGATGGTCGACGGCATCGAAGCGCAGATCGTGCGCGTCTTCGAGAACCTCAAGGCGGTCGCCGCCGCCGCCGGCGCGACGCTGAACGATGCGGTCAAATTCAACATCTACCTGACCGACCTGGCCAACTTCGCCAAGGTGAATGAAACCATGGCGAAATACGTCAGCGAGCCCTTCCCGGCGCGCGCCGCGGTCGGCGTCAAGGAGCTGCCGCGCGGCGCCCTGGTCGAGGCGGATGCCGTGCTCGTCCTTGGCTGAAAAAAAGGCCGCGAGCGGCAACACCCTCGCGGCCCGCCTGGCCCGGCTCGGTTTGCGCACCGATGCCGATTTCGTCCTGCACCTGCCGCTGCGCTACGAAGACGAGACGCGCATCACGCCGCTCGCCGACGCGCGGTCCGGCGTCGCCGCACAGTTCGAAGTCGAGGTCGTCGACAGCGAAATCGCCTACCGGCCGCGCCGCCAGTTGCTGGCGCGGGTGCGCGATGGCAGCGGCGCATTGCTGCTGCGCTTCCTGAACTTTTATCCGAGCCAGCAGAAGGTCTTGCAGCCGGGTGCGCGGCTGAGAATTTTCGGCGAGCTGCACGAGGGCTATCTCGGCCCCGAAATCATCCATCCGCGCTTTCATGCCGTAGCGCCCGGCGAAACCCTGCCCGAATGCCTGACGCCGGTCTATCCGACCACGGCCGGCCTCGGCCAGGCCACCCTGCGCCGCCTGATCGAGCGCGCATTGGCGCGCGCCGACCTCAACGACACGCTGCCGCCGGCCCTGCGCGAGCGGCTGCACCTGCCCGAGTTCGCCGCCGCGATTCACCGCCTGCACACGCCGCCGCCGGAAATGACCCAGACCGAGCTGGAAGCCCGCGAGCATCCGGCGTGGCGCCGCGTCCAGTTCGACGAACTGCTGGCGCAGCAACTGAGTTTGCGCCGCGCCTATGCCGCCCGCCGCGCGCGCGGCGCGCCGCGCCTGAAGGCGACGGCGGCGCTGACCGGGGCGCTACTGGCCTCGCTGCCGTTTCGCCTGACCCAGGCGCAGCAGCGCGCCTGGCAGGAGATCGCCGCCGACCTCGCGCAGCCGCATCCGATGCAGCGCCTGCTGCAGGGCGACGTCGGCAGCGGCAAGACCGTGGTGGCCGCGCTGGCCATGCTGCAGGCGGTCGAGGCCGGACATCAGGCGGCCCTCATGGCGCCGACCGAAATCCTCGCCGAGCAGCATTACCGCAAGCTCGCCGCGTGGCTGGCGCCGCTCGGCCTCGAAGTCGCCTGGCTCACCGGCAGCCTGAAAAAGCGCGAGAAGGAGGCGGCGATCGCAAGAGTCGGCGCCGGCGACACGCCGATCATCGTCGGCACGCATGCGCTGATCGAAGACAAGGTGGAGTTCGCCCGCCTCGGCCTGGCGATCGTCGACGAGCAGCACCGCTTCGGCGTGCGCCAGCGCCTGGCGCTGAAGGAGAAGGGCCTCTATGCGCATCAGCTGGCGATGTCGGCGACGCCGATCCCGCGCACCCTGGCCATGAGCTACTACGCCGACCTCGACGTTTCGGTGCTCGACGAACTGCCGCCGGGACGCACGCCGGTGACGACCAAGCTGGTCGCGGAAGCCCGCCGCGACCAGGTCGTGGCCCGTGTGCATGAGGCCTGCCGCGCGGGGCGCCAGGCCTACTGGGTCTGCCCCCTCATAGAGGAAAGCGAAAGCCTGCAACTCAAGACCGCCGAGGAAACCTTCGCCCGCCTTGAGGCCGATCTGCCCGACCTGAAAATCGGCCTGGTCCATGGTCGCCTCAAGGCCGCCGAAAAGGCCGCCATGATGAGCGCCTTCGTGGCGAACGAGATTCATCTGCTGGTGGCCACGACGGTGATCGAGGTCGGCGTCGACGTGCCGAATGCGAGCCTGATGGTGATCGAGCACGCCGAGCGCTTCGGCCTCGCGCAACTGCACCAGTTGCGCGGCCGCGTCGGCCGCGGCACGGCGCAATCGGCTTGCATCCTGCTCTATGCCCAGCCGCTGGGCGAACTTGCCCGGGCGCGGCTGAAGGTCATCTTCGAAAGCACCGACGGCTTCGCAATCGCGCGCGAGGACCTGCGCCTGCGCGGCCCCGGCGAATTCATCGGCAGCCGGCAAAGCGGCCTGCCCTTGCTGCGC
>NZ_JBAZKR010000243.1:0-2913 GCF_041650655.1 Zavarzinia sp.
GGCTACCTGTTCACCGTCCTCGGCTGGGGCCGCCTGGTCAATGTCGATGTCAAGGAGGGACGCCCCTTGCTGGCCGCCTACCTCAAGCGTGTCGCGGCGCGTCCCGGCGTGCAGCAGGCCATGAAGGAAGAAGGCCTGCTCAAGTAGTCCCGATCAGGCCGCCTGCGTCGCCTCGCGCATGGCCTTCAGCAAGGCATCGGGCGGCTGGGCGCCGGAGGCGGCCAGCCGCTTGTTGAATATGAAGAAGGGCACGCCGCCGATGCCCATGCGCTGCATCTCGCCGGCGGCGGCGCGCACCTCTTCGGCATCCTCCGCGCTGTCCAGGTAGTCCCGCACGGCATCGCGGTCCAGGCCGCATTTGCCGGCCACATCGGCCAGCACCGCACGGTCGCCGACGTGTCGTCCCTCGAGGAACTGCGCGGCGAACAGACCTTCGATCAGCGTGCTGACCGCCGTACCGTCAGCGCCGACTTTCTGGGCATGGTGTATCAGGCGGTGCGCGTTGAGCGTGTTGGCCCGCAGCTCGATCTTCTCGAAGGCGAACTCGATGCCGGCGGTGCGTCCCGCCGCACTGACCCGCTGCCAGATCTCGGCCAGCTTTTCGGGGCCGCCGAATTTCTTCTCCAGAAACGGCCGGTAGGGCTCGCCGCCCTCCGGCGTATCGGGATTGAGGAAGAAGGGGTGCCAGCGCACGGCGACGGCACACTGCGGCTGCTCGGCGTGCCACAGATGCAGGGCCTGATCCAGATGGTGCTTGCCGATGAAGCACCACGGGCAGACCACGTCGGAGACGACATCAATGGTCAATTCATTCATGGCTTGCCAATCTCCAAAACGATCTTGCCGATGTGGCGGCTCGATTCCATGAGCCGGTGCGCCTCCGCGGCCTGCGCCAGCGGAAAGCGCGCGAACAAGTGGGGCAGCAAACGGCCTTGCGCCAGCGCCGGCCAGATGTTGGCGGCCAGCGCATCGCGGATCGCGGTTTTCTCGGCCGTCGTGCGCGGCCGCATGGTCGAGCCGGTGACCGTCAGCCGCTTCAGCATGATCGGCATCAGGTCGGCCTCGGTCTTGCTGCCTTCGAGGAAGGCGACGATCACCAGCCGGCCGTCGCGTCGCAGGGCGCCCAGGTTGCGCTGGAGGTAGGGCGCGCCGACCATGTCGAGGATCACGTCGACGCCGGCCCCCGCGGTGAGCGTCTTCACCGCGTCGGCGAAATCGGTCGTGCGGTAATTGATCGCGTGTGTCGCGCCGGCGGCGAGGCAGAAGGCGGCCTTTTCTTCATTGCCGACGGTGACGATGCACTCGACGCCAAGGTGCTTGGCCAGCTGGATGGCGACCAGGCCGATGCCGCTCGAACCGCCATGCACCAGCAGGCGCTCGCCGCGCTTCAGGCGCCCCAGGTCGACCAGGTTGGCCCACACGGTGAACCAGGTTTCGGGCAGGGCCGCTGCTGTGGCGAAGTCCATCCCGGGCGGAATCGGCAAGGCATGGCCGGCGGCGGCGACGCAGTACTCGGCATAGCCGCCACCGGGGGTAAGCGCCGTAACGCCGGCGCCGACTTTCCAGTCCGTGACGCCGGCGCCCACTGCGGCGACGCGGCCCGCGACTTCGAGGCCGAGCACGGGCGAGGCGTCGGGCGGCGGCGGGTAGCGGCCCCAGCGCTGCAGCACGTCAGGCCGGTTGACGCCGGCGCAGACCACCTCGATCAGGATCTGGCCGGGGCCCGGCTGCGGCGCCGGGCCTTCGACGAGCTTCATGCAGCCGGCGTCGCCGCCCGCGCCGTGGTCGATGTATTTCATGGTGCCGCGCTCCGTGGGGAAATCAGGCGCGAGTCTAGCAGCCTGACCGCTTGGAGTCTTGTTATCCCGAATGGTTCACGGCACGATGCGCGAACGGAGCGGGTTGTTCCGCCCGTCGCGGTTTTCATTCGTTTGCATTTCGTCCGGGAAAGGAGTTCAAGTGATCGAAGGAAGCTGCCTGTGCGGCGGCATTCGCTACGAGTACGACGGGGCCATCGAGGAGATCTCGATCTGCCATTGTTCGCAGTGCCGCAAGGCCCAGGGTTCCGCATTCGCCGCGGTGGGGCCGATCGACTCCGCGCGGTTCCGCCTGCTTTCGGGCAGCGAGCTGCTCAAGGAATATCGCGCCACGCCCGGCAAGGCGCGGGTCTTCTGCGGCAACTGCGGCAGCCCGATCTACAGCGCGCGCGACGACCTGCCGGAGAAGAAGCGCCTGCGCCTCGGCACGGTGGATACGCCCTTCGTCTGCGGCAATATCTTCCATATCCACGTTGACTCGAAGGCGTCCTGGATGGAGATCGGCGACACGTATCCGCGCTTCCCCGGGCCGAAGCGCTGACGGACTGTCGGGATGAAGAAGCGTCAGGCCCTGCCGGCATCGATCGCGGAATTGGAAAAGGTTCGCGCCTCGTGCCGGAAAATGGTCAGGCGGCGTGCGGCGAGTTCGGGCGGCATGTCGCTGATTCCGATTCCTGGCGTGGACATCGCGGGAGACGTCGGCATGCTGATGCAACTGATCCCCGCGATCAACCAGAAGTTCGGCCTGACTCCCGAGCAAATCGCGGAACTCGATACGCGGCACAAGGTCGCTATCTACGCGATGCTGAAAAAGGTCGGCTCCGATCTGGCGGGCCGCGCCATCACCAAAAGGCTGGTCGTGGCTGCGCTACAAAAGGTCGGTGCGCGCATGGCGGCGAAGCAGGTGCTGAAATACATCCCCTTCGCCGGACAGGCCGCGGCGGCCGCACTCAGCGTGGCGGCGATGATGTATGTGGGGAATTCGCATGTTGACGCCTGCTTCGAAATCGCTCGCGGGGCGATCGCGGAGTGAGCAGGTTTCCCGCACCGGTGTTGCGCGCCGTGCAGGCCGACATCACGCGCCTTCCGGTCGATG
>NZ_JBAZKR010000244.1:0-2908 GCF_041650655.1 Zavarzinia sp.
CAACATGGGCCGGTCCGACGCCTGCCCGATGATCGACAATCCCGAACTGTGGCACGCCGAGCCGCGCGCGATGCGCGTCCAGCGCTTCGACCATTGCCTGCTTTACGGCGACGACATCGACGGCACCATGGACATCTTCTGCCGGCTGCTGGGCTTCGCCCTGACCGAGCGGGTGGTGGCGCCGGACGGCACGGTCATCGCCGCCTTCCTGTCCTGCGGCATGAAGGCCCATGACCTCGCCCTCGTCCGCCACGAGGAGAAGGGCAAGCTGCACCATGTCTCCTTCCTGCTGGAAGACTGGCACGACGTCGGCCATGCCGCCGATATCATGAGCCGTTACAACATGTCGGTCGACATCGGCCCGACCCGGCACGGCATCACCCGTGGCCAGACGATCTATTTCTTCGACCCCTCGGGCAATCGCAACGAAGTCTTCGCCGGTGGTTACACCTTCTATCCCGACCATCCGGTCCGGACCTGGAGCACCGACGAGGTGGGCAAGGCGATCTTCTATTACGAGCGCGCGCTGAACGATCGTTTCATGACGGTCGTGACCTGATCTGGAGAGTGAGAGAATGACTCTGGCAAGGACCCTCAACTTCATCGACGGCGAATTCCGCGAGGGGCGCGACTGGTTCGAGAACCGCAACCCTTGCGACAATGGCGTCTTCGCCATGGTCGCCGAAGCGGGTGAAGCCGAGGTGGACGCGGCCGTGAAGGCCGCCCGCCGCGCGCTGAAGGGCCCGTGGGGCAAGATGACGGTGCATGAACGCGCCGCCATCCTGCACAAGGTCGCCGACGGCATCACCCGGCGTTTCGACGAATTCCTCGAAGCGGAATGCCGGGACACCGGCAAGCCGAAAAGCCTCGCGCGGCATATCGACATTCCGCGCGGCGCCGCCAACTTCAAGATCTTCGCCGATCTCGTCAAGAACGTGCCGACGGAAAGCTTCGTCCTCGACACGCCGGACGGCGCGGGCGCGGTCAATTACGCCCTGCGCCGGCCCAAGGGCGTGATCGGCGTGATCTGCCCCTGGAACCTGCCGCTTCTCCTGATGACCTGGAAGGTCGGGCCGGCCCTCGCCTGCGGCAATACCGTCGTCGTGAAGCCGTCCGAGGAAACGCCGAGCACGGCGACCCTGCTCGGCGAAGTGATGAACGAGGCGGGCGTGCCGCCGGGCGTCTACAACGTCGTCCACGGCTTCGGCCCGGGCAGCGCCGGCGAATTCCTGACCAGCCACGACGGTGTAGACGCCGTCACCTTTACCGGCGAAACCCGGACGGGCGCCGCCATCATGCGGGCCGGGGCAGGGCGTATCCGTCCCGTCTCGCTCGAACTCGGTGGCAAGAATCCGGCCATCGTCTTCGCCGATGCCGACATGGACAAGGCGATCGAAGGCACCATGCGCTCGGCCTTCGCCAACTGCGGCCAGGTCTGTCTCGGCACCGAGCGGGTCTTCGTGCAGCGCCCGCTGTTCGACGAATTCGTTGCCCGCCTGAAGGCCGGCGCGGCCGGCCTCGTGGTCGGCACGCCGGACAATGCCGCCGCCAACATGGGCCCGCTGGTCAGCCGCGAACACCAGAGCAAGGTTCTGTCCTACTACCAGAAGGCTCGGGAACTCGGGGCGCAGGAAATCATCGGCGGCGGTGTGCCGCAGATGCCGGGCAGCCTCGCCGAAGGCGCCTGGGTCGAGCCGACGATCTGGACCGGTCTTGGCGACGACAGCGCGATCATGCGCGAGGAAATCTTCGGCCCCTGCTGCCACATCAGCCCCTTCGACGAAGAGGACGAGGTGGTGGAACGGGCCAACGATACGGATTACGGTCTCGCCTGTTCGATCTGGACCGAGAACGGCTCGCGGGCGCACCGCGTGGCGTCCCGTATCGAGGCGGGCCTCGTCTGGGTCAACAGCTGGTTCCTGCGGGACCTGCGCACGCCGTTCGGCGGCTCCAAACGCTCCGGCATCGGCCGCGAGGGGGGCGTGCACAGCCTGGAGTTCTATACCGAACTCTCGAACGTCTGCATCAAACTCTGAGGATCGCGGAGTGTCTCAACCCATCCTGTCCGTGGCCGAAGCGGCAGCCTTGCTGCGCCAGGCCCATGAAACCGCCACCCCGATCGCGCCCCTCACCGGGCGGGTCGAGGGCGGCGACGCCGCCACCGCCTACGCCATCCAGGAGGCCAATACGCAATATTGGCTGACCAACGGCCGGGGCCTGTCGGGCCGCAAGATCGGCGCGACCTCGAAGGCGGTGCAGACCATGCTGGGGCTGAACCAGCCCGATTACGGCATGTTGTTCGCCGACATGGCTTTCGGCGACGGCGAGGCCATTCCGGTCTCGCAGGTGCTGCAGCCCAAGGTCGAGGGTGAGATCGCCTTCTATCTCGGCGACGATCTCGACGGCGAGGGCCTCACCCTCGCCGACGTCCTGCACGCGGTCGAATATGCCGTCGCCGCGATCGAGATCGTGGGCAGCCGCATCGCCGACTGGAACATCAAGATCCTGGACACCATCGCCGACAACGCGAGTTCGGGTCTCTATGTCCTCGGCAGCCAGCCGCGCAAGCTGGGCGAGTTCGATCCCGTGCTGTGCGGCATGGTGATGGAACGCCAGGGCGATCCGGTGGCGACCGGCGCGGGCATCGCCTGTCTCGGCAATCCGCTGGTCTCGACCCTGTGGCTGGCGCGCAAGATGGTGGAGGTCGGCCGTCCGCTGAAGCGCGGCGACACGATCCTGTCCGGCTCGCTCGGACCCCTCGTCCCGGTCGCGGCGGGGGATGCCATCGAATTGCGTATTTCGGGGCTCGGCAATGTCCGCTGCAGCTTCGAGGGAGGGCGCTGATATGACGTCTCTGACCGAACTCGCGACCCTGGTCGACGATGCCGCGCGTTTCGCCAAGGCGATC
>NZ_JBAZKR010000245.1:0-2874 GCF_041650655.1 Zavarzinia sp.
CCTCCCCCCTGGCGGGGGAGGGACCGAGGGAGAGGGGGAGCCAATCGTCATCGCGGAAAACGGCGTCAACATGACCGTCGACTTCGTCGGCGGCCACAAGACCGGCTTCTACCTCGACCAGCGCGACAACCGCCGTCGCGTGGCGGAACTCGCGCCTGGCCGCCGCGTGCTCAACTGCTTCTGCTACACGGCGGGCTTCTCGCTGCAGGCGCTGACCGGCGGCGCGCGCGAAGTGGTGTCGATGGACAGCTCCGGTTCCGCGCTGGAAACCGCGCGGCGCAACCTCGCGCTCAATCCGCAACTCGACGCCGCGCGCGCGACGTGGGTCGAGGCCGATGTCTTCGCCGAGCTGCGCAACATGCGCGGCAGCGGCGAGCGCTTCGACCTGATCATCCTCGATCCGCCCAAGTTCGCCCACACCGCCGCGCACGCGGAGCGCGCCGCGCGCGCCTACAAGGACATCAACGTGCAGGCGTTCCATCTGCTGGCGCCGGGCGGCCTGCTGATGACGTATTCATGCTCCGGCGGCGTGTCGCCCGAACTGTTCCAGAAGATCGTCGCCGGCGCCGCGCTCGATGCCAGGCGCTCCGCGCGCATCGTGCAGCGCCTGCAAGGCGCCGCCGACCATCCGGTCGATCTGGCGTTTCCCGAAGGCGAATACCTGAAGGGGCTGCTGCTGCAGGTTGATTGATGGCGCGCTCTGTGCGCACTGTGTTGTAATACGCGCCCCATGCGCCGCTTCCTGCACCCGTTCCTTGCCCTGATCCTCTCGCTGCTGCTCGTCAGCGGGCAGCAGGCGGCGCTCGCCCACATGCTGGGTCACGCCGCAGGGCCTGCCGCGGTGCAGACTGCGCAGGGCGACGATGCCGATCACGGCGCGGCGCTGAGCCTGTCGCATGTCTGCACCACCTGCATCGCCTTTGCCGGCGTCGACGTGGCGCCTCCCGCGCCGCTGCTTCCCCCGGCGATCGCGGCGGGCAGCATCGCCGCGCCCGCTGCCGCCGTGCCGCCGGCGCCGACTCTTCGTTTCAGCGCGGCATTTCGCAGCCGCGCCCCGCCACCGCTCTAAAGCTACTTGACGTATTGCCGCACCGCTGGCTGCTGCCATGCGGTGTGCTTGTCATTTTCTTTGGAGCAACCATGAAACACTATTCATTGTCCGTGCTGGCCGCCTGTGGCGTGCTGGCCAGCGTTCCGGCCGCGGCGGCCGATGCCGACCTGCAGGTCCTGCGCGAGGAAATCGCGCAGATGAAAAAATCTTACGAGCAGCGCATCGACGCGCTGGAAAAGCGCCTCGCCAACGCCGAGTCGACGGCCGCCAGGGCCGCGCCGCCGGTCGATGCCGCCCCCGCCGTCGCGCGCGGCGCCGCGGCGGCCAACAGCTTCAATCCCGACATCTCGCTGATCCTGCAAGGCACGATGACGAAGATGCAGCGCGACCCGGCGAGCTGGACCCTGCAAGGCTTCGTGCCGGCCGGCGAGCCGGAGGAGGTCGGCCCGCCGCGGCGCAAGGGGCTCAGTCTTGGCGAAAGCGAGCTGGTCCTGTCGGCCAACGTCGACCCGAATTTCCGCGGCTACCTGAACCTCGCCCTCGCGCCGGACAACACGCTCGCGGTCGAGGAGGCCTATTTCCAGACGCTGGGACTCGGCAATGGCCTGACGCTCAAGGGCGGCCGCTTCCTTTCCGGCATCGGCTACCAGAATGACCAGCATCCGCATGGTTGGGATTTCGCCGATGCGCCGCTGGCCTATGCGGCATTTTTCGGCAACCGGCTGACGGCGGAAGGGCTGCAACTGAAGTGGCTGGCGCCGACCGACGCCTGGATCGAACTGGGCCTCGAAGCCGGCCGCGACAGCGGCTTTCCCGGCAGCGACCGCAACAAGAACGGCTCGGCGCTGGGCGCGGTGTTCGCGCGCACCGGCGGCGATGTCGGCGTCTCCAGCAGCTGGCGCGCGGGGCTGTCGGCGGTGGGCACCCATCCGGTCGATCGCGGTTACGCGCAGACCGACACCACGGGCAACGCCAACACGGTGGCCTTCTCCGGCAACAGCCGTACCGTCGGCGCCGACTTTGTCTGGAAGTGGGCGCCCGACGGCAACCCGAATGAACGCAATTTCAAGGTGCAGGCCGAAGCCTTCCACCGTGTCGAGAGCGGCGATCTGTCGTGTGTCGATACGGCCGGCGCAGGTGCGGGCCGATGTGGCGCGGGCATTTCCAACAGCTACAGCGCAACGCAGAGCGGCTTCTACGTGCAAGGCGTGTATCAGTTCATGCCGCGCTGGCGCGTCGGCTATCGCTATGACCGGCTCGATTCCGGCAATGCCTCGATCGGCCTCGTGAACAGCGGCGCATTGACCGCCGCCGACCTGCCGCAGTTCGCTGCATGGAAGCCGCGCCGCGACACCGTGATGATCGACTACGCCTCGTCCGAGTTCGCCCGCTTGCGCTTCCAGTTTGCGCGCGACGCTTCGCGCGGACCGGGGCTGACCGACAATCAGTTCTGGCTGCAGTACGTCATGAGCATAGGCGCCCACGGCGCCCATGCCTTCTGAGGAGACGACGATGAAGAGCTTTCTGATGATTCTTGCCGCGCTGCTGGCGCTGCCGGCCCAGGCGGCATTGAACGTGCTGGCCACCGTGCCGGAATGGGCGGCCCTGGCGCAGGAAATCGGCGGCGACAAAATCAAGGTGGCGTCGGTGACCACGGCCCTGCAGGACCCGCACCGGATCGAGGCGCGGCCCTCGCTGATCGCCCGCGCCCGCAACGCCGACCTGGTCGTCGCCACCGGCGCCGAGCTGGAAGTCGGCTGGCTGCCGGTGGTGCAGCGCGAATCGGGCAACGTCCGCATCCAGACCGGGCAGCCGGGCTACTT
>NZ_JBAZKR010000246.1:0-2871 GCF_041650655.1 Zavarzinia sp.
CTCTGGTAGCCCGACGCGGCAGAATAGTGATCGCGGCCTCCGGCCGCGGGAGGCGCCGGGGTGAAATCGAATTCACTACCTACGGGGAACATGTTATGGGCCACGCCGACGTTGAAATCGACGGCCTCACCCGGTTTTTGCCACTGGCCGCTGTAGGTCGCCGAAACGGGTCGCAAGGTATATGGCGTGCAACCGGCGGCGCCGAACGGCGTTGGAACGCCGGCAACCGTGCAGCGGCTGTTCACGTATTTGTAGTCGAAGCCAAGCACCAGTTTGGAGGTGTATTCGCCGGAACGGCCGAGCATGTGGTTGTAGCGCAGGCCAAACACCTCGCCCTTCCCGTTGATCGCCAGGCCCGAACCGAGATTGGGCGAATTGGCCGGCGAGTCGCTGCTCGAATTGCCGTAAATGAAGTCGATACTGTCGCCAATCGAATACAGCGGCAGGCGATAGCCGATACTGAAAATATCGACCTTCACACCATTTCCGTCTTGCCAGGGCAGCACTCTGCTGCCAAACAGCTTCATACCGCCCGGCGGGTCGACGGCCGTCATGTAGGCCAGCGTCAGCACCTGATCACTGTTGCCCAGATTCGCGTTTTGGTAGGAAATCCCAAGGCGATGTTTGCCGGTGCCCTTGGTGCCCGTGTTATCCAGCGTGAGGTAGATGCGCCGAGGATCGTCTTCGGTGACTGCGACCCGGGCGTCGACCTTGCCTTCTTCCTCGCTGACGCCGAGCGTCACTTCGAGTTGTTTGGCCGGGCTCTCATTGCTTAGCTGGATGTTTTCTGACAGCTGACGCATGTTGGGGGCCTTGCCTTCCTTCAAGTCAGGCAGGCTGGCGCGAACATTCGCGTCGTTGAAATACTTATTACCGCTAACGGTGACCTTGCCGATGACGCCTTCGCTGACCTGCAGCCGCACCACACCGCTGGTGAGCTCCTGCTCCGGCACATAGACCTGCACGGTACCGTAACCAAGGCGGCGATACTCTCCTTCGAGGGCTTCCAGGGCCTTTTGCACATCGCCATAAATCCGGCGGCTGCCGGCAAAAGGCGCCACGAGTTGCTGGGCCCTTTCCGCGGGCAGAATCGTGTTGCCTTCGATCTGAAAACGCGCAATGTCGAATGTGGCATCCTGCGCCGTCGCGTGATTCAGCGATCCTGCCACCAGGATGGCGGCGGCAGCCAAGAAATTGGCTATCGCTTTCGTCATAACCAGACCCCCAAAGCAATCATTGGTACATCAATTAATAGCTGAAATTGTTTCTGCTTGCCGCACAAGAACTAGCAGAGTTTAGCGTCAACGGCAACGACCATGCCACGAAAACCCGCTTGGCACAAGCGAACGCGTTGCGCGCGGGCCACTCGCGGCAACCACCCGATCCCCGGCAGGGCTCCTGCCCGTCACTGTGCCGACGAGCGATCGCGCGGCACGGCGCGAGGCTCGGCGGCCGGGAGATTTTTCAGATTATGGTCGAGGCGCAGGCGCAGTGTGCCCTGTTCGGCGGCCGGCACTCGCAAGGAGACTACTGGACCCCTGCCCAGCCAGAAGCCGGCGCCTGCGCCGGCCAGCAGAGCCAGTGCCGCACCGGCAAGCAGCCGGCGCCAGCCTGGCGTCGGGCGGCGGCTTGCGGGCGGCTTGCCTTCGGTCGCCACAGGCCGTGAAGCCGACGACTGTGCCACGCCCGCCTGCCGCTCGGCGGCGAAGCGCGCAGCCGCGGCACGCCCTGCTTCAGCCTCAAGCTCGGCGCGGTGCCCGGCTTCGGCAGCCGCCTCATCTTCCGCGGCCACACGCGACAGGGCCGCAGCTTCGGCAACCTGCTCGACCCGCACCTGCTCGGCAGCACGCTCGGTGGCACGTCGTTCGGCTTCTGCCCGCTCGGTGGCCAGCCGGGCCAGATCTCCCTCTCTCCTGGCGCGGGCGGCCGCGGTCGATGCGAGTTCGGCGGCGGCCCGCTCGCGGCGCTCGGCCTCGGCCAAGGCGCGCTGCTCCGCTTCGATTTGTATGCCCAGGGTAGCCGCGACCAGGTGCTCGGCTTGCATCTGTTGTGCGGCCGTCGCTTCGGCCTCGGCTGCCACGCGCCCGGCCTGTGCCGTGCAGGCCTGTTGCTCGGCGGCCAGACGAGCGGCGGCGGCGCACGCGGCCTCCGCTTCCTGCTCGGCGCGGCCCTGCGCCTCCCGCGTTGCCTGCTCTTCTGCCGCCACGCGCAGCAGGGCTGCCGCTTCGGCGCTCTGCTCGATCCGCAACTGCTCGGCGGCCTGATCGGCCGCGCGTCGCTCGGCTTCGGCCCGCTCTGCGGCCAGCCGGGCCAATTCCTCTTCCTTTTCGATCCGGGCCGCGGCGGCGGCGGCCAGCTCGGCCGCAACTCGCTCATCGCGCCGGGCATCTTCCAGCGCGCGTTGTTCGGCCTCGATATTTCCGCGCAGTTCAGCCATGGCCCGTCGCTCGGCAAATTCGCGGCGGCGGGCTTCCATCATGGCGCCCTGCTCCGCTTCGATTCGCGCGCGGAGCGTCGCATCGGCGAGGCGCTCGGCTTGCTCCTGCTGTGCCGCAGCAGACTCCGCCTCGGCTGCCGTACGCTCCGCCTCCGCAGCGCTGGCCTGTTGCTCGGCGGCAAGGCGCGCGACGGCGGCACGCGAGGCTGCGGCTTCCTGCTCGGCGCGGTGACGGACTTCGGCGGTCGCCTCATTTTCAGCGGCTACACGCGAAGAGGCCGTCGCTTCGGCGATCTGCTCGAGCCGCAACTGTTCGATGGCCTGCTCGGCGGCACGTCGTTCGGCGGCGGCACGTTCCGTCGCCAGGCGGGCCAACTCCTCTTCCTTCTTCATGCGAGCCGCGGCGGCGGCAGCCAGTTCAACGCCGGCACGCT
>NZ_JBAZKR010000247.1:0-2871 GCF_041650655.1 Zavarzinia sp.
TGCCCGAGGCGGGAAATCACTATCTTGTGTCCGTCGTCGGTGAGGCTCACCGATGGCGCCGCCGCGCCGTCGGGCAGCGTCAGCGTAGCCGAATAGCCCTTGGCCGGGTACACCGGCAGGCGCAGACCGAGCGGCCGCAGCAGCAGCGGCGAGTAGCTGCCCAGCGCCAGCACGGTCAGGTCGGCCCTGACGACTTCCGCCGAAGCCAGGCGCGCGCCGGCGAAGCGGTCCCCATCGCGCAGCAAGGCGGTCACCGTTTCGCCGTAGCGGAAGCGCACACCGCGTGCCGCGGCATGCTGCGCCAGGGCCTCGGTGAATCGCCTCGCATCGCCCGATTCATCGCCGGCCGTATAGGTGCCGCCCACCACGGGGACCCGCGAGCCCGCCAGCGCCGGCTCTATCGCCAGGCACTCGGCCGCCGTCTTCGGCACCCGGTCGCAGCCGAATTCGCGCATCAATGCGGCCTGCGGCAGCGCATGCTCGAATTCGGCGCGATCGGTATAAAAATGCAGGGTGCCGCGTTCGAGATGGTCGTATTCGAGCGCCAGTTCCCGCCGCAGCGCCTGCAGTGCGGCGCGGCTCGCCAGCCCGAGGCGCACGATGGCGCCGACATTGGCCCGCGTCCGCGCCGCCGTGCATTCGCGCAGGAACCGCAGGCCCCAGGCCCATTGCGCCGGATCGGCCCGCAGGCGCCACAGCAGCGGAGCGTCTTCGCGCCCCAGCCATTTCAGCGCCTTCCACGGGGCTTGCGGATTGGCCCAGGGCTCCGCGTGGCTGACCGAGATCTGGCCGCCGTTGGCGAAACTGGTTTCCTGCGCCGGCAGCGGTTGCCGCTCGATCACCGTGACGTCGTGGCCATCCGCCGCGAGGTACCAGGCGCTCGTCACGCCGACCACGCCGGCTCCGAGCACGGTCACGCGCATCGCATCGTCCCGAACTTTTTAGTGCTTCGCCTGCTCTGAATCCCCATGGGCCGGATTATAGTCAGCGCCCCGGAGGGACTCATGAGCAATAAACCGAAGATCACCAAGACCGACGCCGAATGGCGTGCCCAGCTCACGCCCATGCAGTACCACGTCACCCGCGAGAAGGGCACCGAGCGCGCCTTCAGCGGCGAATACTGGGACAGCAAGGATCCCGGCACTTATCGCTGCATCGGTTGCGGCGAGCCGCTGTTCGAATCGGCGACCAAGTTCGATTCCGGCTGCGGCTGGCCCAGTTTCACGGCCCCCGTCGATGCGCAGGGCATCACCGAGATCGACGACCACAGCCATTTCATGCGTCGCACCGAGGTCGTCTGCAGCCACTGCGGCGCCCATCTGGGCCATGTCTTTCCCGACGGCCCGGCGCCGACGGGCCTGCGCTACTGCATAAACTCCGCTTCGATCGACCTCGACAGGAAGAAGTAACCGCTACAATCCCGCCCATGAAATTCCTATTCGACCTCTTCCCGATCATCCTGTTCTTCGCGGCCTTCAAGGCATTCGATATCTACATCGCCACCGGCGTGGTGATCGCCGCCACGGCGGCGCAGATCGGCTGGGTCTGGCACCGCCACGGCAAGGTGGACACCATGCTCTGGATCAGCCTCGCCCTGGTCGTGGTGTTCGGCGGCGCGACCCTGGTCCTGCACGACGAAACCTTCATCAAGTGGAAGCCGACCGTGCTCTACTGGCTGTTCGCGACCACCCTGTTCGGCTCCGCGCAATTCTTCGGCAAGAACCTGATTCGCGCCATGCTGGAAAAAGAAGTGCAACTGCCGGAACCGCTATGGAGCCGGCTCAACCTGGCCTGGGCAGGTTTTTTCGCGGTCATGGGCGTGGCCAACCTGTGGGTCGCCTTCAACTTCAGCACCGACACTTGGGTCAGCTTCAAGCTCTTCGGCGGCATGGGCCTGATGATCGCTTTCATCATCATCCAGGGCGTCGTGCTCGCCAAATACATCCCCGAGGAAAAGCAGTAATGCTCTACGCAATCGTCGGCGAAGACGTGCCGAACAGCCTTGAGAACCGCCTCGCCGCGCGCCCGGCCCACCTATCCCGTCTGGTCGAGCTCGAGGCCGCCGGTCGCATGGTGCTGGGCGGGCCGTGTCCCGCGATCGATAGCCCCGATCCGGGCCCTGCCGGATTCTCAGGCAGCCTGATCGTCGCCGATTTCGACTCGCTCGCCGCGGCGCAGGCCTGGGCCGACGCCGACCCGTATGTCGCCGCCGGCGTCTATGCCCGTGTCACGGTGCGTCCCTTCAAGCAGGTATTCCCCCGGTCATGAACGTGATCGACATGATGCGGGAGAAGCTTGCCGCGCTGGAACCCGTGTCCATCGACATCATCGACGACTCGGCGAAGCATGCCGGCCATGCCGGCGCCAGGAGCGGCGGCGGCCATTTCCGGCTCGCCATTGTCTCCCCGCGCTTCGCGGGGTGCAGGACAATGGAAAGACATCGCTTGGTGTATGATGCCTTGGGCCCGTTGATGAAGAAGGAGATTCACGCACTCGGCATCGACGCGAAAGCCCCCGACGAAAAATGACAAACCCGCAAAACATAAATCAGGAACCACGATGAATCGCACTCTCCTCAATGCCGTCCTGCTAGCCTTCGCCGTATCGGTGAGCGCAGCTCCCGCCTTTGCCCAGAAGAAGGAATCGGCGACATTCGCCACCGTCAATGGCAAGGCCATCCCCAAGGTCCGCGCCGATGCGCTGCTCGCCGGCCAAGCAGCCCAGGGTCAGCCTGACTCGCCGGAACTGCGCAAGGCGGTGATGGAAGAGCTCGTGCGCCGCGAAATTCTGACGCAGGAATCGATCAAGAAGGGCTTCGACAAGAAGCCCGAGGTTCAAGGCCAGGTGGAACTTGCCCGCCAGGGCGTGTTG
>NZ_JBAZKR010000248.1:0-2842 GCF_041650655.1 Zavarzinia sp.
GGCTTCGTTGAAGACGAAGCGGGCATGTTCCGGCACCATCAGGCAATAGTTGGCATAGCTCTGCAGCATCGCCCGCATCACCATCCGCGCATCCTCATAGGTGCGCGGGATCATGCCGCCGACGGTCTCGGGGAAATCGGCGAAGACGGTATCGACCGTCGCCTCCCACAGGGCGCGCTTGGTCTTGAAGTGATAGCCGAGGTGACCCTGCTCGATGCCCGCCGCCGCCGCGATGGCGCGGACCGAGGCGCCGTCATAGCCCTTGGCGGCGAATTCCGGCTTTGCCGCGTCGATGATCCGGGCGCGCAGCGCCGCCGACCGCTCGGCCCGGCTGCCGGGCAGGGCGACCGCCGACGGCAGGTCCCCCCGCGCGAGCGAGCGCAGCCTCGCCTGAAGATCGTCGAACACCGGACGCGACAAAAGGAATACCCCGGAAACGGTCAATGCCTGCGCGCACAATGCGGCAAGGCCATGCCCGGATGCAACCTTTCCCGGCTTCGCGCCCCGGGCTCGATTGCCCCTTCACCTTTATGTGACGAAGGCTCACGATCCGCGCTGAGATGCGACAGGGTGACGCAATCACTCTGGAAATGGTTTTATTTGTCGATTGACATAAGTTTGGTCGAGTGAGAAAAACAAACCACAAGGGAGACAGAAATGGGTCAGGAAATGTTCAAGGGCAAAGTCGCCGTGGTCACGGGTGCCGCATCGGGGATCGGTCAGGCCCTCGCACGGGATTTCGCACGGCGGGGCTGCACCCTCGCGATTTCCGACATCAACGCGGACCGTCTGGAAACCCTGGCGGGCGAGTTGCGCCGGCAGGGCACCATGGTTCTGACCCAGGCCATGGACGTCTCGGACCGCGCGGCCTTCTTCGCCTTCGCCGAGCGGGTGATCGGCGAGCTCGGCGGTGCCGATATCGTCGTGAACAATGCCGGCGTCGCCCTTGTCGGCTCGATCGACAGCCTGCCGATCGAACAGATCGAATGGCTGATGGGCATCAATTTCTGGGGTGTCGTCTATGGCACCAAGGCTTTCCTGCCCCATATGCTGGCGAAGAAATCGGGCTCGATCGTCAATATCTCCAGCGTCTTCGGCCTGATCGGCGTGCCCGGCCAGGGGGCTTACTGCGCGGCGAAATTCGCCGTGCGCGGCTTCACCGAAACCCTGCGCCAGGAAGTGCATGGCTCCGGCGTTCATATCGGCTGCGTTCACCCGGGCGGCATCAAGACGAATATCGCCGCCTCGGCCCGGGTGGTCGAGCTGCCGCCGGGCGCCGAATCGGCGGAAGCCATCGCCAAGCGGTTCGAGGAAATCGCCCGCACGACGCCCGAGCAGGCCGCCGCCACCATCATCCGCGGGATCGAGCGCCGCTCGCCCCGCATCCTGATCGGCCCCGATGCCCGGATCATTTCCGGTCTCGTGCGGCTGTTGCCGGTTGCTTACGCGGCGCTGGTGCGCAAGGCCTTCGGCGGCCTCGCCTCCGGCGCCAAGGACAAGAACAGCAAATCCCCAGCCCCCGCCCGGTCCTGAGGCGCAAGAGCGCCGGCCGGCAGCGACGAGGAGAGACATCATGAGCATGGTCGAAATCAAGCCGCGTAACATCAAGTTCGCCCTCGCCGGCGAGGACAAGCGCAACTGGTTCGGCGGCAATCCGGTCGCCACGGCGATGATGGACGGCGCCTCCGTCCTCTTCCCGATCGGCGAGACCTTCTTCATCCAGTCGGTCATCCATTTCCGCGACCGGATCAGCGATCCCAAGCTGCTGGCCGAAATCACCGGCTTCCAGCAGCAGGAAGGCATCCATTCGCGCGAGCATCGCCGCTACAACAAGGCGGTCGAAGCCTTCGGCGGCAATATCGCCGAGCTGGAAGCCCGCCTGCAGCGCGAGATCGACATTCTCGACGAGCAGAAGGCCTCGCCCGAATACCGCCTGGCCCTGACCTGCGCCTTCGAGCATTTCACCGCGATGCTGGCCGAGCACGTTCTGGAACATCCGGAATTCCTCGCGAAGGCCGAGCCGGAATTCGCCCGCATCTGGTGCTGGCACGCCATCGAGGAAGCGGAACACAAGTCCGTCGCCTTCGACGTCTGGAACCAGGTGAAGCCCAAGGGCGTCAAGGGTTACCTGATGCGCGTGAAGGCGATGCTGAAGGCGACCTCGGTCTTCGTCGGGCAGAGCCGTTACAACGCCAAGGCGCTGATGCGCGCCCGCGGTTACGGCGGCATGCGCCACACCGTGTTCGGCATTCTCTACTTCTCGCTGATCAGCCCGGGCGTTCTGCTGCGCACGCTCCCGGACTATCTGTCCTACTTCAAGCCGGGCTATCACCCCTGGCAGAAGGACACCCGCCACCTGATCGACAAGTACAAGTCGGCCTACGAAGCCTGATCGGAACACAAGGAGAAGACGGATGGGCAAGCTGGACATCAAGCCGCGGAACCTGAAGTTCTCGCTGGCCGGCGACGACAAGCGCAACTGGTTCGCCGGCAATCCGGTGGCGACCGCCATCATGGACGGCGCCTCCATCCTCTTCCCCGTGGGCGAGACCTATTTCATCAACGCCGTGGTCCATTTCCGCGACCAGGTGACCGATCCCAAGCTGCTGGCGGAAATCACCGGCTTCCAGCAGCAGGAAGGCATCCATTCGCGGGAGCACCGGCGTTACAACAACGCGATCAAGGCTTTCGGCGGCGACGTCGATGCCCTCGAGCAGCGCCTGCGCGACGAAATCGCCCGCTGGGACGACAGCCCGCTGTTCAAGCTGGCCGTCACCTGTGCCTTCGAGCATTTCACCGCGATCCTGGCCGACGATCTCCTCGCCCATCCCGACTTCATGAA
>NZ_JBAZKR010000249.1:0-2832 GCF_041650655.1 Zavarzinia sp.
GAGCTGCATCGACTGGCGGGTACGGACGAACATGCGCTCGTTGTCGGCGCCGGGGGCGATGTCGAGTTCGGCGATGACATAGGAAATATCGCCCGCGACGGCGTTGCAGAAGCGCCGGGTCACCAGTTCCCAATGCCGGTCCACGAAGATGAACGACAGGATCGACTGCGACAGGAGCACCGGGGCGACGATGATGATGAGGGCGCGGGCGAACAGATTCTTGGGCAGGATCTGGCGGATGAAGCGCCCGACGCGGTCGATCGGGTCGGGCCGCCGGATCAGTTCAGCCACAGCACATAACCCTTGCCGCGCACGGTCTGCAGGTGGTTCGGCGCCTTGGGGTCGTCCTCGATCTTGCGGCGCAGGCGCGTTACCTGCACGTCGATGGTGCGCTCCTGGGTCTGGCCGGTGGCGACGGCCAGCTCCTCGCGGCTGATCGGCTGGCCCGGCTTCTCGGCAAGGAGGCGGATCAGCTTCAATTCGCCCGAGGTCAGGCGCACGGTCTCGCTGCCCCGCTGCAACTGCCCGCGGTTGAGGTCGAGGCGCCAGGCGCCGAGATTGATCACCTCGGACGATCCGGGGGCCGGTGGCGGCGGCGCGTGGCGGCGCAGGATCGCCTGGATGCGCAGCACCAGCTCCCGCGGCTCGAAGGGCTTCGGCAGGTAATCGTCGGCCCCGGCCTCGAGCCCGGCGATGCGGTCGTCGGGCTGCCCCCGCGCGGTCAGCAGCAGGACGGGCAGGTCGGCGTCCTCGCGCAGGCGGCGGGTCAGGGAAATACCGTCTTCGCCCGGCATCATGACGTCGAGGATGACGAGATCGAAGGCGATGGCCTCGACCTGGCGGCTCGCCTCCTCGGCATCGCCGGCGGTCGAGACGCGGAAACCCTGATCGCCGAGATATTTCGCCAGCAGGGCGCGCAGCCGGGCGTCGTCGTCGACGACGAGGAGATGGGCGGGGGCGATGTCGCTCACAGCGGTCAGTCCTTGTCGACCGAGGCGAGGATGGTTTCGCGCCCGGCCTCGTCGATGAGACCGATCAGCACCTTGCGGAAACCGGCGACCGCCTCGGCCCCGGCTTCGCGATAGGCCTTGGTGACCCGGGCGCGCTGGAGGCCGGACAATTGCCGCTCCAGCTCGGTGCCCTTGTCGGTCAGGGACAGCAGGCGCTGGCGCCGGTCGCGCGTGCCTTGCGTCTGCACGACGAGGCCTTCCTCGATCAGTTGCGACAGCACGCGGGACAGGCTCTGCTTGGTGATGCGCAGGATGCCCAGCAATTCGTTCACCGTCATGCCCGGGCGGCGGCCGACGAAATGGACCACCCGGTGATGGGCCCGGCCCATGCCGTGGCGCGACAGGATCGCGTCGGCGTCCGAGGTGAAATCGCGATAGGCGAAGAACAGCAGCTCGATCCCCTGGCGGATTTCCTCGTCGCGCAGGAACAGGGGGTTGGGGCGCGCTTGCTGCTGGCTGTTCATGGGAGTCGCGATCTTCGACAAAGGGTGCCCAGCATCCTGCCCTGTCGCCGGGAATGCGCAAGATGCTTCGAATTATATGTCAGCTATTCTGACATAAAACGCGATGGAGAGGGGGCGAAATTTTCGGCCGGCCGTCCGCTAGGCGCCGTCCGGCACCGAATCGACTCCCCATTCGGCGTAATGGGGGATGTGGTCCTCGCCCAGCACGATCCAGGGCAGCTGCTTGGACACCCAGGTGTGATATTCGGGCGAGATTCGCGACGGTTCGTCCAGCGTCGCGCAGGTGAAGTCGATTTCCTCCGCCAGTTCGACGAAGCGGAAGGTGAGCTGGCTGCCGCAGCGGGTGCAGAACTGCCGGCGCGAGCGCGGCGACCAGGCATATTCGGTCACCCGGCCTTCGAGCGCGAAGGCGGCGCGCGGCACCGTCGCCCAGGTGACGAAGCCGGCGCCCGAAGCCTTGCGGCACAGGGTGCAATGGCAATGGCTGACGGAGGTGGGCGCCGCCGTGATCCGGTAACGCACCGCCCCGCACAGGCAGGAGCCGGTCAGCGGGTCCCCGGCGGTCACCGGCCGGGCAGGCGCGTCGCTCATGTCAGATATCCAGCTCGCACCAGACCGGCGTGTGGTCCGACGGCTTTTCCTTTTCGCGCGGGGCGCGGTCGACCCCGGCGTCGAGCAGCTTGTCCGCGGCTTGCGGCGAGAGCAGCAGATGGTCGATGCGCAGGCCGTTGTTCCGCTCGAAGGCCCGGCCCTGATAATCCCAATAGGTATAGCGCCGGGGCCCGGGGTCGATCGCCATCAAGGCATCGGTATAGCCGAGGTTGAGCAGGCGGCGGAAGGCCGAGCGGCTTTCCGGCTGGCACAGGGCATCGTCGCGGAAGGCGGCGGGGTCGTAGCAGTCGCCGTCGGTCGGGCAGACGTTGTAGTCCCCCGCCAGCACCAGCGGCTCCTCGAGCGCGAGCAGGTTCGCGGCCTGATCGCGCAGCCGCGCCATCCAGCGCAGCTTGTAGGGAAATTTCTCGGTGTCGATCGGATTGCCGTTGGGCAGATAGATCGAGGCGACGCGCAGGCGGCCGCCGATCAGCGCCTGCAGATAGCGCGCCTGCTCGTCCTCCTCCTCGCCGGGGAGGCGCTGTTCCTCGATCTCGATGCTGTCCTTCGCCAGGATGGCGACGCCGTTATAGCTCTTCTGACCGACGTAGCGGACGTTGTAACCCGCGTCCTCGACCTCCTCGGTCGGCATTTCGAGGGTCTTCAATTCCTGAAGACAGACGACGTCCGGCCCGGCTTCGCGCAGCCAGTCGACCAGATTGGCCATCCTCGCCTTGACCGAGTTGACGTTGAAGCTGGCGATCCGC
>NZ_JBAZKR010000250.1:0-2831 GCF_041650655.1 Zavarzinia sp.
AGGCGACCGACGTGATGCCCGGCACCAGACGCACGGCGGCGAACGTGCTGCCGCTGTGGCACAACCAGCAGCACAACAGCAACAGAACGGATGAAATGCGCGACACGGCAGGATCCGGTTGAAATACCCGCAAAATTCTACCCCCTCACTTGGGTAGAATCCCCGCTTCCCTTACGTTCCGGAATTCTCTCATGCTCTTCGATTCGTACGCCAATTCAGCCCTGCAACTCGCCAACCGCATCGTCATGGCGCCGATGACGCGCTGCCGCGCCGACCATCGTGACGCCGTGCCCAACGCGATGATCGCCGAATACTATCGCCAGCGCGCCAGCGCCGGCCTGATCGTCTCCGAAGGCGTTCCGGTGTCCGATCGCGCGCGCGGCTACCTCAACACGCCGGCGCTGTGGAACGAGGCGCAGGCGGCGGGCTGGAAACCGGTGACCGATGCGGTGCATGCCGTGGGCGGCAAGATGTTCGCCCAGATCTGGCATTGCGGCCGCGTCGCGCACGCCGCGCTACACGCCGACGGCAGCGCCCCGGCGGGCCCGTCGAGCAAGCCGGCGGCCACGCAGACCATGGTTCCCGGCCCCGACGGCCGGCCCGTGCCCACCGACTGCGGCCAGCCGCAGGCCTTGAGCATCCAGGAAATCCGCGGTGTCGTCGGCGAGTTCGCCCGTGCGGCGAAACTCGCCATGCAGGCCGGTTTCGACGGCGTCGAAATCCACGGCGCGAACGGCTACCTGCTCGACCAGTTCCGCTGCCCGGCGGTCAATGACCGTACCGACGCCTACGGCGGTTCGCTGGCCAACCGCTACCGCCTGCTGCTGGAAGTGGTCGACGCGGTGGCGGCGGAAGTGGCGCCCGAACGCATCGCCGTGCGCCAGTCGCCCTATGGCGTGGGCAATGGCATGGTGCCCGACCCCGAGCCGCTGGTGACCTATCCGTGGCTGGCACGCGAGCTGGATCGGCGCGGCATCGGCTTCTTGCACATCTACTGCCAGACCGTGGACTGGATCCACGACGCGGCGCACCCGATGATGCCGGCATTGCGCGGCGCCTTCCACGGCGCACTGATCGCCTGCGGCGGCTTCAAGACGGCGGCCGCCTGCGAAGCGGTCCTGGCGCACGGCCACGCCGATCTGATCGCGATCGGCAAGCCCTTCATTTCCAACCCCGACCTGGTCGAGCGCCTGCGTCGCGATGCACCGCTCAACAAGTGGGATACCGGCAGCTTCTATGCCCCGGGCGAAAGGGGCTACACGGACTATCCGACGCTCTGAATCTGCAACAGTCGGCGCTGGCGACACGGCGATGATGAACCCGCCATCGCAAATATTGACCGTGGCGGGAGTGGCGTTGCTCGCCGGCCTTGCGCCACCGCTCGCGGCCGCGGCTACGGCCGAAAGCGCCCCCGACTATGCCAACCTCACCCTGACCGGTGACTGGAACGGCGTCCGCAGCGAATTGTGGCAGCGGGGCCTGGCACTGGAGGCGGGACTCAAGCTCGACAGCCTGCGCAATCGCGGCGACGCGCGCGACGGCGGCCAGGCGATCACCCATCTCGAACTGAAACTGCGCGCCGACCTGGAAAAGCTGCTCGGCTGGAACAACGCCGTCGCCTACCTCAACACCGATACCGACAGCGGCGCCGGCATCAACGCACGGCGCACCGGCAGCCTGATGGGCGTCAGCAACATCGAGGTGCCGGTGCCGACCTCGCGCCTGTTCCATGCCTGGATCCAGAAGGGCTTCCTCGACGATCGCTTTTCGGTCCTGGCCGGCATCTACCCGATCGATTCGGAATTCTTCACCATGGATTCGGCGGCAACGCTGCTGCATCCGGCCTACGGCACGCCGGCCGACCTGGCGCTGACCAATGCGCCATCCGTATTCAACAACGCCGCCTTCGGCATCCGCGCCAAGTGGCTGTCGGAGAATCGCGAGTGGTATGCGATGGGCGCCCTGATGGACGGCGTGCCCAACGATCGGGCGCGGCCGAAGGCCACGGCGATTCGCTTTGCCAAGGGCGACGGCGCCTTCGTCATCGGTGAAATCGGCTGGATGCCGCTGGAAACCGGCCATGCCTTCGAACCGGTCGACCCGGCGCAGGTGCGGCAAACGCCGGAACTCACCGCCCACGAAAAATACGGCGGCCTGAGCAAATATGCGATCGGCTTTTGGCGCTACGGAAATCGTGTCGCCGACCAAATCGACGTCGATGCCGACGGCAACCCGCTGCAGCGCCGCTCGCAGGGCGGCTACCTGCTGGCCGAACGCACGCTGATCAACCTCGGCGGCGAAGCCGGACGCGATGTCACGGCGTTCGGCCGCTATTCCTTCAGCGCCGGCGACTCAACCGCGCTCGATCGCATGCTGAACGTCGGCATCCGGGTGCGCGGCCCGCTCGCCAGCCGGCCCGACGACAGTGTGGCGATCGGCTGGACGCGCGGCCGGCTGGCGCCCAAATGGCGTGCCGTGCAGGCAACCGCCGGCATCGAAACGGCGGGCGCCGAAGATGCCTTCGAACTCACCTGGCGCGCGGCGCTGACGCCCTGGTTCGCCTTGCAGCCGAACCTGCAATACGTCCGCCATCCGGGCGGCGCGACGGCGGCGCGCCATGCGACGCTGGTCGGCGCGCGCGTCGAGCTAACCTTCTAGCGCGGCGCCTCGTCAGCGCCAGCCACCTCGATGTCCCACAGTTCATGGGCATCGAGCAGCAGACGGTAGCGCGCCTCGTTGGCATCGAGTTGCGCCCGCACCGCCGCCAGCCGCGCCTCGATGGCCTGACGGCGCGCCTGTTGCAGGTCGTTGAACTGTCCCTCGCCCAGCCG
>NZ_JBAZKR010000251.1:0-2823 GCF_041650655.1 Zavarzinia sp.
GGCGGCGCCGGTCTATGTCGAAACTGCCGGCGCGGCCAATCCGCTGGCCGCTGTGAATGTCGGCGCTGACAGTACGGCAAGCTTTGCCGACATCGACGGCGACGGCGATCTGGATGCGATCGTGGGTGCGGCCGACGGTACGCTCAGTTTCTTCGAGAACACCGGCACGACGGCGGCACCGGTCTATGTCCAGCGCACCGGCTCGGCCAATCCGTTTGATGCAATAGATGTCGGCTCTGGCAGCACGCCAAGCTTCGCCGACATGGACAGCGACGGTGATCTGGATGTGATCGTGGGCGATGCCGGCGGCACATTCACCTACCTCTTGAACACCGGTACCACCCTGGCGCCCGTTTATGTCGAGCGCACTACTGCCGGCGACAACCTGATCCTGGCGGGCGTTGGTGCCGACACGGTGATCACGGGTGGCGGTACCGATCTGGTGATGGGCGACAACGGCGAGTTCAACTGGGGCGCCACCGGGCTGCTTGAATCCTTCATGAGTACCGATCCGATTCTGGGCGCTGACGACGTGATCCTGGTGGGCGACGGCGACAACATCGTGGTGGGCGGCTTCGGCAGCGACACGATTACCTCCGGTTCCGGTACCGACATCCTCCTCGGCGACAACGGCGCGGTGACTTACACGCCGCTCACCACACAGTTGCTGCAGGCGGTCTCGACCGATGCCGTGAATGGCACCGGCGGCAACGACATCATCACCGCCGGCGAAGGCGATAATCTGCTCCTGGCCGGCGTCGGCGACGATACGGTGACAGCGGGCACCGGCGCCGACCTGGTGATGGGCGACAACGGCCAGATCGACTGGACGGCAAGCGGCGTGTATGACTCCTTCCAGACCACAGACCCGACCCTGGGCGGCAACGACGATATCCGGGTGGGCGACGGCGACAACATCGTGCTCGGCGGCTTCGGCTCCGACGTTATCGAAACCGGGGTGGGCACAGACCTGATCATCGGCGACAACGGCTTGTTCGACTTCACCGAAGTGGCCGGCGTGGCCGTGCTCATCGAGGCGAGCACCACCGACACCACGGCCTTGACCGGCGCCGGCGATGTCATCGTCAGCGGCGGCGGCAGCGGCACCAATATCGTGCTCGCCGGTCTGGGTGATGACCGGGTGAATCAGCCGCCGCTGGCGCCGACCGATCCGCTGCCCGCGGTGAGTACAGGCGTCGATATCGTGATTGGCGATAACGGATTCGTGAATTGGGATACCGGAGCCCAGCTCACGCAGTTCGGCTCGACCGAACCGGAACTGGGCGGCGACGACCTGATCGATGTCGGCGATGGCGGCAATATCGTGATCGGCGGCTTCGGTGACGACGCCATCACCACGGGCATCGATGCCGACATCGTGCTGGGCGACGACGGTCAGGTCGACTATGTCGGTACCGACCTCGATTCGACCGACATCGACCTGATCCAGAGCACCTCGACCGACGCATTCGGCGGGGTGGACACCATCATCACCTCGGGCGGCAACGACATCGTGATCGGCGGGCGCTTCGGCGACGTCATAGACGCAGGCGACGGCAGCAATCTGGTGATCGGCGACAGTGGCCAGATCACTTCGGACGTCGTCGACGCGCCGCAACTGGCCGGCCTGCCGATCACCCTCGGGCTGATCGAAACCATACAGCTCGATGACGGCGGCGCCGACCTGCTCACCACCGGCAGCGGCAGCGACATCATCATGGCCGGCTTCGGCAGCGACACGATTGGATCCGGCTCGGACAACGACATTGTGCTTGGCGACAATGGCCTGATCGCCTACCAGAACGCCGTGATTTCGCAGATCGAGTCGACCGACACGGTGGCCGGAACGGGCGGTGATGACATCATCGATGCCGGCGAGGGCAGCAACGTAGTGATCGGTGGCGTAGGCAGCGACATCTTGACTACCGGTAGCGGCTCGGATGTGGTAACCGGCGACAACGGAACGGTGATCTACGATGCCGCGGGCGTCCTCGTGCAGGTTGTGTCCGGCGATCCTTTGCTGGGCGGCAGCGACACGATCTCGACGGGCGACGGCGTTGATGTGGCGATTGGCGGCGCGCAGGGCGACACAGTGACCAGCGCCGGTGGCAGCGATGTACTGTTCGGCGACGGCGGCATGGTGACCTTTGTGGCGGCTGGTCCGCAACTGCTGATCGAGTCGATCGACGTGAATTACGGCGGCAACGACACGCTCGACGCCGGTGCGGGCAACGACATCCTTATAGGCGGACAGGGTGACGATCTTATCTACGGCACGCTGACCGAGGACCTGCTGTTCGGCGGCAGTGCCGCGGTGACTCTGGTTGCAGGAATTATTGTGAGCATCGAGACCGACTTGAACGATCTGGTCTCTGCATCCCTGTTCAAGTCCTTCGGTGCCTTGCAGGGCCTGAGTGACGACGCGATTGCCGGCCTGCTCGACCTGCTGCCGGGTCACCAGGCCGAGGTGCGCGAACTGCTGGCCAAGATCATCGCGATCGAGCCGCTGCTTGATCCAAACGTGTTCCAGAAACTGTTCAAGCTCGGCGTGTTCTCGCTCCCGGCAGGACCGATCAGTGTTTCGCTGTTCCAGCAAGTGTTCGGCACCGTAGTGGTGACGATGCTTGCGGCGCCGACACACGGCGAGAGCGGCGAACGGGCTGGGGCGAATTCTGCAGGTCCGACCGACGCGGCGGCAGGTTCGGCCGCCACTGTGCTGGCGGCCCCGGACGCAACTGCCGACGCGACGGACAGCCGCAGTGATGTCCTCGCGTTGCTGGGCATCGCCGGCCTGCATGCCGTGCAATCGCCGCAATCGCGTGC
>NZ_JBAZKR010000252.1:0-2822 GCF_041650655.1 Zavarzinia sp.
GCGATGAGACCCAACAGCCCGTTGACACCGTGGACGGAGACAGCTCCCACAGGGTCGTCGACCTTGAGGCGGCCCTCGACGAAGACGATGGCGACGACGACGAGCAAGCCGGCCACCGTGCCGATCAACGCCGCGCCGAGCGTGCTGACGAAGGCGCACGGTGCGGTGATGGCGACCAGACCGGCCAGCATGCCGTTGGCCGCCATGGACGGGTCAGGCTTGCCGTAACGTCTCCAGACCAGGAACATCGCTGCCAGACATCCGAACGCGCTGGCGATGAACGTGTTCACGATCACCACGGTAAAGCGCAGATCCGTCGCCGCCAGCGTGGAAGCGCCGTTGAAGCCGATCCAGCCGAAGACGAGGATGATCACGCCGAGGATGGCGAGCGGCAGATTGTGCGCGAGGATCACCCGCGGCCGGCCGTCCTTGGCGAACTTACCGATGCGTGGCCCAAGGACCAGCGCCCCGGCGAGCGCCGAGAAGCCGCCCACGGCGTGGACGACTCCCGAGCCGGCGAAATCCAGAGAGCCATGGCCCAGACCGAGGTTGCGGCCCAGAGCGCTCAGCCAGCCGCCGCCCCACACCCAATTGCCGTAGATGGGATAGACGATCGCGGCCATGAAGAAGCCGTACACGATGAACGACGAGAACTTCCAGCGCTCGGCCATGGCGCCTGTGGGGATGGTTGCGGCGGTGTCCATGAAGACGAGCTGAAAGAAGAAGAAGCCAATGATCGCGACATCGTAGCTGCGGCCTGCGAGGAAGAAGCCCTCGTGGCCGATCACCCCCCACCCCGGGGCGAGCTCTGCCAAACCGGAGAGCGGCTGCGTCGCGCCGAGCGTCGTGAGCGTGCCGACGCCGCCGAACTGGAGGGCGAAGCCCACGGCCCAGTACGAGACGATGGCGATGGCGAAGATCACGAAGTTCGTCATGATCACGTGCACCGCGTTCTTGGAGCGGCAGAAGCCGGTCTCCACCATGGCGAAGCCCGCCTGCATGAAGAACACGAGGGAGCCGCCGAAGATGAGGAAGAAGAGGTTGAGGGAGGTCTTGACGTGACCCAGATCGGCCGCCGTCTCGGCGGCGCTCGGCCGGCCGGCGACCTTGGCGGTGACATCCGCGACGCCTCCGGTGGCGCTGCCGCTCGCGTCGCCTGCGTAGGCGAGTCCTGCGAAGAGCAGAGTGAGAATGGCGGCGAGAAGGAGAGCCTTGAGGCAGGCTCCAATGAACGAGGGCCGCGCCCAGAGCGACTTGAGTGAGGGCGCGGTATGCGCATGAGTCTCTGTAGTGCCACCACGAATGATCGTGGCGGGCGTGTTGGCCCACAAGTTGCTTGCGGACCCAGGCCCGGAGCTCTTCATAGTAGTCATCCTTTTGTGGCCTTGGGTTCGGGGCGCTCACAGAGCGCGTATGTGCGGGCCGGAGGCCGCGGCTGAGGCGACGGCGGCGGCTTCGGCGGTGGTGCGGATCAGATCGTCTGGCGCCTCCTTGCGTAGGTTCCTTTGGTGACTCTTCCGATTCGGAAGAGATGATGGGGCAGTCTGAAGCGCCTGCCGCATGCTGTCAAGTGGCGACCCAAAAGTGAGGGGGGAGCGAGATGGCCCGGCGGGTCGCGATCGGGCGCGACACTCGGTCAGCGGCGCCCGGCGGCTACGATCTCGCGGATGAGCCGCACGCCCTGCGCGGCGTCGTTCGCCCACAGGTCGGCGCCCGCCCATTTGCAGGTCTGCTCGTTGACGATGCCGCCGCCAATGATCACCGGCAATTGGCGGCCCAATTCCGCGGAGGTCTTGCGAAGCTCGACGACCGTCGCCTTCATGCCCTCCGTGGCCACGGTGAGAAGCCCCGAAAGGCCGACGATGTCGGGGCGTAGCTCGCGAGCCCGACGAGCCACTTCGGCCGGTGCTACGTCGACGCCGAGATCGTGGACCACGAGCCCGTACGAGCTGAGCATCATCGCGACGATGCTCTTGCCCAGGTCGTGGATGTCGCCACGCACCGTGCACAGCATCACGCTGCCGACGCCGTCATTCGAGGACCCGGCCTCGGGAAGCAGCGGCCCGAGGATGAGCATCGCCTCGCGAAAGATCTCACCGGCCATGATGAGCCCCGAGATGAAGTACTTGCCGGACTGGTAGTGGTCGCCCACGTAGCGCATGCCGAGTTGGCACTCCTCGATGATCGCCAGCGGGTCGTCGCCGTTGGTGACACGCAGGGTCACGGCGTCGAGCGCCCCCTGCTCGTCGAGCGCGGCAACGCGGCCCGAGAGCGAAGTCGGATCGAGATCGAGGTTCCCGGTCATCCGCGCGTCCTCCGTCGTCCTTCTTGGTCGCCGGGAGCCTGCACGCCGACACTGGCCCTGAACTGCAGCCGGTCGCCGCGGCACACGAAGCGACCCCAGCTGATGGGCGTCTCGTCGTAGTCGAAGAAGATGTGTTCGAGCACCCAGGCTGCCGAGGCGGGTGGCGCCGCGAGGTACATCGCCTCGTCCTGAGTGAGCACCGAGGCGTGGATGATGAGCTCACCGCGCTTGGGGCCGCTGCCGGCGCCGCCCTCGAACATGTCTCTCAGGGCGGTCACGTCGAGCTCGGCCTCGACGATTGGCCGCGTCGGGTCGTAGACCAACGACTCACGATGGTAGATGAGCGGCTCCTCGTCTTCGAGCAGGAGCCGCCGGATCGACACCACCCGGGTGCCGTCGGGCACGTCGAGACTAGCAGCGGCGCGTGGTCCGGCCGGTACGACGCGAGCTTCGATGATCTTGACCGTCACCGTCTCGTCGCGCAGAAGGTCGTGAAACTCGCTGAGGCCGAACGACG
>NZ_JBAZKR010000253.1:0-2816 GCF_041650655.1 Zavarzinia sp.
GGGCTGGGCTGCTCGGTGCAGCTAGGGCTGCAGAGCGCCGATCCGGCCGTGCTGGCCGCGGTCGGCCGCGACTTCGATCCGGAAGATTTCGGCGAAAAGGCCCTGCTGCTGCACGAGGCGGGCGTCGTGTATGGCTTCGACCTGGTCTACGGGCTGCCGGGAGACGACCTGGCCGGCTTCAGGGCTTCGCTCGACTACGCGCTGGGCCTCGCGCCCAACCATCTCGACCTTTTCCCGCTGGCGGTCCTGCCCGGCACGCGCCTGGCCGAAACCGCGGCCGGGCTGGGCCTGCTGCACCTGCCGGAGCCGCCCTATACCGTCGTCTCGAGCGCCGGGATGAGCGCGGCCGAGCTGGGCCGGGCGGCCGGCCTGGCCGAGGCCTGCCGGCTCTTGTACGTGCGGGCCGGGGCGGTGGCCTGGTTCCAGCTCGCGCTCGACGCGCTGGCCCTGCGCCCCTCCGAGCTTCTGGCCGATTTCGCCGAATGGACGGCCGGCCGGCCGGCCGTCCCGAGCGCGGCCAAGACTAGCGAACAGGCCGCCCAAGGCCTGGCCAAGGACTTCCTGGCCGAGGAGTTCCCCCGGCGCGGCCGGCCGGAGCTGGCAGCCGCGGCGGTCGACCTGGTCGAATGGTTCGCCGTCACCGACCGGCTTTTGGCGCTGGACGAAGCGGCGGCCGCGGCCGGGCTGGAGACGCGCTTCGCCCACGATCCGGCCGAGCTGGGCCGCCAGCTCAAGGCCGGCCTGCGCGATCTGGCCGAGCTGGCCTTCTTCGTTCCGCGCCGGCCGGCCCTGAGGCGGGCCAGGCTGGTCGACGGCGGGTTCCTGTTCGACGAGCGCGACGATTAAGCCGGCGCCTGGGGCCCCGCCCCCAGGGCGAATTTCCCCTTGTAGTAGAGCAGGCGGTTGCGCAAAAGCTGCCGCTCCAGCATAGTAGGCGGATGCCCGGAGCTTCATTCGATCCGCTCACTCCCGAGGCCGTCGTGGCCGGGGTGGAGCGCGCCGCAGGCCTCGTGCTCGACGGCACCCTCAATCCCTATCCGAGCTACGTCAACCGCGTTTACGGCCTGCGCGGCGAGGACGGGACCGCGCTGGTGGCGAAATTCTACCGGCCTGGCCGTTGGAGCCGCGAAGCGATCCTGGACGAGCACCGCTTCCTGGCCGACTGCGCCGAAGCCGAGCTGCCGGTGGCCGCGCCGCTGGCCGGCCCGGACGGATCGAGCCTGCACGAGCTCGCCCTGGCCGGCGGGGAGGCCGGGCAGCTCTTCCGCTTCGCCCTGTTCCCGAAAATGGGCGGGCGCAACTTCGACGCCGAATCGGATGAGGATTGGTTCAGGCTCGGCTCGGTCGTTGGCAGGCTGCACGCGGCCGGCCGGCGGCGGACCGCTCCGGCTCGGGCGCTGCTCGAGCCGGTCGGACTGACGGCCGGCTTCGTCGCGGAGCTCCTGGCCGACGGGCAGGTCCATCCCAAGTATCGCGGCGATTTCGAGTCGATCTGTTCGCGGATTCTGGGCCTGATCGCCCCGCGCTTCGACGGCCTCGAGACCCTGCGTATCCACGGCGACTGCCACCGCGGCAACATTCTGGACCGGCCCGGAGCGGGCCTGTTGGTGATCGATTTCGACGATATGATGAACGGCCCGGCCGTGCAGGACCTCTGGCTGCTCCTGCCCGGCTACGCCGCCGACTGCGCCCGCGAGCTGGCCATGCTGCTCGACGGCTACGAACAGTTCTCGCCCTTCGACCGGAGCACTCTGGCTCTGATCGAGCCGCTGCGCTTCATGCGCCTGATCTACTTCCTGGCCTGGCGGGCCCGCCAGCGCGGCGACCATTGGTTCGCGGCGAGCTTCCCGGATTGGGGCAACGAGGCTTTCTGGATCAAGGAAGTCGAAGACTTGAGGGTCCAGGCCGAAGTGGTCGAGGAGACCCTGCGGGAATAGGGATGCGTCAGCCTTTTTCGCCGAAGCCGGGGCTCCGCGTGCTCGCATAAATTCGTGCTTAAGTGAATTCAGGCCGAATTTTATTTATAATTCCAAGAATTCGGCCGTCGACCGCTTGAAAATACGGATTTCTATATTATTATAGGCGGGTATCGAACGCAAAAGGAGGCTCTTCATGCTTCACGCACCGGCTGCCCCCCAAGGCAAGGACTACGGCACCGATTATAAAAGTCGCATCGGAGCGAGAATGTTCCTGGTCTATGCGCTCATCTACGCGGGATTCGTCGCCATCAACGTCATTGCGCCGCTGGCGATGGAAGGCACCGTGTTTTTAGGGCTCAACCTCGCGGTGGTCTACGGCATGGGCCTGATAGTCTTCGCGTTGATCCTGGCTCTGGTCTATACGCGGCTGTGCACGCTCAAGGAAAAAGAGCTGAGCGCGATCGATGCGAAGAAGGAGCATTGAATGGCCATTTTCATCTTTTTGATATTCGTCGCCGCGGTGCTCGGCCTGTCTTTCTACCTGGCGCGGCGGGCCAAGTCGGCCAGCGGCTACTACGCCGCCGGCGGGACCATCCACTGGTCGGTCAACGGCATCGCCTTCGCCGGCGATTATCTTTCGGCGGCCTCATTTCTGGGGATCTGCGGCATGATCGCCACGGCCGGCTATGACGGCTTTCTCTATTCGATAGGCTACCTGGCGGGCTGGATTGTGGCCTTGTTCATAGTGGCCGAGCCGATGAAACGCCTGGGGAAGTACACCTTCACCGACGCGCTGGACGCGAAATTCAATTCGCGCGGGATCAAGCTGACCGCCGCCATCAGCACATTGATAGTTTCAATTTTCTACCTGATTCCGCAGATGGTCGGCGCCGGCGT
>NZ_JBAZKR010000254.1:0-2798 GCF_041650655.1 Zavarzinia sp.
AGGCCGCCATTTACCCGTGGCAAAGTCCCGGCGGCTGGCATCTGCTGGGGCGCACGCCCGTGCGCCTGTTCGACCTCGGCGATGCCGCCCGCCCGGCCCTGCTCGCGCCCGGCGACACGGTGCGCTTCACGCCGGTCGACCGCAACGAGTTCCTGCGGCTTGCTGCCGGTGTCAAGGCGGGAAAGATCGGGCGCAAGGAATGGCGGGCGTGATCGAAGTCCTCGACTGCCCGCTGCCGGCCAGTTTTCAGGATGCGGGCCGCCCCGGCTACCGGCACCTGGGCGTGCCGCTCTCCGGCGCGCTCGATGCCGGGTGGCTGGCCATCGCCAATGCGCTGGCGGGCAACCCGCCGGGGACCGTCGCGCTGGAGCTGCACCTGCTCGGCCCCCGGCTGCGGGCCACGGCGCCGGTCGTCATCGCCCTCGCCGGCGAGTTTTCGGCGCGCATCGAGGATGCCGGCGGTCAGTCGCGCGTAGCGGCCAATTGGTGCAGCCATGCGCTGGCGGCGGGCGAGATTCTCGTCACGGGAAGCCTGCGCAGCGACATCGGTTATCTCGCCGTGCATGGCGGCTTCGACCTGCCCGCAGTGCTCGGCAGCCGCTCCACCTATGCCCGCGCCGGGATCGGCGGCAGCGACGGCCGCGTGATCCAGGCAGGCGATTGCCTGGAAGTCGGCGCTGGTGACACGGCGATTCTGCTGCGTCTGCCGCAAACCCCGCGCCTGCCTGACGGCCCGCTACGCGTCATAGCCGGCCCGCAGCGCGAGTACTTCACCGACGCCGCCTGGCAGTGCTTTCTCAACGAGGAATTCACCGTCGGCCGCGAAGCGGACCGCATGGGTCTGCGCCTGGATGGTCCGCGCCTCGAACACACGCGCGGCGCCGATATCGTCTCGGATGCCGTCACGCCCGGCGCCATCCAGGTCCCCGGCGACGGCCGGCCGATCATCCTGCTGGCCGATTGCCAGACGGTCGGCGGCTACCCGAAACTCGCCACCGTGATCGGCGCCGACCTGCCGCGCCTGGGCCACGCCCTGCCCGGCCAGACCCTGCGCTTCGCCGAGGTGACCATCGAGGAGGCCCTCGCCGCCCGCCGCCAGGCCGCGGCCGAACTGGCAGAATGCATCGCAAGCATCGCGCCATGCAGCGCGGGATTCAATCTCGACGCCCTGTATGCCGCCAACCTGATCGACGGAGTCGTCAATGCGCATCAACCTTAATGCCGACCTCGGCGAGGGCTACGGTCCCTGGCACATGGGCGACGACGACGCCATGCTCGACATCGTCGCCTCGGCCAACATCGCCTGCGGCGGACATGCCGGCGACCCCGACGTCATGCGTCGCACCGTGCGCCTGGCGCGGGAGCGCGGCGTCTCGATCGGTGCCCACCCGAGCTATCCCGACCTGCAGGGTTTCGGCCGCCGCGCCATGGCCTTGTCGTCGGCCGAACTCGAAAACCAGATCGCGGCGCAGGTCGGCGCCCTGGCCGGCATCGCCGCGCTCGAAGCGACGCGCGTAACCCACGTCAAGCCGCACGGCGCGCTGAACAACCTCGCCTGCGTCGACCGCGGCGTGGCCGACACCATCTGCCGCTCCATCCATGCCATCGATCCCGGCCTGATCCTGCTCGCCCCGGCGGCATCGCAACTGGTGCTCGCGGGGCGCGCCGCCGGCCTCGTCGTCGTCGAAGAGATCTTCGCCGACCGCGCCTATCTGCCCGACGGCCAGCTGGTGCCGCGCTCCCGCGCGGACGCCATGATCCACGGCCCCGCCGCCTGCCTCGCCCACGTGCTGGCGATGCTCGAAGCCCGCGCCCTGATCGCCGCGGACGGCACGCGCCTCGCCACGCCGATCGGCAGCATCTGCGTCCACGGCGACAGCCCGGATGCGGTCGGCGTCGCGCGCCATCTGCGCGCCGGCCTGCAACAGGCCGGCCATGACATCCTGCCGCTGACGGAAATCGCATCCGGCAGCTGACGGTTACAATCGCGTCATGCACACAACTCTCCTGCGCGGCTCCGAATTACGCACCCTCGAAACGCGCCACGCCGGCGTCGCGCCGCCCTTGATGGAACGCGCCGGCCGTGCCGCCGCAGAATTCGCCAAGCGCCTGCTGAAAGGCAGCCGCGCTCCGGTGCTGGTGTTCGCCGGTCCCGGCAACAATGGCGGCGATGCGCGGGTGCTGGCACGCGTGCTCACGGAACATGGAATCACCGTGGCTGTAGCCGGCATGGAGGACAAAGTGCCGGCCGGCGACTACGGGCTGGTGGTCGACGGCCTGTTCGGCATCGGCCTGACACGGCCCGTCAGCGGCGCCGCAGCGGAACTGATCGCGCGCATCAACGCGTTTCGTGGTCCGGTCCTGGCGCTGGACATTCCCAGTGGTCTCGATGCCGACACCGGCCGCGTCATGGGCACTGCGGTGCGCGCCACGCATACCATCAGTTTCATCGGCGGCAAGCCGGGGCTGTACACGCTCGACGGACCGGATCACTGCGGTGAAGTGCGCGTCGCCAATCTCGGCCTGAAGCTCGACGACTTCCCCGGCGCGCTGCTCGCCATCGAGGATTTCCGCGACTGCCTGAAGGCGCGCCAGCGCAACAGCCATAAGGGCAGCTACGGTTCGCTGGCCGTGATC
Organism: Zavarzinia sp.; assembly: GCF_041650655.1. GTDB lineage: Bacteria > Pseudomonadota > Alphaproteobacteria > Zavarziniales > Zavarziniaceae > Zavarzinia. The sequence goes on from NZ_JBAZKR010000254.1 coordinate 2,638, forward strand.
GGCGGCGCCGCCGGCATGACGGGTGCCGCGCTGCTGGCAGGGCGCGCCGGACTGAAGCTCGGCGCCGGGCGGGTCTTTGTCGGCCTGCTGCAGCCACTGGCCGTCGATCCGCTGCAGCCCGAATTGATGTTGCGCACGCCCGACGATGCGCTGGCGCAGGC
>NZ_JBAZKR010000255.1:0-2781 GCF_041650655.1 Zavarzinia sp.
GACGCGCTCATTGGCCTGAACCTGATCGAGCGGGCCTTCCGCGAGCACCGAGCCTTCGTGCAGCACCGTGACCTTGACCCCCAGCGCCTTCACGAAGGTCATGTCGTGTTCGACGACGACGACCGAGCGCGTCTTGTTGATCTCGACCAGCAGTTCGGCGGTCTCCGCCGTCTCGGCGTCGGTCATGCCGGCGACCGGCTCGTCGACGAGGAGGAGCGCCGGTTCCTGCGCCAGCAACATGCCGATTTCCAGCCATTGCTTCTGGCCGTGGGACAGGTCGCCCGCCAGCCGGCCGAGCGACTCGGTCAGCTTGGTCAATTCCAGCAACTCGTCGATCCGCTGCCTTTCCTTCGCCGTCTCCTTGGCGAAGAGCACGGTGAAGGGCTTGCGCAGACCCGCCAGCGCCAGTTGCAGATTGTCCCGCACCGTGTGGCTTTCGAACACGGTCGGCTTCTGGAACTTGCGCCCGATGCCCAATTGGGCGATGGCGGCTTCGTCCAGCTTGGTCAGGTCGACGTCGCCGTTGAAGGCGACGGTGCCGACGTCGGGCCTCGTCTTGCCGGTGATGACGTCCATCATGGTCGTCTTGCCGGCGCCGTTCGGGCCGATGATCGCCCGCATCTCGCCCGGGGCGATGACGAGGGAGAGGTCGTTGAGCGCCCGGAAGCCGTCGAAGGTTACAGTGACGCCGTCGACATAGAGAATGGGCTTGGGGGCGGAGGTGTCGCCGATCTGCATGGCCGTCTCCTATTCGCCCGCCGGGGTCGAGGCTTCGGGTTTCGGGGCCTCGGGCGCCGCCGCGTTCTGCGCCTTGCGGCTGCGCATCATGTCGAGGAGCTGCGGCACCGTGCCGACGATGCCCTTGGGCATCAGCAGGGTGACGAAGACGAAGAGACCGCCGAGGGCGAAGAGCCAGAGTTCGGGAAGCACGCCGGTGAACACCGTCTTGCCGAAGTTGACGACGATGGCGCCGACGGCCGCCCCGACCAGGGTGCCGCGCCCGCCGACCGCGACCCAGACCACCGCCTCGATCGAATTCTGCGGCGCGAATTCGCCGGGGTTGATGATGCCGACCTGCGGCACATAGAGCGCGCCGGCGATGCCCGCCATGACCGCCGACAGGGTGAAGGCCGCGAGCTTGTAGCCCTCGACCCGATACCCCATGAAGCGCGTGCGGCTTTCGGCGTCGCGCACTGCGATCAGCACCTTGCCGAAGCGCGAGCGGGTGATCCACAGGCAGAGCAGATAGCACAGCGCGAGCGCGAGGGCCGAGGCGGCGAAGAGCGCGACCCGCATCCCGTCGGTCTGCAGGTTGAAACCCAGCAGGTCCTTGAAGTCGGTCAAGCCGTTGTTGCCGCCGAAGCCCATGTCGTTGCGGAAGAAGGCGAGCAGCAGGGCGTAGGTCATCGCCTGGGTGATGATCGACAGATAGACCCCGGTGACGCGCGAGCGGAAGGCGAGATAGCCGAAGACGAAGGCGAGCAGGCCGGGCACCAGCGCGACCATCACCATGGCGAACAGGAAATTGTCGAAGCCGAGCCAGTACCAGGGCAGCTCCTTCCAGTTCAGGAACACCATGAAGTCGGGCAGGATGGGATCGCCATAGACGCCGCGCGGGCCGATCTGGCGCATCAGATACATGCCCATGCCGTAACCGCCGAGGGCGAAGAAGGCGCCGTGGCCCAGCGACAGGATGCCGACGTAACCCCAGACGAGGTCGATCGACAGGGCGAGGATCGCGTAGCACAGATATTTGCCCAGCAGGGCGACCAGATAGACCGGCACATGCAGCGCCGAGTCCGCCGATGTCGCGAGGTTGAGCACCCCGACCAGCACGGTGACGATGAAGAGGATGGCCAGGAACCAGAAGGCCGTGGCGTCCGAACCGAACAGACGTTTCGCAATCATCGCTCGACCGCCCTGCCTTTCTGGGGGAACAGGCCCCGCGGCTTGCGCTGGATGAACAGCACGAGCGCGACGAGGACGAAGATCTTGCCGAGCACGGCGCCGGCAACAGGTTCGAGCAGCTTGTTGGTGATGCCCAGTGTCATGGCCCCCACCAGCGTACCCCAGAGGTTACCGACGCCGCCGAAGACGACGACCATGAAGCTGTCGATGATGTAGCCCTGGCCGAGGTTGGGGCTGACATTGTCGATCTGGGACAGGGCGACGCCCGCGATGCCGGCGATGCCGGAGCCGAGGCCGAAGGTGAGCATGTCGACCCAATTGGTGCGGATACCCATCGAACCGGCCATGCGCCGGTTCTGCGTCACCGCCCGCATCTGCAGGCCGAAGGCCGTCCGCCGCAACACGACCATCAGGACGACGAGCACGACCATCGAGAAGACGATGATCCACATGCGGTTATAGGTCAGGGTCAGGCCGCCCAGGTCGAAGGCGCCCGACATCCAGGCCGGGTTGCCCACCTCGCGGTTGGTCGGCCCGAAGATGCTGCGCACCGCCTGCTGCAGCACGAGCGACAGGCCGAAGGTGGCGAGCAGGGTTTCCAGCGGCCGGCCGTAGAGGAAGCGGATGATCACCCGCTCGATCACGATGCCGACCGCGCCCGAGACGAGGAAGGCCAGCGGCAGGGCGATGGCCAGCGAATAGTCGAACAGCCAGGGCGCCGAATTGCGGATGATGTCCTGCACGACGAAGGTGGTGTAGGCGCCGATCATCACCATCTCGCCATGGGCCATGTTGATGACACCCATCACGCCGAAGGTGATGGCGAGGCCGATCGCCGCGAGCAGCAGTACCGAGCCCAGCGAAATGCCGTAA
>NZ_JBAZKR010000256.1:0-2774 GCF_041650655.1 Zavarzinia sp.
TCCTGCCGGTACACTTTGACCAAGCGCGGCCGGTGTTTCGGGCCCAGGGTCGTCCCCGACACCGAGAGATCGCCCTGCGCGTCGCGGGTCGCCACGGTGATGAGGTTGAGGAAGTCGACAGCCGCCGGCTGCTTCGTCTCTTTGGCGGTGATGCCGCGCTCTTCGGCGATGTTCTGCACGTTGACGAAGTTGACCGGACCGTCGACCTTGTCGGCGAGCACGCCCTGCAGCACGCCGAGCGTGAGGATGCGCGTGTCGTAGCGGGCGATGCCGCCGCCGTAGCCGATCTCGAACGCGTCGACCGGGCCCTCGGCGATCTGCACGATGAGCTTGCCGAGCTGCTTGCACAACCCGAGGAACGGCATGAGCTCGTCGGCGTCCTCACCGGGCGCCAGCGGGATGTTCACGGCGTTGCTCGCAAACTCGCCGTTCAGCACCGCAGCCACCTGCTCGGCGATGATCGTGCCGGCGCGCAGCTGGGCTTCCACGGTGCTGGCCCCGAGGTGCGGCGTGGCGATGACGCTGTCGTACTTGAACAGGGGGCTCTCGGTGGTGGGCTCCTTGGGATACACGTCGACCGCTGAGGCGGCAACCTTGCCGCTCTCGATGGCGCGCGCCCAGGCCTCCTCGTCGATGATGCCGCCGCGGGCGACGTTAACGACGCGCACGCCATCCTTCATCTTGGCGAACTCTTCGTCGCCGATGAAGCCGAGGGTCTCGGCGTTCTTCGGCAGGTGCACGGTGATGAAGTCGGCTTCGCGGTAGATCTTGTCGGGGCTGTCGGCGCGCTTGAGGCCAAGCTCGTGGAACCGCTCGGCCGGAACGAACGGGTCGTAGGCAAGCACGTCCATGCCGAGACCGCGCGCGTCTTCGGCGACGAGAAAGCCGATGCGCCCGAGGCCGAGGATGCCGAGCGTCTTGCCGCGCAACTCCACGCCGCCTTTGCCCCACTTGCCCTTCTCCCACCTTCCGTCCTTGAGGTCGGCGTGAGCCTGCGGGATGTTGCGGGCAGTCGCCATGATGAGGGCCACCGTGTGCTCCGCGGCGGAGAGCACGTTGCTCTGCGGCGCGTTCACGACGATGACGCCGCGCTTGGTCGCCTCGGCGACGTCGACGTTGTCGACGCCGACCCCGGCGCGGCCGACGACTTGCAGCTTCGCGCCGGCCTTGATGACGTCCGCCGTCACCTTCGTGGCGGAGCGAATGATGAGACCGTTGTACTCGGGGATCTGGGCCAGGAGCTCGTCGGCGTCCCAATCCGTGCCTATGTCGACCTGGAAGCCCTGCTCCTCGAGGAAGGCGATGCCCTCAAGCGCGAGCTTCTCCTTGATCAGAACCTTCTTGATGTCTGTCATCGCTGTAACCCCTCTCAGAGCAGCACGGTGCTCTGCATGAACACCTGTTCGGCGGCAGCCGCCGAGGCGCCGAACTTGACGTCGTAGCCCAGCTCGGCGAGCACCATCTCGACCGTTGTGAGCCCGACGATGATGTCGCTGTGGCCGAAGTAGCCGCAGTGACCGAAGCGGAAGATCTTGCCCTTGAGCGGCCCTTGGCCGCCAGCCAGCCACACGCCCCACTTGTCGCGCGCGATCTTGCCGATCTTGCCGCCGTCGACGCCGTCTGGCACCTTGACGGCGGTAACCGAGTTGGCCTCCGGATCTTCGGGGCCGAAGAGTTCGAGGCCGAGCGCCTTGACGCCCTCCTTGGCGGCGCGGCTGAGGACGCGATGGCGCTCGAACACGTTCGCGAGGCCCTCTTCCTTGATCAGATCGATGGCGGCGTTCTGCGCGACCATGAGGCTCACGGCCGGGGTGTAGGGGGTCTGCGCGGAGTCGCCGGTCATCTTCTTGCGCGCCGCGATGTAGTCGTAATAGAAGCGCGGCGTCTCGCACTTCTCTACGACCGCCCACGCCTTTTCGCTGACGGCCACATAGGCGAGACCAGGGGGTACCATGAGCGCCTTCTGGGAGCCGGCGACGCAGATGTCGACGTGCCACTCGTCGGTCTTCAGATCGGTCGCGCCAAGGCCGCTGATGGCGTCCACGACGAGGATCGCCGGCGTCTTGGCGACGATCTCGCCGATCGTCCTGATGTCGTTGACGACCCCGGTGGAGGTCTCGCTGAACTGCACGTACACGGCCTTGATCGCCGGATCGGCGGCAAGAGCCTTCTCGATGTCGGCGGGGATCACCTTGGTGCCCCACTCGTAGTCGAGCGCGGTCACCGCGGCGCCCCAGGTGGCGGTCAGCTTCTTCCAGCGCTCGCCGAAATTGCCCATACTGGCCACGAGAACGTGGTCGCCGGCGTTGACGACGTTGACCACGGCGCTTTCCATAGCGCCGGTCCCGCTGGCCGCGAAGACGATGATGTCGTTCTCCGTCTGGTAGATGTATTTCAAGCCCGAGACGACCTGCTTGAGAATCTCGGTGAAGCGCGGCGCGCGGTGATGGACGACCGGCTCGGAGAGAGCCGAGAGCACCTCCGGCGGCACGGGCGTGGGGCCGGGAGTGATGAGGAACCGCTTCTGCATCGTGTGGTCCTTTCTCGGTGGTCAGGCGCCGGGGACGAGGCCGGCGAGCCCAATGTACACGGATTCGAAAGCGTCATTCTAGAGAACACCCGTGGCAGTGCACAAATAGTGCACGCTCGTTCGGCGCGGGGTGGAATCGACTGAGCCGGACGCCGGCGCATGAGGCGCCCACGACCCCGCCCCGAAGAGGCAGCGAGGGGCGCGATCGGCCGATAGTCAGGCGAGGCTGCAGGCGGGCAAGACG
>NZ_JBAZKR010000257.1:0-2766 GCF_041650655.1 Zavarzinia sp.
TCGGCCGGGGGTCCGGATCGCCCCGATCGACCGGATATGATGTAGTACCGTCGGTCGCCGGCGGCGGTTGCGCGCCAAGCTGAAATTCTTCGGGATATGGTCGAACCGGCCCCGCCGCGCTAGACTGCCGAATATGGATGATGGAAACACGGACGCCGAAGCGGTCGCCCGGGTGCTGGCCGGCGACGTCGACGCGTTCCGGGATCTCGTGAACCGCTACGGCGATGGGCTGTACCGTTTCTGCCGCGCCCGGCTCGGCTCGGCGGACGACGCGGAGGACGCCGTGCAGGACGTCTTCACGAGGGCATTCCGCTCGCTGGCTCGTTTCGACGCCCGCCGCGGATTCCCCGCCTGGCTGTTCGCCATAGCCGCCAACCGCGTAAAGTCACGCTACGCCGCCCGGGCCGCCATCGATGCCGTAGCCGAGGCGGCGGCCCGCGAGGCCGGATCCGCGGACGATAGCGAGGACGCCGAGGCGGAGGCCTTGGACAGCCTCGCCGGCGCCGCGGTCCGCGCTGCCGTGGCGCGCCTGCCGGCCCGCCTGCGCGTCGTCGTCGAACTGTACTATTTCGCCGGGCTGTCGGTGGCCGAGACCGCGGCGGCGGCGGGACTCGGTCGGGAAGCCGTGAAGTCCAGGCTGCTCCGCGCACGGCGCCGCCTGTCCGTGGAACTGGATCCCGGACCGCAACCGTCCGCCGTTTCGAAAGGTAGTAGCTGATATGGAAAAGCCGGAACGCGGCGCTCCGCGGATGGCGGGGCCGCACGATGCCATGGCCCGGAAACGGGCCCTCGCGCTGATGCGCGCCAGGGACGACGGCGACGCCGATGCCCTGTCCGGGTTGTTGCCGCGCGCCGTCGGCGCCGGCAAGTCATCGGCCGACGCGGTCATGGCCGCGGTACGCGGTCGCGGCGGCCCCGTACGGCTCGACGCACCCGTCCCGGGCCGCTTCCGCCGCTTCAGGCCCCTGCCCGCGGCGGTCGCCGTGCTCGTGGCGGCCCTCGTCTCCTCGGTCGTCACCTCGGCCGTCATCGAGGCCCGGTCCACCGTGCTCGTGCGCTTCGTGCTGTCGGAACCCGACGCGGCCAGCGTGACGCTCGCCGCCGATTTCAACGGATGGTCGTCCGAGGCCATGCCCCTGCGCCGCACGGCCGACGGCGACTGGGAGATTGTCGTGCCCCTGCGGAAGGGACGGGCGTACCAGTACAACTTCGTCATAGACGGCGACGTGTGGGTCGTCGATCCGTCGGCCCCCATACGGCTCGAGGACGGGTTCGGCGGCGCCGTTTCGTCCATGGCCCTGTGATTGATACGAGGAGGACTACCATGGCTCGTCGACGGTCTGTGTTCATGGCGGCCGCCATCGCGGCCATCTGCCTCGCGACCCCGGCGTTCGCGCAGCGCGGGGGCGGAGGCGGGGCGGCCGGAGGTACGGGCGGGACCGGGGGCACCGGCACGGTCGGCGACCAGGAGCCGGGCGACCAGGGCGGCTCCGTACCATCGGGCGGCGCCGCGGCCAGGCCTTCCGCCGACGCCGCCGTACGGTCGGCCAGGGACGAGGCCGCTCGCGGCTTCGCGAAGTGGCTGGTCGAGGCCCCCGAGATGGCCGCCTATCGGGGAGTGGCCGAGGACATCAAGTCCGCCGCCGCGCCCGCCATAGCCGCGGGAGTCCCGGCCGGGGCCTTCACGGCCCGCATCCGGGAGGCCGCCGCGCGGGGCACGGCTCCCGTTCGGCTGGTACCCGCCTTGGAGTCCGATGCCCGGAACTGGACCTACCTGTCCGGACTGCTGGACGGAGCCCGCTGGCCGCCGGCGAAGGCGACGACCGGCTTCTACCTGGCGGCCGGGACCGCGATGCGCAACGGGCTCGGCGACCGGGCCGTCAAGGCGGCCGTCGGCTGGGCGATCTCGGCATCGGCGGACGCCGACCGGGCTGGCTCGGCCATGATGGCCACCGCTGCCGTCGCCGCCGCCCTCGGCATGCCCGACGGGGCCGCGGCGTCATTCGTCGTCGCCCTGGCCTCGTCAAGGCTGCCCGTGGCCGAATTCGACGGCGTCGCGGCCCTGGCCAGCCGGGCCGCCGGGGACGGCATACCGGCCGACCGGTTCTCGGCCGCCGTCACGGCCGCGCTGCCGACGGCCGATGGGCTGGCCGCCGTCGAGCGCGCGCTGTACCCCTGACGCCTCGCATCGACGGTAGCGTAATCCGCCGTCGCGTGATACAATGGAGGTTAAGGAAGCGTCCCATCGTGGCGCGACCCATTTGAAAGGCAGTCCATCATATGAAAAAGAAGGCTACCGGCCTACCGGACGACCATCCGGAGCATGATTCCCGTCGCGCCATCGAAGAATTGCGCGCCAGCGGCTGGGCCGAGGCCCTCGCCGACCTGTCATCCCGACCCCCTGAAGCGTCCGCTCCGCCTTCCGGCCGCAGTCGTCCGAGACCGGCGGTCATCGCCCTGGCCCTGCTCATGACCGCCGTGGCGTCCTCGGCGCTGACCGCGGCCTTCATCGAGGCCCGGGCCACCGTGGTCGTCCGCTTCACCCTGTCCGCCCCGGACGCATCGAGCGTCGGCGTCGCGGCCGACTTCAACGGCTGGGCGCCGGATGCCCTGCCCATGCTCCGGTCGCCCGACGGCGCTTGGGAAGCCACGGTCAGGCTACGCCGCGACAAGACCTATCAGTACAACTTCGTCGTCGACGGCACGGCCTGGATCGTCGACCCCTGGACTCCCCTACGCCTCGACGACGGCTTCGGCGGCGCCGTC
>NZ_JBAZKR010000258.1:0-2766 GCF_041650655.1 Zavarzinia sp.
TGTCCAGGTGGATGAGGTCCGCGCCCGTGGGCCCGATCAGAACGTCACCGTCAACCGCCAGCTCGCCGGCGGCACTCATCGTCGCGACAGGAGCGCCCGTGGCACCCCACCGCTGGCTACCGTCGGCATCGACGTGGACGAGCGGGCCCGCCGTCGGGCCGACGTCGAGATCCTCATCAAACTGGGCCGCGCCCGCCGTGGAGATCGTCGCGACCGGCGCGCCAACGACACCGAGGCGAACGCTGCCGTCCGCGGCGATCCGGGCCAGGGAGGCACCCGTGGTGCCGATATCGATGTAGCCGTCGATCGCGAGGTTGCCCGAGGCATCGATCGAGCAGACCGGAGCCGCGGTGGTCCCGAGGCGGAACACGCCCGTGGCGGCCAGGCTCGCGAGCGGGTCGGCAACAGGGCCCACCGTGAGCGTGGACTCCTGATGAACCGCACCCGCGGTAGAGAGGGTCCAGACGGGCGCCGCGGCCGTGCCCGCTCGGATCGCTCCGTCCGCACCCAGGTCGAGCAGAGGGGCAGCCACGGGGCCGATCGTCTGATCACCCTCCATGTGCAGCGCGCCGGCCGTCGAGACCGTCAGCTTCGGGGCGGCCGCCGTCCCGAGGCGCAGGGCGCCGTCAGCGCCGATGTCCACGAGAGGAGCGGCAACGGGACCGCAGGTGATGTCCGACTCGGTGTGGACGAGGCCCGTCGTGGCCGTGACCGTGAACTTACTCGCCCCGACGGCGAAATCGCCTGTGCTGGTGACGGCCCCGTCGGCCGTGACGGCACCGTGCCACGTCGCGGCGCCCTGGACGCACATGGTCTGGTCCTGCTCGATGCGCGTCTGGCGACCGCGGCAGGCGGCTGCCGAGGCAGGCGTCGAGTAGACCAGTCCGACCAGCGCCGCGACCGCGGCGCACACGAGATAGCGGCGCATGTTGGTGCTCCTTGCTGTGCGTAGAGAACAGGAGCGCCCCGTCGGCATGGTGACCGGCGGGGCGCAGGGGAGGAGGAGGACGAGAGACGATACGGAGGACGACAGAGGCGGCTCGCCTGACTACCGCGAGCCTACCAAATCTTAGGCAGAATCGAGGGGTGACCGCAAGGGGCGGTTATGGGAAGAAATAGGCAAAAAGAGGTAGGAATGGAACGATTTGGGATCTGGCCTATCGCCGGACGGTCTCTCCGGCCACGAATGCGTCAAAGTCAGCGGGGTCGTATAGGGCGCGCCCGCCGACCTTCCGGTACTTCCGCGGCTCCCGCCGCTCTCGTTTCCGCATCGTTGCGGCGTCTTTCATCGTCTCCAACCGGTGGCGCACACGTATCAGCAATGCGGATCGCCTACTTCCCACCCGCGGCCTGTCGGCTCCTTAACTCCTCGGCGTTGCCGCGTACCATCTCGCTCGCCCGCGTCGCCGACTTGAGCACCGGATCGGCGGCGCAGAACGCGTCCATGGCCGCTACCCACTTGGTCTCGCGGCGGGTGCGCTCAAGCCACACCCCGAAGTCCTCGCCGTCAGCGCGGGCGATCGGCGCGGACTCGGCGGGGTGTGCCGCCGACCACTCCCGGAACGCCTGCTCGATCGCGGCCTGGCGCGCGTCCGGGATGAGGCGCCGGGCGGCGTTGGCCAGGCGCAGGAACCGCTCTTCGGTTGCCCTGGTAGAATCGCTCATCGATCACACCCCCTTCCGTCGCCGCGTGCGGGCGCGGCCGCTTGGGTTACCCGGCGGCACCTCGCCGTCGATCGTGGCCTTGCCGGACGGGCTGCGGGTCGTCTCGTCGCCGAGCGGATCGACGGGCGGCGGCGGTTCCAGTATCCGCAAGCTGAGCGCCTCGATCCGTTCGAGCGTCTCCAGGATCTCCACCTGTACCGCGAGCGCCGCGGACACCATCGTCGGCTCCCTGCCAGCGTTGCGGCGGGCGGCGGCGAGCGCGGCCTGCGTCTCGGGTCTCATGCTTTCCTCCCTGCGAGGTGGGCCGGCACGAGCAGCGCCGGTCCGGCGGCTGCCTCGATCGGCCGGTTGGCGGCGTCTACCAGGCCGGAGCGCGGGCGCTGCCGGGCGGCCATGAGCGATCGGATGAACGTCACGTGTTCCTTCCCCGCGGCCATCAACTGCGCCGCGGCCATGCCACAGCGGATCCCGGGGTGAGTCCCCTCCCGGAACTGCGGATCGGTGCGCGCCTCGCGGCAGACGGCCTCTGGGTGAGCCGCGATGACGGCGGCGACGTAGTGGATGCACAGGGCCGCCACCTCCTTGTCCGTGGGCTCTGGCTCGGGCGGCAGCTCCGGCGGGGCGGCTCCGGCGGGGAGCGCGATCCGAGCCGAGTAGGCGTCCCGGACGACGCCGAGGGACGACGAGAGGTTGTCACCGAGGGGCAGAGTCAGGGTCGGCTTGCTCACGATTCCACCCTTTCCGGCGCCGGGTCACCGACGCGCCAGAGGTCGATCCCACCGCCGCTCCAGACGTCCAGGGCGCAGGCGGCGCGCAGAGCCCGGAGGACCGTCTCCCGGGCGGGCTCGTCGCGGCGGTCGAAGAGGACGGCCAGGGCCGCCTCTCGTCCGCTCCCGAGCGCGACCCCGTCGGGCCCAGCTACGGACATCGCCCCGGTCGCGTAGACGTCGGCGACGAGGCCCGGAAGCCCGACCAGGAACCACGGCGCCGAATCCCTCCCGGCGAAGAGGCCGGATCCGAGGTCGGCGGCCAGACGGTCAAGATCGACCTCGCCCGAGATGGTGCGCCCCATGCGGTCCGGCGACTGGAGCCAGCGCCGGG
>NZ_JBAZKR010000259.1:0-2761 GCF_041650655.1 Zavarzinia sp.
ACCTATCGCGTCGAAGTCCTCGGCGAAGAAGTGCTACTGCTGCCGACGGGCGAGCGCCGGGCATCGCGCTTGAGAATTCGCAGCGGCAATGACACCATCGAACTCTGGATAGCGCCGGACATGCGCGCGCTGCCCTTGAAAATCCGCTTCACCGACCGCAAGGGCGAGATCTTCGACCAGGTCGCGCAGGACATCGAGATGCAGGAGCAATAATGAACCTTCCCTTCCACCCCATTGCAGGAAAGCGAGACGCGGCATGAGCGACGACAGGAAGCACGGCAAGCCGCGCGGCACGGCACGGGGCGCGGGCGGTCCGCGCCGCGACGCCGCGCGAACCACTACCGGCCATGGCGCGGAGCAGCCGGCGGCGGTCGAAGGCCTCGCGGCCGACCTGCTGAACGCGGCGGTGGCAGCCACCGCCGCCTTGCTGACCTTCAGCCAGCCTGCCGACGCGGCCTTGTCGGCCTTTTTCCGGGCGCGCAAGAGCGGCGCGAAAGACCGCGCCTTCATCGCCGAAACGGCCTATGCCGTATTGCGCAGGAAGCGCCTGCTGGAGCGCCTCGCCGCTTGCGGGCCGAATCTGGAGCCGGCCTTCCTCGCCCCCGGCTCGACGCCGAAGCGCGGGCCGAGGCCCGGGGCGGCGTCAGCGGGCGCGCGCCGCATCTCGCCGCGCGAGCTGGTGCTACTCTCGCTGTCGCGCGTGCGCGGCATGTCGCAGCGCCAGCTCGAAGGCGCGTTGCTGCCGGGCGAGGTGGAATGGCTGGCGGAGATCCGGCGCCAGCCGGAACCGGAGCTGACGCTGGCCGAGCGACTGGACTTTCCCGACTGGCTGGTCGAACGTTTGGCGCCGCGCATGTCGCCGGAGGAACTGCTGGCCCTGGCCCGCGCGCTGAACACGCCGGCGCCGCTCGACCTGCGGGTGAACACGCTGAAGGCGGAGCGCGAGGGCGTGATCGCGCGCCTCGCCGCCGACGGCATTGCGGCCACGCCCTGTCCGTATTCGCCGCTGGGCGTGCGCCTGAAGACCAAGCCTTATCTGCAGAAGCATCCGGCCTACCTCGACGGCAGCATCGAAGTGCAGGACGAGGGCTCGCAGCTGCTCGGCATCCTGCTGGCGCCGAGGCGCAGCGAGATGGTGGTGGATTTCTGCGCCGGCGCCGGCGGCAAGACGCTGATCCTCGGCGCCCTGATGCGCTCCACCGGACGCCTGTATGCCTTCGACGTGTCGGACAAGCGGCTGGCCAAGCTGAAGCCGCGCGCCGCCCGCGCCGGCCTGTCGAACGTGCATCCGGCCTGCATCTCCGGCGAGAACGACACGCGGGTGAAGCGGCTGCAGGGCAAGGCCGATCGCGTGCTGGTCGATGCGCCCTGTTCAGGCATGGGCACCTTGCGCCGCAATCCCGACCTCAAGTGGCGTCAGTCGCCGCAGAGCGTGGACGAGCTGGTCGTCAAGCAGGCGGCCATCCTCGCCGCCGCGGCGAAGCTGCTGAAGCCCGGCGGCCGGCTGGTGTATGCGACCTGCAGCATCCTGGCGGAGGAGAACGAGGAGATCGTCAATGCCTTCCTCGCCGCGCATGCCGATTTCCGTCGCCTGTCGGCGCAGGAGGTGTTGGCCGCGCAGGGCATCGCCATCGATTGCGGCGAAGACATGCATCTGTCGCCGCAGAAACATGGCACCGATGCTTTCTACGCAGCGGTGCTGGAGCGCACCAAGTGATCGTCAACGATGGAGCGGCCATAGGCCGCGAACCGAGGTCACCCCCTTTCCCGGGAAGGGGGATGGGGGGATGGTGGTTGGCAATGACTGTTGCGCTGTCTTTCAGCGCAACAGTCGGCGCCGGCGCCGGCGCCACGCCGCTGCCGGCCACCGGCACGGTGGAAGCGCTGTTCACGCCCTGGGACGATGCCGAGGGCGCCATCGTGCGGGCGCTGGGCGAAGCGAAAAAAAGCATCCATGTCCAGGCCTATCTGCTCACCAGCCGCTCGATCGCCCGGGCGCTGCAGGACGCCCATGCGCGCGGCGTGGCGGTCGAAGTGCTGGCCGACCGGGACATGGTGAGCAAAGGCGAGAATTCGCTGGTTCCCAAGCTCGCTGCCGAGGGCATTGCGGTCCGGCTGGAAACACGCTACGCCGTCGCGCACAACAAGGTGCTGCTGATAGACGCCGCGACGGCGCACGGATTCGTCATCACCGGCAGTTACAATTTCACCTGGTCGGCACAGGCGCGCAATGCCGAGAATCTGCTGATCCTGCGCGACAATCCGGCGCTGGTGCGGCGCTATCTGGATAACTGGCAGCGCCACCGGGACGAGGCGGAACCCATGAGCGGAGCGCAGTGAGATGACACAACACGAGCTGGCGAGCTTGTGGCGCAGCGTGCTGGCCGATCTGCGCCAGCCCGATCTGGTGTGGCAGCTGCTCGTCCTCGCCGCGTGCCTGCTGCTGGCGAAGTTCGGCGAGCGCATCGTGCGCAGTCGCCAGATCGGCGCCGGCCGGGCCTGGGACCTGGGGCGGCGCGGGCTGAAGCGCATCACCGTCCCGCTGCTGGCGGTGATTCTGGTGCTGGTCGCGCGTCCCATCGCCGAGCAGTGGATACGCGTCAGCCTGCTGTCGCTGGCCCTGCCGCTGCTCTCCTCGCTGGCGGTGATTCGCGTGGTGTTCTACGTGCTGCGCCTGAGCTTCGCCGACGCCACCTGGATGGTCCAGTTCGAGCGCATCTTTGCCGGGCTGGTCTGGGCCATCGTCGCCCTGCACATCACC
>NZ_JBAZKR010000260.1:0-2758 GCF_041650655.1 Zavarzinia sp.
CGGTGTGGATCGCATGGCTGCGCAATCTGTCGTGGGCGGGCCGCGGCTATTTCCTCGTCGCGGCCTTGCTCGCGGCGCAGGTGCTGCTCGTAACGATGCCGGCCGAACCGCGCTGGCCCGATGTAGCCGACGACCACCGGCGCCTGGCGCGCTATGCACTGTTGGTCGAGGACGAGGGCTGGGCGCGCATCGACGGCGGGGAAGCGCGGCGCTGGTACTTTCCGCCCTGGCGCAATTTCGAGGACTGGACCAAGGCCGCGCGCAGTCGCCTGGCCGCAGCGCGCAGCGCGCCGGCCGGGCAGGAAGTGCTGGACATCCCCATCATCGCGACGCCGCCGCTGCTTGACGGCAACATCGGTGCGGACGAATGGCGCGGCGCGCGGCGCATCGAACTGGCGCCGCAGGCGCTGGGCACGGTGGTGCATGTCGCCGGCGACGAACGCTACCTCTACTTCGCCGCCGACGTCCCGGCCGAAACGACGAGCGGGGGCTTCGACCAGTTCCGCGTCTGGTTCCACATCGGGCTGTCGCCCTGGCTCGACAACGAACGTGTCTTTCTCGACCGCCATGGCGGAGTGTCGTCGCTGCGCCAGACGCGCTTTCCCTGGGGCGACCATGCGCCGCGGTCACGTACCGACTGGCGCATCTACGAACGTGCGCGCGGCGCCAGCGCGCTGAGCGGCCACCGCCGCTTCGAACTGGCGCTGGAGCGCGATGAATCCGGCATCGCGCCGGGCGTCGCCTTTCCGCTCTGGCTGGAAGTGGAGGGCGATCCGCAGAACGAAGCCGCCGGCAAGTTCAAGGCGCGCACCTACCTCGGCCGCGCCGGTAGCCACGCCTCGCCCTTGTGGCTGCGCATCGTGCCGCGCCGGGCGCCGTAGCCGGTACCGGCAATTCGGCCCGACAAGTTGTCCGATCAACCCGACAGAAAGGCAAGGCATGACGCAACGCATCCCCGCCCGCTGGTATTTCGACATTGTCTCGCCCTTCGCCTACCTCCATCTCAAGCGCTTCGGCGAATTGCACCCGGCACTCGATGTCGAACCGGTCCCGGTGCTCTTCGCCGGCCTGCTCAAGCATTGGGACAACAAGGGACCGGCGGAGCTGGCGCCGAAGCGTTTGCACACCTACCGCAGTTGCGTATGGGCCGCCGCGCAACATGGCATCCCCTTCCGCCTGCCGCCGCGCCATCCCTTCAACCCGCTGCACGGGCAACGCCTGCTGGTCGGCCTCGGCGCGCCGCGCGCGGCGGTGGAGGCGGCCTACGATTTCATCTGGGGCGAAGGGCGCGACCTAGCCGCAGAATGGCCGCTGTTCTGCGGGCGGCTCGGTGTCGGCGGCGAGAGGGCGGCAGCGCTGATCGGCGATCCGCAGGTCAAGCAGGCATTGATGGACAACACCGCTGCCGCCGCGGCGCAAGGCGTGTTCGGCGTGCCGACGCTGGCGTTTCGCGGACAGAACTTCTGGGGCAGCGACACCATCGCCTGGGCCAATGCCTTCATCGACAACCCGCAGATGTTCGAGTCGGGCGAAATGCAGCGCGCCGCCGACATCGAGGTGGGCGCCGCGCGCAAGGAAATTCGCTGAGCGCCAAACCCGGCCGGTGGCTCGGCATCAGGCCCGGCGCGGCATCGCGGCTATCCCGTTTTGCATCTTTTCTTCAAGCTATACTAAGGCGAGTTTTTCCGGCGAAATACCGACCCGGCATTCGGGGCAACCAAAGGAGGACATCATGCGAATCAACACGCTCACCGCCACCCTATTCGCTGCCGGACTGCTCGGCGCGACGGCCGCACAGGCCCAGACCGAGATCCAGTGGTGGCATTCGATGGGAGGCGCGCTCGGCGAGGCACTCAACGGCCTGGCCACCAAGTTCAACGAAAGCCAGAAGGACTACAAGGTCGTCCCCGTCTACAAGGGGCAGTACCCCGAGTCGATGACGGCTGCAATCGCCGCCTTCCGCGCCGGCAACGCACCGCATATTCTGCAGGTGTTCGAAGTCGGCACCGCGACCATGATGGCGGCCAAGGGTGCGATCGTGCCGGTGGCCAAGGTGATGACGGACGCCAAGGAACCCTTCGATCCGAATGCCTACCTGCCTACCGTGACCGGCTATTACTCGGACGTGAAGGGCAACATGCTGTCCTTCCCCTTCAACAGCTCGACGGTGATGTTCTACATCAACAAGGATGCCTTCAAGAAGGCCGGCCTGGAGCCGGTGGCGCCGAAGACGTGGAAGGAGTTCCTCGTTGCCGCCGAGAAGCTGAAGGCGACCGGCCAGCAGTGCGTCTATACCACCAGCTGGCCATCCTGGATGCACATCGAGAACTTCAGCGCCTGGCATAACGTGCCGATCGGCACCAAGCAGAACGGCATGGGCGGGTTCGATACCGAATTCACGATCAATTCGCCCTTGCATGTGCGCCACGTCGCGATGCTCGGCGACATGGCGAAGAAAGGCCTGTTCACCTACGCCGGACGCACCAACCAGGGCGACGCCAAGTTCTACAGCGGCGAGTGCGCCATGTTCAGCGGCAGCGCGAGCGCCATTGCCGGCATCAAGAAGGCGGCCAAGTTCGAATGGTCGGTCAATTTCATTCCCTACCACGACGACGTGAAAGGCGCGCCGCAGAACTCGATCATCGGCGGCGCTTCGCTGTGGGTGATGGGCGGCAAGAAGCCTGACGAATACAAGGGCGTGGCGAAGTTCATGGCTTACCTCTCGGAACCCAAGGTCCAGATGGGATGGCACACCACC
>NZ_JBAZKR010000261.1:0-2734 GCF_041650655.1 Zavarzinia sp.
TCGTCACCGAGAACAGCGCCGACGAGAGCAGAGCCCAGCCGGCGCCAGCCGTGGCGCGGGTCCGGCGGGCCGGCGCTGCCGCGCCGTCCGGCCCGAACAGCTCTTCCTTCGGCGCCATCTCGACTGACGCCATGAGACCACCGGCCACGGCGAGCGACAGCCCGATCGCCGCCAGCGCAGGCAGCGGCTCGCCTTGAACGATCATGATCACGGCCACGAAGCCGCCGGCCAGCGAGGCGAGCGGAGTCACCACGGAGAGGTTCCCGACGACGAGTCCGCGGAGCAGGCAGCCGAGGCCCGCGGCTTCGCAGACGCCGCTGGCCGCGGCGAAGCCGGCCGCACGCCACTCGGCGGCGCCGCTGGGCGGACCGTCCAGGACCAGGGCGAGCGGAACCAGGATCGCGACCCCCACAGCCATCGACCACGTCAGCGCCGTCCATACGGCGGCGGCCCGCACGATCTTGACCATCAGGAAGTCGTGCAGGGCATAGCCGAGCGCCGACCCCAGGCCGAGGACGACGGTCACCATGGCGCCCGCCTCAAGCAGCCGGTCCGGAAGCAGCCGCTGCGGCCCCCGCGCCGGCCCACCTCCTCAGTGGTCCGTGTTGCAGACGGTGAGGTCGGCGAAGTTGCGCGGCGCCAGATCCTTGTGCTTTTCGGCGATGGCGTCGGCCAAGGCGTCGAGAGCGACGTAGTCGGCCTCTCGCGGCATGCCCTTGGCGAGCACAGGCTCGAGAAGCTCGAGCTTGAGCTTGCCCATCATGCCGGCCAGCGTCTCGACGGTCTTGCCGGCCCAGCCGTACGAGCCGATCACCGTCGCGAACCGGGCGCGCGGCCGCAGAGCGTTGGCGAGCGCGGCCGCGTACATCGCCAGGGGATGCGGCCCCCCAAGCACCGTCGGCGTGCCCAGCACGATGGTGCCGGCGTGGACCAGGGAGCTGGCGAGCTCACCGGCGTCGAGCGTCGTAAGGTCGAAGCGCTCCACCGCCACGCCGCGGTCGGTGAGCGCGGCCGTGAGGTAGTCGACCATCAGCCGCGTGCTGCCGTGCATCGTCACGTACGGCAGGCAGACGATGTTCTGCGGCTCGCCGCCGGCCCAGTCGCGGTAGGCCTCGATGATGAACCCTGGGTCGTCGTACACCGGCCCATGACTGGGTCCGATGATGGCGATCGGGTACTGCGTCACCTTGTCGACGTTCTTCAGCACCTGGACGCCGAACGGCATCATGATCTCGGCATAGTAGCGCTTGGCGCCGTCGTAGACCTTGTGCTTGTCGGCGAACACGTCGTTGGTCGCGTAATGCGAGCCGAAGAAGTCGCAGCTGAACAGGATCCTGTCCTCTTCGAGCCACGTGCACATGGTCTCGGGCCAGTGGACCCACGGCGTGAAGACGAACTTCAGCGTCTTGTCGCCCAGCGAGAGCTCATCGCCGTCGGCGACGATGTGAAAGCGCGCGTCGTCGATGTGCAAATGGTCCAGAAGCATGCCCCTGGCTTTCTCGTTGCAGACGACGGTGAGATCCGGGAAGCGGTCCAGCAGCATGGGCGTGGATCCGGAGTGATCCTGCTCAACGTGATGGATCACGAGGTAGTCCGGCGCGGGGAGCTGGTCGAGCTGCAGCGACAAGGTGCGCCATTGGACGGGATCGACGGTGTCGAGGAGGACGTTCTTCTCGCTGCCGTGCACGTAGTATGCGTTGTAGCTGGTGCCGTCGGGCAGCGGGATGAGAGCGTCGAAGAGCCTGCGGTCCCAATCGACCGCGCCGATGAGATGGACGTTGGGGACGAACTCACGTGGCTTCATGACGCACCTCGATGGGGTCGGGATCTGCGAATACGGTTGTCTGAGTATACCTTCGGCGGCGCGGGCTCCGCCCGTCGGATGGGCGTCGCTTTGGCCATCAACCTCGAGAGCAGGCGGCCGGTGGACGACGCCCTGGTGGCCGCCGTTAAGGCCGGAGGGACGTTGCCCAAACCGGCCGAGGAACTCTTCTGGGGCGGCTATTCAGGCTACTGCGCGGGCCGTCAGGTCGGCCGGGCCCGCGCCTCCGCTCGCGCGAGGATGCCGTCGATCGCGGCCTGCACCGCGGCCGGCAGCGCCGGCACTTCATGCTCGGCGAGGATCTGGTCGACGCGAGCGAGCCGGTGTACGCCGATTCCATGAAGCCGATGTCGTGAATCATGTGGCCGCCGCTCACGGCGTCGGCGAGCAGCGTGAGCGCCGCCTCGGCGGCGGCCTGCTGGTCGGGCAGCTTGCTGTCGGTCACCCCGCCCAGCGTCCACATCGGCAGGTCGTACCAGTGCAGCAGGCTCGAGTACACGGCGCGATGATCAGGCCACGCGAAGATGTCGACCATGGTGCGCATATCGAGGACCTCACCGGCCCAGCCGATGGCGATGTACGGAGCGCCTTCGCGTTTGAGCTGGGCCATGACGAGGCCGGCGAGCACGCCGGCGTTCACGACCACCGTCGCGCCGAGGACGGTCATCGGCGCGACGGTCCCGGCCGTGCTCACGGGACTGTAGATGCAGGGCAGGCCGCGGCCGGCCAGGTCCAACAAGGTGCGCACTGCCTCGGCGTTGTGCACCAGCGGGAACAGGGTGTTCTTGTAGCAGGCCACGAGAGGCCGCTCGGTGAGCGCCTCACGCCCGCCGACCACAGCCTCGGCCATGTCGGTGACGTCGAGATGGGCAGTCATGTCGTTGAGCGTCACGTAGACGATCGGCTTCGCGG
>NZ_JBAZKR010000262.1:0-2732 GCF_041650655.1 Zavarzinia sp.
AAAGCGGCGGCGCTGCCGTCGGCCAAAACGATCACGTGGCTCACCATGTGCTTCATGACGGTCTCGGCCGTGGCGAGCATCCGTAACACCCCTAGCATGGCCGTCTACGGGCTGGCGTGCATCTTCCTCTACGCGCTCCCCGCCATCGTCTTCCTGCTGCCCACGTCGCTGGTCGCCGCCGAGTTGGCCTCCGGCTGGGACGGCGGCGTGTACAACTGGGTCCGCCAGGGCATCACGCCGCAGGCGGGCTTCGTCGCCATCTGGACGCAGTTCGCGATGACGCTCACCTACTACCCCAGCCTGCTCGCCTACGTGGCCAGCACCCTCGCCTACGTCTTCATGCCGAGCCTGGCCAGCAACGGCTACTACACCGCCGTGGTGATCATCGTCGTCTACTGGGTCTCGACGATGGTGAGCATGCGCGGCGTCGGCCTCGTCGCCAGGCTGTCGAGCAGCTCCATGCTCCTGGGCACGGCGATCCCCGGCACGGCGCTCGTGATCCTCGGCGTCATCTACCTGATCCAGGGCAACCCCAGCTCGGCGCCCATGAACGCCAGCGCACTCCTGCCGCAGTTCGCCGGCCTCGCCAGCCTCGTCCTTATCGTCAACAACTTCCTCTCGTATGCGGGCATGGAGGTCAACGCCGTGCACGTCAAGAGCATGGCGAACCCGGCCAAGGAGTTCCCCAAGGCGATGTTCCTCGCCATGGGTCTGGTGGTCGTCATCTTCGTGCTGCCGGCCGTAGCCATCAGCTGGGTCGTGCCGGCCAAAGAGCTCACGCTCACGGCCGGCGTGATGCAGGCTTTCACCGCCTTCTTCACGTACTTCGACGTGGCCTGGCTCACGCCGATCCTCGGCATCATGCTGATCACCGCGGCGCTCGGCGGCATGATGGCATGGCTCGCCGGCCCGTCCAAGGGCCTCCTGCAGATTGGCCGCCAGGAGGGCTATCTGCCGCCGTTCTTCCAGAAGGTCAACGAGCACGGCATCCAGGTGAACATCCTGTTCGCGCAGGGCGCCATCGTCAGCGTCATCGCCCTGCTCTTCGCGCTCGTCCCCAACGTGCAGAGCGTGTACTGGATCTTCTCGGCCATCACCACGCAGGTTTACCTGATCATGTACGTGCTGATGTTCATCGCCGCGATGCGCCTGCGCAAGAATCAGCCCGACCATCCCCGCGGCTACCGGGCGCCCATTCTGCCGGTCCTCGCCGTCGTCGGGCTGGTGGCGTCGGTCCTCGCCTTCGCCATCGGCTTCGTGCCGCCCTCGCAGTTCGGAGGCGGCAGCCCGGTGGTCTACTTCTTCATGATTCTCGGCGGCGTGGTGCTCATCGGCCTCGTCGTGCCCTTCCTCTTCCTCAGGATCCGCAAGCCGGGCTGGAAAGTAGCCGTCCCGGAGCCCGACGCGTCCCAGAAGGGCTGAGGAGGTGATGACGGTGCAAGAGAAGTCACACACCTGGATCTACGTGACGATCGTCGTGGTCATCGTGGCGCTGATGGCCGCCGGAGTCGCCGTACGCAGGCATGAGCAGGACAACCGGGAGGCGCACGCCAAGGCGCGGGAGCTGATCACCAAGCTCGAGGCGGCCGGGTTCACGGCATCCGAGGAGGACACCATCGTCGAGCTCTTCGGTACCGACGGCGGAGCGTTTGCCGAGCAGGTCGGAAGCGGCCTGCTCGAGGCCGAGCTGGCCATGCAGTTCGGCAACGCCGGCCCGGCCAGCCGCTCGGTGATCCTCGACGGGAAGCTGCTGAGCGCCGGGGTGATCGTCCTAGAGGTGTACGCACCTCAGAAGCTGGCCGCGTACAGGGAGTTCCTCGACGGCCTCAAGTTCGGGACGACGCAATGACACACGCGGGCGCGCCGACGCCCGAGAAGGAGACCGCATGAACGCGGACGCGCTACGCCAGACCGTCGCCGGGCTCATGCCCGGCTTGCGCGCCGATCTGGAGCGCCTCGTGCGCCTGCCGTCGGTGGCCTTCGAGGACTTCCCCGAGGAGCCGGTGACGCAGGCCGGCCAGGCCGTGGCGGAGCTCTTGAAGAAGGCCGGCCTGCCGGAGGTGCGGATGGCCGACGTCGCGCGCGCGCCGCAGGCGGTGTTCGGGGCGCGGCCGGCGCGGCCAGGCGCGCCCACCGTTCTGTTGTACTCGCACTACGACGTGCAGCCGGCGGGTCCGGACGAGGCCTGGACGAGCCCGCCCTTCGCGCCCGCGGAGCGCGCCGGCCGCCTCTACGGCCGCGGCGCCGCCGACGACAAATCGGGCATCATCATGCACGTCGGCGCCCTCGCGGCGCTCGGCGCCGACTGCCTGGTGGGCGTCAAGGTTCTCATCGAGGGCCAGGAGGAGAGCGGCCAGGGCGGCATCGAGGAGTTCGTCAAAGCCAACGCCGACCTGCTGAAGGCCGACGTCATCGTCATCGCAGACGTCGGCAACTACAGCATCGGCGTACCCACGCTGACCACGTCGCTGCGCGGCATGGCCGCCCTGGACGTGGAGGTCGAAACCCTCGAGGGCGCCGTGCACAGCGGCATGTTCGGCGGCCCGGCGCCAGACGCGCTCATCGCCCTGACGCACATGATCGCGACGCTGCACGACGCCGACGGTACGGTGGCCGTGAAGGGGCTCGACGTCGTCGAGTACGACGGCGCGCCGTACGACGAGGCCGCCTTTCGCGTCGACGCCGGCGTGCTCGACGGCGTGGACCTTGTCGGCGCCGGCAGCATCGCCGAC
>NZ_JBAZKR010000263.1:0-2731 GCF_041650655.1 Zavarzinia sp.
CGGCGGTGGCCTCTACGGCCTCGCCACCGCAAGGGCCGCCATCAATCGGGGCATGGAGGTCACGGTGATCGAACAGGGCCGGGTGCCCGATCCGCTCGCCACCTCGGTCGACCGCCACCGGCTGATCCGCTACCCCTACGGCGCGCTCGACGGCTATGCCCTGATGATCCACGACGCCTATGCGGCGTGGGAGGGGGTCTGGCGCGACCTCGGCCGCCGGCATTATGTCGAGACCGGCACCCTTGCCCATCATTTCGCGGCGGGCGACTGGGCGGACCAATCCGCCGCCTCCCTCGACCGGCTGGGCATCGCTTACGAGCGGCTGAAGCCGGCCGAACTCGACCGGCGCTTTCCCATGCTCTCGTCCGACGGCGCGATCGACGCCCTGTGGCTGCGCAGCGGCGGCGCCCTGCTGGCGGACCGGATCGTCGGCGGTCTCGGCGATTATGTCCGCGAGAAGGGTACCCTGCTGGAGGGCATCGCCGTCGCAGACCTCGACCCCGGGCGGGCGACGGCGATCCTCGCCGATGGCCGCCGGATCGAGGGCGACCGGCTGGTGGTCGCCGCCGGCGCCTGGACGCCCCGCCTCGTCCCCTCTCTCGCCGCCGAGCTGCGTCCGGTGCGCCAGGTCGTCACTTACGCGAAAGTGCCGGCAAAGTGGAAAGACGCCTGGGCCAGCGGCCCCATGCTGCTGGAGATCGAGCGGGACGACGGTTTCTATGCCGTGCCGCCGGTCGACGGCTATGGCCTGAAGCTCGGCGATCATCACATGGACGGTGGCCCGGACGATCCGGAGGCCCGGCGCGGCGCCGGCAAGGATGAAGCGAAAGCGATCTGGGAAGGCGGCCGCCGCCGTTTCCGCGATTTCGACGATTACCGCATCATCGAAGCCAAGACCTGCCTCTATACCGTGACGGCGGACGAGCGTTTCCGCATCGCCGACGTCGACGGCGCCCTCGTCCTGTCCTGCTGCTCGGGCCATGGCTTCAAGTTCGGCGCGGTGATGGGCGAGCGGGTGGCGGCCCACCTCGACGGCGCGGCAGATTTCGATGCACTGCAACACTGGGCCGCCGGAAAGCTGCTATAGTCCCGCCCATGTCCGTTGCCGTCAAAATCTGCGGGTTGCGCACGCCCGAAGCCGTCGATGCCGCCGTCCAGCACGGCGCGAGCCATGTCGGCTTCGTGTTCTACCCGCCGTCGCCCCGGAACCTCTCCCCGACCGAGGCCGGCGCCCTGATCGCCCGCCTGCCGGAAGGGGTGACCCCGGTCGCCCTGACGGTCGATGCCGACGACGCCGCCCTTGCCGCCATCCTGGCGGAGGCGCCGGTGAAGATCCTGCAGGCCCATGGCAAGGAAAGCCCAGCGCGGGTCGCCGAGCTGCGCCAGCGCTTCAACCTGCCGGTGATGAAGGCGGTCGGCATTGCCGGGGCGGGGGATGTCGCGACCGCCCATGATTACGAGTCTGTTGCCGACCTGTTGCTCCTCGACGCCAAACCGCCTAGAAAAGGCCTTCCCGGCGGCAATGGCCTTGCCTTCGACTGGGGCCTGATCGCCGATGAGCGCTGGTCGCGGCCCTGGTTCCTGGCAGGCGGGCTGACCCCCGACAACGTCGCCGAAGCGATCCGAATTTCCGGGGCCTCGGCGGTGGATGTGTCGAGCGGTGTCGAATCGGCGCCGGGGGTAAAGACTGTCGACCTGATCGCCGCCTTCCTGGCGGCGGCGCGGTCTGTTTGAGGAACGATCATGGCCATGGCGCCCGCACAGACGCCCAATTCCTACCGCGAGGGTCCCGACGAGCACGGGCATTTCGGGATCTACGGCGGGCGCTTCGTCGCCGAGACGCTGATGCCGCTGATCCTCGACCTCGAACAGGCCTATGAGGACGCCCGCAAGGACCCGTCGTTCCGCGCCGAACTCGACTATTTCCTCGAACATTACGTCGGCCGGCCCAGCCCGCTCTATTTCGCCGAGCGGCTGACCGACCATTTCGGCGGCGCCAAGATCTATCTGAAGCGGGAAGAGCTGAACCACACCGGCGCCCACAAGATCAACAACTGCATGGGCCAGATCCTGCTGGCCCGGCGCATGGGCAAGAAGCGCATCATCGCCGAGACCGGCGCCGGCCAGCATGGCGTGGCGACGGCGACGGTGGCCGCCCGCTTCGGCCTGCCCTGCACCATCTACATGGGCAAGACCGACATCGAGCGGCAGAGCCCGAACGTGTTCCGCATGAGGCTGCTGGGCGCCGAAGTCGTCCCCGTCACCTCGGGCTCGCAGACCCTGAAGGACGCGATGAACGAGGCCCTGCGCGACTGGGTGACCCAGGTCGAGGACACGTTCTACATCATCGGCACCGTCGCCGGCCCGCATCCCTATCCCGCCATGGTGCGCGATTTCCAGGCGGTGATCGGCCATGAGTCCAAGGCCCAGATGCTGAAGGCGGAAGGCCGCCTGCCGGACACGCTGGTCGCCTGCGTCGGCGGCGGCTCCAACGCCATCGGCCTGTTCTACCCCTTCCTCGACGACAAGGAAGTCGCGATCGACGCGGTCGAGGCCGCCGGCCTCGGGCTCGAGAGCGGCAAGCACGCGGCTTCGCTGGCCAAGGGCCGGCCCGGCGTGCTGCACGGCAACCGCACCTATCTGCTGCAGGACGACGACGGCCAGATCATCGAGGCCCATTCGATTTCCGCCGGTCTCGACTATCCGGGCATCGGGCCGGAGCATAGCTGGC
>NZ_JBAZKR010000264.1:0-2699 GCF_041650655.1 Zavarzinia sp.
GTTGCAGAGCCGCATGTCCGACACGGCCAATCGCCAGGGCGGCTCGCTACCGGCCATTGCGCTGATGGGCGCGTTGTCGGCGCTGATCGTCGGCCCCTGTGTCGCGGCACCGCTGGCCGGCGCCTTGCTGTACATCGCGCAGACCGGCAATGCGGTACTGGGTGGCGCCGCGCTGTTCGTCATGGCGCTCGGCATGGGCGTGCCGCTGCTGCTGGTCGGCGCTTTCTCCCGTTCGCTGCTGCCGAAATCCGGACCGTGGATGGATGGCGTCAAGAATTTCTTCGGCGTCGTCATGCTGGCGACTGCCCTGTGGCTGGTTTCCCCCGTGATTCCGATGTGGTTGCAGATGCTCGGCTGGGCATTGCTGATGGTCGTCCCGGCGATCTTCCTGCATGCGCTCGACCCCCTGCCGCCGCACGCCCACGGCTGGCAGCGCCTGGGCAAGGGCCTCGGCGTCGTCCTGCTGCTCGGCGGCGCGGCGATGCTGATCGGCGTGCTCGGCGGTGCCAGGGATCCGCTGCAGCCGCTGGGCTTCCTGCGCAGCGGACTCGCCGCCGAAGCACCAGCGCCGACTTTCGAGCGCATTGCGTCGGTGGAGGCTCTCGACACCCGCTTGGCCCAGGCGAAAGCGGCCGGCAAACCCGTCATGCTGGATTTCTATGCCGACTGGTGCGTCAGCTGCAAGGAAATGGAACGCTTCACCTTCGCCGAACCCAAGGTCGCCGCGCGCATGAAGCAACTCGTGTTGCTGCAGGCCGACGTGACCGCGAACACCGATGCGGACGCGGCGCTGCTCAAGCGCTTCGGCCTGTTCGGTCCGCCGGGCATCATCTTCTGGGACGCCGCCGGCCGCGAGCAGGTCGATCTGCGTGTCGTCGGCTTCCAGCCCGCCGAAAGCTTTCTGCCTACCCTCGAGCGCGTGCTGCGCTAATTTTCAGGAGTTCCCATGTTCACGGGCATCATCACCGCCGTAGGAAAAATCAGCCGCGTCCAGCCGCTGGAAAAAGGCGTTCGCCTCACCGTCGAAGCGCCGGGCCTGAAGCTCGCGGACGTCGCATTGGGCGACTCGATCGCGCACTGCGGAGTCTGCCTGACCGTCATCGCAAAAAAGCGCGGCAGCTACCAAGTCGACGTCTCGCGCGAAACGCTGAACTGCACGGTGGGCCTCGATGCGCAGGGCGGCGAAGTCAATCTGGAAAAGGCCATGCGCCTGTCCGACTTCATCGGCGGCCATCTGGTGTCGGGGCATGTCGATGGCGTCGGCGAAGTCGAGAAGTTCGAACCGGTCGGCGAATCGCATCAGCTGGTGATCAAGGCGCCGAGAAATCTGGCGAAATACATCGCGCGCAAGGGCTCGATCACCGTCGATGGCGTGTCGCTGACGACCAACAGCGTCAAGGGCCGCCGGTTTTCGATCAACCTGATTCCGCACACCGTCGAGGTGACGACCCTGAAGCACCTGCATCCCGGCGCGAAGGTCAACCTCGAGATCGACCTGATCGCGCGCTACGTCGAACGGATGCTGACGACCGGCAAAGCGTAAAATGCGCGCCTTCCCAAGTTTGGTAAAGCAGCCATGAGCATCAGTCCCGTTCTCGATATCGTCGCCGACATGCGTGCCGGGCGCATGGTCATTCTGGTCGATGAAGAAGACCGCGAAAACGAGGGCGACCTCGTGCTCGCCGCCCAGCACGTCACGCCCGAAGCCATCAACTTCATGGCCAAGCACGGCCGCGGCCTGATTTGCCTGACGCTGACCGAAGCCCGCTGCCGCCAGCTCGACCTGCCCCTGATGGTGCGCGACAACAAGGCGCAGCACGGCACCGCCTTCACCATGTCGATCGAGGCCGCCGAGGGCGTCACCACGGGCATCTCGGCCCAGGACCGCTCGCGCACGGTGCAGGCCGCCGTGGCGAAGAGCGCCAGCCCTGCCGACATCGTCCAGCCCGGCCACATTTTCCCGCTGATGGCGCAAAACGGCGGCGTGCTGGTGCGCGCCGGCCACACCGAAGCGGGCTGCGACTTCGCCCAACTCGCGGGCCTGGAGCCCGCCGCGGTGATCTGCGAGATCCTCAAGGACGACGGCACCATGGCGCGGCTGCCCGACCTGCTCGAATTCGCCCGCGAGCACAGCCTCAAGATCGGCACCATCCGCGACCTGATCCACTACCGCTCGGAGACCGAAAAGCTCATCGAATGCGTCGCCGACAAGGATGTCGAATGCGCCCAAGGCCGCTTCCGCATGCGCGCCTTCGCCGATCGCAGCAGCGGCGACGTGCATCTGGCCATGTCCTGCGGCGAGATCAAGGCCGGCGACGAAACCTTGGTGCGCGTGCATGAAGCCGTCTGCGTGCTGGACTTCCTCGACCACGGCAGCCGCGGCCACACCTACAGCGTCGATTTCGCGCTGCGCTCGATCGCCGAACAGGGACGCGGCGTGCTGGTGCTGCTGCATCGGGCGGAGACCGGCAACGCCTTGCTGTCCGCGCTCAAGAACGAGCGCACCGAGCGGCCGGCCTACACCTGGGACCCGCGAATTTACGGCATCGGCGCGCAGATCCTGCGTGAAGTCGGGGTCGGCAAGATGCGCCTGATGTCCAGCCCGAGAAAGATGCCGAGCATGGCCGGCTTCGGCCTCGAAATCACCGGGTATTTCACTCCGGCGGGAGAAAAGACGGCATGAGCGCCCCGCACGGCCG
>NZ_JBAZKR010000265.1:0-2674 GCF_041650655.1 Zavarzinia sp.
GAGCGCCAGCGGCGTCGCAGCGCTCCTGTCCGACGCTACTGGTCCGACCCTGTAGCGTTCGCCGCCGACTGCATCACCTGGCCGGAAGGCAGCTTCCTCACCGAGTACCAGCAGGAGTCGCTCGCCAGCCTGGCAGCGAACGGCCGCGAGTGCACGCGCGGACCTCGCGGCCTCGGCAAGACGGCCTCGGAGGCGATCGCCCTGCACTGGTTCGCCCTCACTCGCGACGGCGAGGACTGGAAGGCGGTGACGACGGCCGGGTCGTGGCACCAGCTGACCGCCTACCTCTGGCCCGAGGTGCACAAGTGGGCGCGGCGGCTGAACTGGGGCAAGGTCGGCCGCGATCCCTACATCGCCAACGCCGAGCTGCTCAAGCTCGGTCTGAACCTCGCAACCGGGCAGGCCAGCGCCGCGTCGCCGGAGCGCTCCGACCTGATCGAGGGCGCCCACGCGGACCACGTGCTGCTCATCCTCGACGAGGCCAAGGTCATCCCGAACGCGACGTTCGACGCCGTCGAAGGAGCGCTCTCGATCGGCGAATGCTACGCCTACTGCTGCTCGACGCCGGGCGAGCCCGCCGGCCGCTTCTATGAGATCCAGTCACGCAAGCCGCACGTGCTCGACTGGCACGCCTCGGCGGTCTCCCGCGATCAGGTGATCGATGCCGGGCGCATGAACCCGGACTGGGCGGCCAAGCGCGCCCTGCAGTGGGGCGAGGACTCGGCGCTCTACGTGACGCAGGTGCTGGGCGAGTTCGCATCGAGCGCAGAGAACCTGGTCATTCCGCTCTCCTGGGTCGAGGCTGCTGTCGAGCGCTGGCATGCATGGAAGGCGACAAACGTTTTGCCGCCGATGACCTGCGTCGGTGTCGACGTGGCGCGAGGCGGCGCAGACCGCACCGTGCTCGCTCTGCGCTCGGGCCCCGTGATCACCGAGCTGCGCGACTACAACTACGCCGACACGATGGCGACGACGGGCAGGGCGGCCGGCGTGCTGCGCGCCCACCCGGCGGGCTACGCGGTCGTCGACGTGATCGGCGTCGGCGCCGGCGTGGTCGACCGGCTGCGCGAGGAGCGCTTCAACGTGGTCGCCTTCAATGCCGGCGAGTCGACGCCTGTCCTCGACATCAGCGGAGAGCTTGGCTTCGTCAACAAGCGCAGCGCCGCCTGGTGGGCCATGCGCGAGTTCCTCGACCCGGCGAACGACCCGCAGGTCGCGCTGCCCCCGAACGAGTACCTGATCAGCGACCTGACCGCGCCGCGCTGGCGCGTCACCTCCGGCGGTAAGATTGCCGTCGAGAGCAAGGACGACATCCGTGAGCGCATCGGCCGCTCAACCGACTTCGCCGACGCCGTCATCCAGGCGTTCTACCTGCCGCCGCCCGAGCCGCAGACGATGCGCGTCGTCTACGAGGACGAGGACGGCTTCATGGGCCGCTACTAACTACCTACCTGCCCCCCGTCCCCCCAGGCAGGTAGTTCGCGAAGCTGTCGTCTCTAGGCTCGCATCTTGCGCCCCAGGTGCACGTCGACCACTGCCACGATGTATACGTGGCAGCCACCGACACACCGACGCCCGACGCCGTCTCTGCGCCTCTGAGCGAGGCCGAGGCGCGCCTGGGGCAGCTCGCCGTCATGGAGAGCGCCATGACCGAGCGCCTCGCCGAGCTTGAGCTGGCTCTCGAGGATCGCGGCTGGGTGCAGCTCGGCATCACCGGCGAGATGGAGTTCTCGCGGGCCGGCCTGAACGACATCGCCAAGATCAGCCGCCTGATGTACCGCAAGAACCCGCTGATCAACCGCGGCGTCGAGGTGCAGCGGCTCTACGTCTTCGGCCAGGGCGTCAGTGTCACCTGCGGCGACGAGCGCGCCAACGAGGTCATCCAGGAGTTCCTCGACGACCACGGCAACCAGGAGGCCTTCACCGGGCAGCAGGCGCTCGGCGACGCCGAGAAGGAGCTGCGCTGCACCGGCAACGTCTTCCTGTGCATCTTCAAGCCCGCCGTGGCCTCCGACGTTCTGCGTGTGCGCCCGATCCAGTTCGAGGAGATCGAGGAGATCATCTGCAACCCGGGCGACCGCTCCGAGCCCTGGTACTACAAACGAGTCTGGCAGCGCCAGGAGATGGACCCGCAGACCGGCCGCATCACCTGGAAGCAGGACATCACCTACTACCCCGACTGGCGCTACGACCCGAAGGGCGAGGAGCGCCTCGAGAGCATCGGCGGCAAGCCGGTCGAGTGGGACTCGCCGATCATGCACGTGAAGACGGGCGGCTTCTTCTTCGATCAGTTCGGCACGAGCGAGGTCTACGCGGCCCTCGACTGGGCGCGCGCCCACAAGGAGCACCTCGAGGACTGGGCCTCGATCACGCGAAGCTTGCGCAAGTTCGCCTGGAAGGCCAAGGTCGCCGGCGGCGCCGCCGAGGTCGCAGCCGCCAAGGCTGCCTACGGCACGACGGTGAGCCGCACGGCCGGGGAGACGAACCCGCCGCCGCTTGCCGGCTCCATGCAGATCGAGAACGCAGGGATGGACCTGCAGCCGATCAAGACGGCCGGCGCCACGACCGGCCCTTCCGACTCCAGGTTCCTGCTCCTGCAGGTCGCCGCCGCGGTCGGTCTTCCCGAGACGTTCTTCGGTGACGCCTCGATCGGCAACTACGCGACCTCGAAGAC
>NZ_JBAZKR010000266.1:0-2671 GCF_041650655.1 Zavarzinia sp.
GGCGTCCTGGAGCACCTCGTCGACGGCATCGCGCGCCGCCGTCAGCGCGGCCGAGTCCGCGATCGCGAAGCACAGGAGCTCCGAGCCGGCCTGGGTCTCCCGCAGCAGCTCGGTCTCGTCGAGCATACGCAGTCTGCCGCAGGCGACCGCCGCGGCCAGGTTGTTGAGGATCTCGACGAGACTGCGACGGTGGTCGCCGTGATGGCGCCGCCAGCCGCTGGTGCTGATGCTGAGGATCTCGCAGCGATCGCCCTGAGGCACGAAACAGAGCTCGTCGGCGATGAAGTCATCGGACTGCGAGACCGCGTAGCACATGAACGTCTCGCCCGCGAGAGCTTGCGTCGCCTGAGCGACCAGCTCGTCGAGGGGGAGGCCGGCATCGATCTCGCCGATGACCGGGTGGACGGTGGACTCCCCGGCGACGTAGCGGAACACCTGCAGCGAGGCCGGTCGGGCGGCCGTCTCATCAGCCATTGCTCCCCCCTTCGGCGTTCCGTCCGGCACGACGAATCGTCGCCCTCAGGCGAGGCGCGCCAGAAGCAATGTAGCGTCGTCGCCAGGCGACGAGGCGGCGCGGAAGGCGGCAACGTCGCCCCACACCGACGCCAGTGTCTCATCAAGCGGGCGCCGATGACAGCGTTCGAGCGCACTCTCCAGCCTCTCCAGGCCGAAGAGCCGGCCTTCCGGATCGCGCGCCTCCGTGAGCCCGTCGGTGTACAAGGCGACAGTGTCGCCCG
Source organism: Zavarzinia sp. (assembly GCF_041650655.1). Classification (GTDB taxonomy): domain Bacteria; phylum Pseudomonadota; class Alphaproteobacteria; order Zavarziniales; family Zavarziniaceae; genus Zavarzinia. Next base: position 738 of record NZ_JBAZKR010000266.1, read on the forward strand.
CTGAGAGCTCGATCTCGTCTTCAGGGAACTGCAGCCCGGTCCGGACTCCGAGCGCCGCGCCGCGCGAGGGAACTTGGCGTACGCCCCCCGTTCCGGCGATGAGGACGGGATTGTGTCCGCCGCCGGCGATGGCCAGGCTGCGACGCTGCGGATCGTAGACGGCCAGAGCCATCGTGAGGAAGTACGGCAGGCGCTGGCCCTCGAGGTCGCGCGCTAGTCCGTCGTTTACCTCGGCAAGGACCTCACCCGGCCCCTTGTCTGGGGCGATGGCGGTATGCAGCAGCGAACGCGCCATCGCCATGATGAGCGCGGCGGCAAGACCCTTGCCCATGACGTCTCCGCAGACGATCCCGATCCGGCCGTCGCCGAAGGGGATGTAATCGTAGTAGTCGCCGCCCATCTCGCCGAGGAACTCCATGCGCTGCGCGAGCCGCAGTCCCTGGAGATCGGGGGTGGCCGTGGGGAGAAGATCGGCCTGGATGCGGCGCGCCCGCTCGATCTCGGCGGCGACCTTGAGCTGCGCGCTGCGTAGCTCCTCGTGCAGTTCGGTCGACTTGGTCAGCTCTTCCTGGAAGGAGTCGCGCTCGGCATCGAAGCTCACGCGGTCCCGAGCCCGGCTCACGTACACCTCGTAGGAGTAGTAGATGAACACAACTGGGGGCACCGCTAGGACGAGGCCGGCCACGCCCAGGAGGCCGTAGAGCCAGACGGCGAGAAGGGCGAACGTCGCCCCGGCCAGGTAGCCGGGCAGCGCCCACTGGTAGTTCTTGCGCCACACTGCGACTGGGCCGTCGCCGGTGCTCAGCGCGATCACGCCGGCGACACCGACGGTGCTGACCAGGAAGTCGAGTGCGGTAGCCAGAAAGGCGGGGATGACCATCTCGACGAAGCCGGCGCCGGCCGGCACGAGCTCCACGTACACAAGCCCGGCGACGAAGGTCGACAGCACGCAGTTGGCGATGTCGAAGACGATCTTCTGTGGATCCTTGGTCACGCCGATATCGGCGGCGCCCGAAACGGCGGCGACCACCATGGCTGGCCACAAGCCGAGGATCGCAAGAGCGGCGAGGACGGGTACGAACGACATACCGACGTGGCCGACTCCCGGCAGGCGCACCTCGCGCACGTCGGCCACGGCGGCGAGGATGGCGAACACCAGCAGCGCCCATGACAGTGGCATGCCGTCGCGATAGGAAACCCAGGCGAAGCATAGGCTGGCCGCGACCGCGAAGCCCCCGACATAGAATGAGACGGCCGGGCGTTGCCGCCCGGCCGTCTCGCCTACGCTATGCACCGTTGTCCGCCGCGGTCACTGCCCCCGAAGCAGGGTCGCCCACTTGAACCTCGTCCAGTCGTACTGGGCCCACTTGAACTTCGCCCACTTGAACTTGGTCCACGAGACCTCCGCCCACTTGAACTTCGCCCACTTGAACTTCGCCCACTTGAACTTCGCCCACTTGAACTTGACCCATCCGTACTTCTCCCACGACCTCTTTTCCCATTTATTGTAGTCGCCGTTGGAGAAGAACTTCTTGCCGTTGCCGAGATAGGCGGAAAGGGCCCACCCGGTGGCGCCCGTGGTTGCGGTCAAGGCTTCGTCCACGTCGAGCGTGCCGGCGCCCTGCCGGTGCACTGAGGCGCCGGCGACGGGATCGGCGGTGCTCATGAGCCGCACCTTGACGTCGTCGGGCGTGAGGCTCGGGTCGGTACCGATCATGAGCGCTGCGGCGCCGGCCACGACCGGCGCGGACGCGCTCGTGCCCGACAGCCGCAGGTAGTTGGACTCCGTGCCGACCGGTGCTGTGGGCGCGAAGTCGGCAAGCGGGATGACGGTCTCCGCGAAGGCGACGTCGATGTACGAGCCTTGCGCGCGCAAGGAGATCAGGCGGTTGCCGGGTGCTACGAGGTCCGGCTTGGCGATCTCGTCGAACAGG
>NZ_JBAZKR010000267.1:0-2669 GCF_041650655.1 Zavarzinia sp.
GCTCGCCGTAGTCACAAACGCGAACATCCTTTGCATCAAGTTTGCAAATTGGACACGCTCTATTTGAAACGTTCCCCATCGAGAACTCCCGAGCAATCTGACCTTAAGTCGGCTGCCTACGAGACGGAAAACTATCCATCAGAGGCGCCCCCATTTCGCGGTAGCCTGGACAATGCTGAGCAGAGAGGAATCAGGTCCCTGGTCATTTTTAGTGCCCCCTAAACCTTTCGCCCCTACCCGGCGCCAAGCAACAGCCTGATCGACTTGTTTGCAAACAGAATACGCCAACGTCAATTACCCGTCCAGCGCAAGGGCCCGCCGACCCATCCGGCTTCAGGAATCGCCGAACACCCGCCGCCACAACTCCCGCACCGCCGTGACGCGGGCGCCGACTTCTTCGGGCGCGACGCGGGCCTTGGTGCCGTTGAGGCGCAATCCATGCTGCATGCGGCGGTAATCGCGGTAGGCGTTGCGCACGGTCTCGGCCAGATCGGCGGGAATCAGCCCGGCATCGGCCGCCATTTTCAGCAGCGCGATGTTGCCCTTGTTGCCGGTGAGTTCGTGGTGGGCGTGCGAGTAGCCGAGCACCAGGTATTGCACGATGAATTCGACATCGACCAGGCCGCCGGGATCGTGCTTGAGGTCGAACACGCTGTCGCGCAGGTCGCCGCGCGTGGCGTGGCTGTCCATCATCTTCTGCCTCATCTCGACGATCTCGGCGCGCAGCTTCTCGAGGTCGCGCTGCTGGCACAGCACCTCGCAACGGATTTTCTCGAAGGCCTCGCCCACGGCCGGATCGCCGGCCGAGAAGCGGGCCCGCGTCAGGGCCTGGTGTTCCCAGACCCAGGCGGATTCGAGCTGGTACTTGCGGAAGGATTCCATCGAGCTGACCACCAGCCCGGAATCGCCATTGGGCCGCAGCCGCAGGTCGGTTTCGAACAACTGCCCGGCCGCCGTTTGCGCCGAGAGCCAGGTGTTGAACCGCGTGCCGAGGCGGCCGTAGTTCTCGCCGGCCTCGGGCGCCGGATCCTCGTAGAGGAAGACCAGGTCGAGGTCGGAGGCAAAGCCGAGTTCCTTGCCGCCCAGCTTGCCGTAGCTGATGACGGCGAACTTCGGCGTCTCGACGTGGCGCTTGGGCATCTTCAGCCAGGCACGCTGCAAGGCGGCGTCGAGCAGGATGTCGGCCAGTTCGGAAAGATGGTCGGCGAGTTTCTCCACGGTGTAGAGCCCGGCCACATCCTGCGCCAGCAGGCGGAACACCTGGGCGTGGTGGGTCTCGCGCAGCAGGTCCATCTGCCGCTCGGTGTCGGGCTCCAGTTCTTGCAGGCGGGCGGCGAGTTGCGCGCGCACGCCGCTCCAGTCGGGCAGCACGTCGAGCAGGCGCGGGTCGAGCAGCTCGTCGAGCAGGATCGGATGGCGCTGCAAATACTCGGCGGCCCAGGTCGAGCTGCTGACCAGCTCGGCCACCTTGCGCAGGGCCTGCGGGTACTGCTGCAACAGCGCGAGATAGGCGGCGCGGCGCGAGATGGTTTCGAGCAGGTCGAGGCTGCGCGACAGCGTCGCGTCGGGATTCGGCATCTCGGCCGCGGCCTGGATCAGCTGCGGCACCAGGGCGTCGAAGCGCTCGCGGATGCCGGCGGCAAGCTGCTGGTAGCGCGGCCCGGCACGCAGGGCGGCGACGCGCTTGGCGGCCTCGCCGGGCTGCCGATAACCGAGGTTGGCGAATTCCTCAGCCTGCTCCTCGCTGCCGGCGCCGCGCCACATGCCGGCCAGCTTGTGCTCGCCGCGGTTGGGGTCGGCGAACACGGCCTCGAAATGCCGCGCCACGGCGGCGCGGTGGTCGTCCAGCTCGGCCAGCAGGCCGTCGAAGGAACCGTAGCCCATGGCGCGGGCGACGCGCGCGCGGTCCTCGTCGCCGGTCGGCAGCATGTGCGTCTGCGCGTCGTCGAGGTATTGCAGGCGGTGTTCGACGCGGCGCAGGAACTCGTAGGCGGCGGCCAGCTCGGTCGCCGCTTCGGGCGCCAGCAGGCCCTGCGCGGCCAGCAGCGCCAGCACCCGCAGCGTCGGCTTGACCTGCAAGGCGGGGTCGCGCCCGCCGCGGATCAGCTGGAACACCTGGGCGATGAACTCGATCTCGCGGATGCCGCCGGGGCCGAGCTTGACGTTGTCGGCCATGTCCTTTTTCGCCACTTCCTGGCGGATCTGCGCATGCAGTTCGCGCATGGCGTTGATGGCGCCGAAGTCGAGATACTTGCGGAAGACGAAGGGGCGGCGGATCGCCTGCAGCTCGTCATGACGGCCGCCGGCGCTGTTGCCAGTGAGCGGCCGCGCCTTGATCCAGGCGTAGCGTTCCCATTCGCGGCCCTGGGTGACGAAGTAGTTCTCCAGCATGTCGAAGGAACAGACCAGCGGGCCGGAATCGCCGTTGGGCCGCAGGCGCATGTCGACGCGGAACACCTGGCCGTCTTCGGTCGGCTCGGCGATGGCGTTGATCAGCGCGCGGCCGAGGCGGGTGAAGAATTCGAAATTGGAAATCGACTTGGCGCCGTCGGTCTCGCCGTCCTCGGGATAAACGAAGATCAGGTCGATGTCGGACGACACGTTGAGCTCGCGCCCGCCGAGCTTGCCCATGCCGACCACGATCAGTTCCTGTGGCGCGCCCGACCCAT
>NZ_JBAZKR010000268.1:0-2649 GCF_041650655.1 Zavarzinia sp.
GGATAACAAGCGGCTGATGCGGACCGGCTGGAATCCTCCTCGGACGAGGGCTTGGCGTGAACTGAGGGGCGGGTGCTCGTGCCCGCGTACCGCGGGCACAGCACCCTTCGTCTTCGGCCACGGCCATTGCCCCGCCGTACCGGCGGGGCATGGCCTTCGATCTGCGTGAAGTGACGCCGGCCGCATAGCCGCCAGCCGTTAGCCGCCCCGAACATTCGGGCAGTGAGTCACATAGGAGAAGAGGGGGTGGAGCGGTCGCTTCGCCGGCATGGGCCTCCGGGTTGTGCAGGCGGCGCAGCCCCTTCGATCTTGTCATTGGCGGCCGCCGCGAGCGACGAGGGGAGGCTGCGCGCAGCGAGCGTCAAGCCTGCGCTTGTTGCGAAGATTCGGGTCGCGAGCAATGACCGTCGAGGGCGGGGGGCGCAGCCGCGAGACGCTCGTCGAAGGCGGCCGCAGCGAGGCTGGTCGCGTCGGGCGGGGCTGCGCTGCGCGCGACCTCTTGCTGCGATCGCCGGGGTAGTGCAAGCGGCGCAGCCCCTCGAGCTCTCGTTGATCGGCGGCCGCCGCGAGGGACCGGGGCAGGCTGCGCGCAGCGAGCGTCAAGCCTGCGCTTGTCGAGTAGATCTTTGTCGCGGGCGATAGCCGTCGAGGGCGGGGGCGCAGCCGCGCAGCTTTGGTCTATGGCGGCCGCCGCCACGATTATCGAGGAGGACCGGGGCTGCGCTGCGCGAGGCCTCTTGGATTGAGCGTCGAGGATGCGGAGCGACCGGCACGCAACCCGGACACTGCGCGCGGGTGGCGGGGCGCAAAACGGCGCCGTGCAGCGTTGGTCGCCGAGCCTCGACGAGCGGCGGCGGCGCCATCGTGACGGATGTCGCGGGGCGTCTAACAATGCGATGGTGCTGGCCGGCCTGGGCTTGGTTCTCGGACGAGGGCTTGTCGTGAGGTGAGGGGCGGGCGCTGTGCCCGCGTACCGCGGGCACAGCGCCCTTCGAGGACGCTGCGGCAGGGCCCAGCTTCGCAGGGCCCTGCCTCCGCCCACGGGCATTGCCCCGCGGTACCCGCGGGGCATGCCCTTCGATCCTGGTGATAGACGGCCGGCAGCACATCGCCAGCCGTTAGCCGCCCCGAACGGAGGTGCTGAGAGGGGGCGTTCGGGGAGGTGAGAGGTCAAGAGTCGGAAGGAGACGTGGCGCGGTCGCCTCGGCAGTGTTGGCCTCCGGGTTGTGCAGGCGGCGCAGCCCCTTCGATCTTGGCAATGGCGGCCGCCGGGAGGGACCAGGGGGGGCTGCGCGCAGTGAGCGTCAAGCGTGCGCTTGTCGAGGAGATCCTTGTCGCGAGCGATGACCGTCGAGGGCGGGGGCGCAGCCGCGAGACGCTCGTCGACGGCGGCCGCCGCGAGGCTCGTCGAGTAGGACGGGGCTGCGCTGCGCGCGACCTCTTGCTGCGATCGCCGGGGTAGTGCAGGCGGCGCAGCCCCTCGAGCTCCCGTTGATCGGCGGCCGCCGCGAGTGACCGGGGCAGGCTGCACGCAACGAGCGTCAAGCGTGCGCTTGTCGAGAAGATCCTTGTCGCGAGCGATAACCGTCGAGGGCGGGGGCGCAGCCGCGCAGCTTTGGTCTATGGCGGCCGCCGCCACGATTATCGAGGAGGACCGGGGCTGCGCTGCGCGCGGCCTCTTGCTGCGAGCGTCGAGGTTGTGCAGCCGCTGGGCGGCCGCCTCGCCGCCGATAGCATTGGGGTAGTGCAGGCGGCGCAGCCCCTTCGATCTTGGCAATGGCGGCCGCCGCGAGGGACCAGGGAGGCTGCGCGGGGCGAGCGTGATGCTCGCGCTTGTCGAGAAGATTCTGGTCGCGAGCGACAACGGTCGAGGGCGGGGGGCGCAGCCGCGAGGCGCTCGTCGAAGGCGGCCGCCGCCGGGCTTGTCGCGTCGGACGGGGCTGCGCTGCGCACGACCTCTTGCTGCGATCGCCGGGGTGGTGCAAGCGGCGCAGCCCCTGTAGCTCTCGTTGATCGGCGGCCGCCGCGAGGGACCGGGGCAGGCTGCGCGCAGCGAGCGTCCAGCTTGCGCTTGTCGAGGAGACCTGTGTCGCGAGCGATAATCGTCGAGGGAGGGGGCGCAGCCGCGAGAGGCTTGTCCATGGCGGCCGCCGCCCGGGATGTCGAGCAGGACGGGGCTGCGCTGCGGGTGGCCCTCTTGGATAGAGCGTCGAAGATGGGGAGCGACCGGCACGCAACCCGGACACTGCGCGCGGGCGACGGGGCGCAAAACGGCGCCGTGCAGCGTTGGTCGCCGAGCCTCGACGAGCGGCGGCGGCGCCATCGTGACGGGTGTCGCGGGGCGTCTAACAATGCGATGAAGCTGACCGGCCTTCGGTCCTCCTCGGAAGAGGGCTTCGCGTGAAGTGAACGAGCGGGCGTTCGTGCCCGCGTACCGCGGGCACGACGCCCTTGGGGACGCTCCGGCTGGGCCCAGCTTCGCAGGGCCCAGCCTCCGCCCACGGGCATCGCGCCGCCGTACCGGCGGCGCATGCCCTTCGATCTTCGTGAAGGACGGCCGGCAGCTTATCGCCAGGCCGTTGGACGGACCGAAGCCGGGCATGTCTGACCGTGACGCCCGGATGCTGTTTTGGTCTCCTGGGCTGAAGG
>NZ_JBAZKR010000269.1:0-2649 GCF_041650655.1 Zavarzinia sp.
CGCCGACCCAGTGGCTTTTCCCCGTCTTTCTCTACGGCTTGGCCGCCGCCGCCGTGCCGCTGCTGCTGCATCTGCTGCGGCTGCGGGCCGGCCGGCCGCAACCCCTCCCCACCCTGCGCTTCCTCGCCCTGGCGGCGCGTCCGACGCGGCATCACTGGATCCGCCGCTGGCTCGTGCTGCTGCTGCGCGCCACGGTCTTCGCCCTGCTCGCGGCGGCCTTTGCCCGGCCGTATCTCGAGGCGTATTTCACCGGCCGCCGCGCGACGGTCGTCATCGTCGACAATTCCTTCAGCATGCAGGCGACGGGCCGCTGGGAGACGTTGCGCGCCTGGGCGCGCGGGCAATTGCAAGGCTCCGGCCACGACGAGGCGTTCGGACTGCTCGTGATGAATCCGACGCCGGCCTGGATCGTGCCGCTGACCGGCGACGGCGGGGCGGTCGGCCGCGCGCTCGACACGATCCAACCCGGCTGGGACATCACGCGGCCCGAGCCGGCGCTGCGGCTGGCGGCCGACGTGCTGGCGGCCAACCCGGCGCAGGAACGCCGGATCATCCTGGTGGGCGACCACCAGCGCGCCGGCTGGATCGGCGCCGACTTCAAGCAAAAGCTGCCCGCCGGCGTGCAGGTGGTGTTTGCCGGGATCCCGGCCGCCGCCGCCCGGCAGGCCTGGCTGCATTCGCCCCTCGTCATCCGCACGCCCTCGGGCGCGCTGGCGGCGGAGGTCGCGATCGCGGCCATGCCCGGGCCCGGCCAGTCGCGCACGTTGCGGGTCTTCGCGGAAGCCTCCGGGCAGCCGGACGGCGAAACCACGGTGGAACTCGCCGGCGGGGAGGAACGCCGGGTGCGGGTGGAATTGCCCGCGGCGGCGAAAGCCCGGTGGGTGCGGTTCGCGCTCGACGCCGACGACCTGCCGGCCGACGACAGCGTTTACGCCCTGGTGCCGCCGGCCGTCGAAACCCTCGGCAAGATCCTGCTCGACCGGGCGCCGGCCAGCGACGGATTCGACCATGTGGCGGCGGCCTTCGGCGCCTTCAGCGGGCTGCCGCCGAAACTCGATCACTCGACCGTCCCGGAGGGCGAATGGCCGGCCCCCGCCGTGGCGGTGCTGCGCAACGCGGCGACCTTTGCCGGAGAATCCGCCGCCCGACTCGATGCGTTCCTGGCCGGCGGCGGCCAGTTGCTGGTCCTGATCGACCGGTCGATCGCCGCGTCGGACTGGTGGAGCCGGCACGGCATCGCGCTGACGCCCGCGGGCACAAAAACGGAACCGCCGCGCCTGCGCGAATGGGCGCCGGAGCACGCGCTGGTGGCTCCGCTGGCCCGGCACGGATTGCGCGGACTCGTCGACTGGCGTTTCCGTCAGGCGTGGGCCTTGCCGCGTGCCGCGACGGAACCGATCGCGTTCTGGAACGACGATTCGGTGGCGATCGGCGAGGCGCGTGTCGCCAACGGCCGGATGCTCCTGTGCGGTTTTTCCGCGGACCGGCGCGACGGCGACTGGCCGGTCGAGGGGGCCTTCGTGCCGTTCCTGCATCGTTCGATCCGGTATCTGATGGAATCGGGCGCGCGCGAAGCCCCGATGCCGGAGTTCAGTGTCGGTGAACCGATCGCGCTGCCCGGCGGTTCCGGTTCGTGGCGGGCGCTCGCCGGTCCGGCCCGGGACGAGCCGCCGCGCCAGGTCGAGCACGCGGTGACGCCGGCGGCGCCGGGAATCTACACGCTCGAACGCGAAGCGGGTGCGGCCCTCTGGGCGGTGAATCTCGCGCGCGAGGAAAGCGATCTGACGCCCTGGTCCGACGGCTCGCCCTGGGAAGACCTCGTCTCCGCCGCGCCGGCGCCGGACGACGCCTCGCAACGCCGGCTGCTGGCCGGGGTGGAGGCGGAACAAAAGACCGGGCTCTGGGGCTGGTGCCTGGCGCTGGCCGCGACCGTGATGCTGCTCGAGCTGGCCTTGGCGAACCGCACGTCACGATGAACCGCGCGCTCCCTTCTTCTCCCGTCCGCCCGTCTCCGGAGTCCGATCCGGTGCAACTGGTTCGCGCCGCGCATCGGCGGGCGCGGCTCAGTCCGCTGTTCTGGGCGCTGGCCTTCATGGTGGCGGCTTGCGCGGGAGTGCGGGCGGAAGCCAACGAGTGGTGGCCGCACGGCTTCGTGACCGGATGGGCGGTCGCCTGCGTGGGCGCCGTCATCCTCTGTCGCTGGCTGCAACATCAGTCAACGCTGACGGCCGCCGCGGTGGCGCGCCGGCTGGACCGGCGCTGGAAAATGCAGGCCCGCATCGAGTCGGCGCTCGAACTGGCGGAGTCCGACAGCGAACTGGCGGCCGAGCAGCGGCGCGACGTGGCGCACCGGCTCGCCGGACGCCGCGCCCCGGGCGGGTTGGCCTGGTATTCGGCCATCGCGGCGCTCGCCGCCGGACTGGTGCTGACCGCCATGGTGAGCCGGCCGGTCGTGGCGCCGGCCGGCGTCGCCCTGGTCCAACCGGCGACGACGGACGACGACGCCCTCGCGCTCACGGAGTTCGCGGCGACCCTCGGGCCCGCGCCGGCGATCGTCCCCGAAGAAGCGCCGCCGGCACCGGCCGAACCAGCCGCCGCGGAGGAGCAGCCGGAGGATGTCTTCGCCGAGATCAAGTGGCTCAAGCCCGA
>NZ_JBAZKR010000270.1:0-2638 GCF_041650655.1 Zavarzinia sp.
GAAGTTCGGCGACATCCTCGCCGGTGAAGCTGGCCGGGGCCGGAAACCACAGTACAAGCGCCCGGTCGATCACCTCGCCGCCTTCGGGATCGCGCAGCGCCACCAGCCGGGCCAGGCGGGGCTGGGGCCGTGCGCCGCACAGGCGGTCGAGCGCCGGCCCCGCCAAGGGGCCGGACAGGCGCAGGACGGCGACTCCGGCCCGGCCCCGGCCGCTGGCCAGGGCGAAGATGGTCTCGCTCACCTTATTCGGCGGCGGGCAGTTTCTGGTCGGGCTGCAGCATCAGCCGCGTCACCCGCCCACCTTGCTTCAGGTGAACCTCCAGGATTTCGTCGATATCCGCCGGGGTGCGCGGGGCATACCAGATGCCCTCGGGATAGATCACCAGGACGGGGCCGAGTTCGCAGCGGTCGAGGCAGCCGGCCTGATTGATGCGGACATTCTCGAGGCCCAACTCGTCGGCCCGGACCTTCATGTAATTGCGCAAAGGCACACCCCCCCGCGCCTTGCAGGAGCCGCGGGGGTGGACATCGGGACGCTCGTTCACACAGGCGAAGACATGGGCTTCGTAATAGGGCTTGGGATCGCCCGGCAGGTTCCGTTCGCTCACTTCGGCTCGTCCTTGGCATCGGGCTTGCGCTTGCCGCCGCCCCGCACCGAGCTGGCGGCCGACCACAGGAAGTCCTGGAATTTCTCGAAGCCCTGCAGGCCGCCCTGAATGCCCATGGGCAGCCACTGCTTGAAGATGGTCTCCGGGTCGATGACATTTAGATATTGGGTCATCCGCCCTTCCAGCTCGGCCAGGATGCGCTGCTGCATCGGCTCGAGATCGGGCAGGCCGAGGACGCGACGGGCCTCCTCCGGGGTGATATCGAATTCGACGTTGATCTTCATGGCGTCCTCTTCCGCTTGTCGTCGCCATGGATATGGCCACGACGGGCCGGATCAGTTTAGATCAGCGCATTGCCGACGCAAGACAACCATGGAAGGTTGAAGACGTGGCCGAAGCCCGCGTGCAGACCCCGATCGGGATGTTTCATGTCACGGTGCGCGCCGACGCGGTCACCGCCGCCAGCTGGTCGCCCAGCGGCGACGATACCCCGGCCGACGACATCCTGCTGCGCCTCGTCCTTGGCCAGGTGGAGGATTATTTCGCCGGCCGCCGCCGGGACTTCGACCTGCCCATCGCGCCCCATGGCACGCCGTTCCAGCGCAAGGTCTGGCGCCGCATCGCCGCCATCCCCTTCGGCCAGTTCGAGACCTATGGCGCCCTCGCCCGCACTCTTGGCGGCGTCGCGGCCCAGGCGGTGGGCCAGGCCTGCGGCCGCAACCCGGTCGGCCTGCTCGTACCCTGCCACCGCGTCCTCGCCGCCGGCCCCCGCCTCGGCGGCTATGGCGGCTCGGAAGACGTGAAACGCTGGTTGCTCGCCCACGAAGGCATCGCGGTGCCGGCGGCTTAGGGTTTCGCGCCCGCCGCTTCGAGGAGGGCGACGATGGCCTTGCGGTTTTCGAGATATTCCGGCCCCAGCCAGTCCGGTGCCTGGTCGGGCGCGGCCTGGGCCCGGGCGATGGCGAGGGCGCTGTCGCCTTCCGGCTCGTGGGCATCGGGGTCGCCGCCCCGGCGCAGGATGGCGGCGAGGATGGCGGGCTTGCCGCTGCGCACCGCGGCGATCACCGCCCGCTGGCGCTGGCCCCCGGTGGCCGCGTCGAGGGCCCCAGCCGCCAGCAGGCGGTCGACCACGTCGGCATCGCCGTATTGTGCCGCGAGGGTCAGGGTGAAGATGCCGCGGCAAGCGCCCGTCGGGGCGACGCCCCGCGCCAGAAGGGCGCCGACGATCGCGCCCGCGCCGGGACGGATGCTGCAGGCCAGGGCGTCGGCGGCGGCGGGCGCCTGGAAATCCCAGCCGACCGCCACCAGATCGTCGACGAGATCCGGCCCGCCGGCGACCCAGCGCGCGCTGCGGGCGAGAGTTTCCACCGCCCGTTCCAGCGCGATGACCGAGGGCGGCATTCCGTCGTAGAGACCGGCGTAGTCGACGACCGTCTTTTCCGCCTTGCCGAGGCGCAGGCGCAGCACGGTCGACGGCAGGTCGGTCACGGGGGCTTTGTAACGGTCCTCGAGGCCGAAGAATTGCGCGGCGCGAAACTGCTCGATCAGGGCGGCGACAGCGGCCGGGTCGACCTGCTCTTCCACCCGGCCGGCGAAGGCGACATGGAAGCCGCCGTCATAGGTGACGCGGCCATCGCCCGCGATGGTGACGGTATAGATCGGGCAAGAGCCGAAGCACACCGTGTGTTCGATGGCGATCTCGGTATCGGCGGCGCTCGCCTTCGGGAAGGGGCGGTCGGCCGGCGGTCGGGTCCGGGGAAAGATCGGGATGTCCAACGGGCCGGTGACGGCGACACTCTTGCCGCCCCGCTCGAACGGGCGGAAATGCAGGGACGTCGCCAGTTGCACGGCGCGGTCGTAGTAATCGTCGTCGCCGTGGCGTGGCTTCGCGCTTGTAACTATTCCTGTCTCATCAATGACCAGGTCTAGGGATACGCCCTCGCCGAAGGTCACGTCCGCCGATCCGCTGTTGAAGAAGAGCATGGGGCTGGCGGGGTCCAGGTGCTCCCGGATTTCGCCGCTGTCGACCA
>NZ_JBAZKR010000271.1:0-2634 GCF_041650655.1 Zavarzinia sp.
GCTTTGCCGTCGATGATGTGAGCTGCCATGGCGTCCCTCTCGTGTGTAGTCATCAGGAGATGATCAGAGCTTGGAGAGCGTGATGTCGAGAACCTCGGCGCGCAGCGCGGCGGCCTCGGCCTGGATCTCGGCGATCTCGGCGGCGGCTGTCTGCACGTACGCCTCGTCCTTGATGGAGCCGAGGTTGATCTTGACGTTGAGCGCCGCGCCCACCACGGCGGCCTCGCCGAGGATTGCGCCGATGCCGGCATCGGTGACCGCCTGGGGGTTGCCGAGGCCGGCGGCAACCTTGGAGAGGCGGCAGACTTCGAGCGCGACGCGGCAGATCTCCAGCGGCACGTCGGCGGCGACGATCAGGCCTTCCTGAATGGCCAGGCTGCGCGCCGCCTGGTCTGCGTCGGTTTCTTTGGGGAGCTTGTAGGCGGCGATCACGCCGTTGTAGGCGGTCGTGTCTTCCTGCAGCAACTGCTCCAGGCGGCCGCGCGCGGCCTCGGACGCCCTGACCAGCGTCGTCATCTCGACCTCGACGTCGGCGTACTTCTCGCGCCCACGCGTGAGATTGCAGACCATGGACACGAGGGCGGCACCGAGGGCGCCAACGCAGGCGGAGACGCTGCCGCCTCCGGGCGCCGGCTTGTTGGCGGCCGCGTCGTCCAGGTAGACCTGGAGTGGCTCAGTCGCGTAAATGATGGAAGCGTCGCTCACCGTGTACCTCCGGTATGGGGACCGCGATCAGCCGCAGGGCACCCCTGCCGCCGGACCGCCCGGAGCCGCCTGAGGCGGCTTCGCGGGGCGCCGGCGTCTTCCGGCGGCCGGCGCCCCGGGGTCGCTCGTCAGGTTCTCAGAACAGACCGATGATGCGGCCGGTCTCGACGTCGATGTCGACGTCGACTGCGGCCGGCCGCTTGGCCAGGCCGGGCATGGTGCGCATCTCGCCGAGCAGCGGGTACAGGTACCCGGCGCCGGTGGCCGGCCTAATGTCGCGAATCGGCACGCGGAAGCCGCGCGGCCGGCCCTTGAGCGCCGGGTCGTGGCTGAGCGAGAGATGCGTCTTGGCCATGCACACCGGCAGCTTGTCGAGGCCCTGCTCGGTGAAGAGCCTGATCTTGGCCTCGGCCTCAGGCAGGTAATCCACGCCGTCGGCGCCGTAGACCTTCGTGGCGATGGTCTCGATCTTCTCCTTGATGGAGGCCTCGAGCGGGTAGAGGAACTTGAAGTCGCCGCCCTTGTCGGCCGCGGCCTTGACGATCTCCGCGGCCTCCTGGCCACCGTCTCCGCCCAGCGCGTGGACGTTGATCGGCACGGCGTCTTCGGCGCCGGCCGCGATGGCCTCCTTGCGCACGATCTCAACCTCGCTGTCGCGGTCGAAGGCGAAGCGGTTGATGGTCACCACGACGGGCAGGCCGAAGAGCTTCATGTTCTCGATCTGCTTGGCGAGGTTCTCGCAGCCCTTGGTGAGCGCCTCGTTGTTCTCCGCCTTGAGCAGCTCGGGGTCGATCGGCAGGCCGCCGTGCATCTTGAGGGCGCGCATGGTGCACGTGATGACCACGGCGCTGGGCGCGAAGCCGCCGTAGCGGCAGATGATGTCCATGAACTTCTCGGAGCCAAGGTCCGCGGCGAAGCCGCTCTCTGTGACGACGTAGTCGCTGAGCTTCATCGCGACCTTGTCGGCGATGATCGAGTTGTTGCCCTGAGCAATGTTGGCGAACGGACCCGCGTGGATAAGCGCGGCGTTGCCCTCGAGGGTCTGCATGAGGTTCGGCTTGATGGCGTCCTTGAGCAGCACCGTCATGGCGCCCCCAGCACCGATGTCGTCGGCGGTCAGCGGCTTGCCCGACTTGCTGTAGGCGAAGGTGACGCGACCGAGACGCTCACGAAGGTCTTTGAGGCTCGTGGCGAGGCCGAGAATGGCCATAACCTCGCTGGCCACGGTGATGTCGTAGCCGGTCTGGCGCGGGAGGCCGTTGAGGCGGCCGCCGAGGCCGTTGACGATCTCGCGCATGGCACGGTCGTTGAGGTCTACGCAGCGCCGCCACGAGATGGTGAGCGGGTCGATGTCGAGTTCGTTGCCGTGCATGATGTGGCTGTCGACCATCGCCGCGAGCAGGTTGTTGGCGGCGCCGACGGCGTGGATGTCGCCGGTGAAGTGGAGGTTGAGATCCTCCATCGGGATGAGCTGCGAGTAGCCGCCGCCGGCGGCGCCGCCCTTGATGCCGAAAACCGGCCCCAGAGAAGGCTCGCGCAGGGCCAGCATCGTGTCGATGCCGACCGCGTTCATGGACTCGACGAGGCCGACGGCGGTGACCGTCTTGCCCTCACCGAGCGGCGTCGGCGTGATCGCCGTCACGTTGATGATCTTGCCGTCCGGCTTGTCCTTGAGGCGCGCGAGCAGCGCCATGTAGTCGATCTTGGCCTTGTAGCGGCCGTACAGCTCGAGCTCGTCCTCCAGGATGCCTGCCTTCTCAGCGATCGCCTGGATGGGCTGCATGGTGGCGGCCTGGGCGATCTCGATGTCGCTGGGCACCGGGGATTTACGAACGGGCTTCGCAGACAAAGTCAACGCGTCCTCCTTTGTTTCCACTTCCGCGCGTCTCACAAGGGAGAAGCCTATGCCGGATGGCACGATGAAGGGTC
>NZ_JBAZKR010000272.1:0-2627 GCF_041650655.1 Zavarzinia sp.
GAACAGGGCATCGCCGCCCTGTTCATGGGCGAGGACGAGGAGATGCTGGCGGCCGATCTCGTCCACCGTTTCCCGCGCGCCCGCATCAGCCGGGATCAGGCGCGTCTCGCGCCGCTGCTCGAAGCCGTGCGCGCCCGGGCGGCGGAACCCCACGCGGGCGGTGCCCTCGCCCTCGACCTGCGGGGCACGGCGTTCGAGATTTCGGTCTGGCAGGCGCTGCGGGCGATCCCCGTCGGCGAGACCCGGACCTATGGCGCCCTTGCCGCCGCCATCGGCAAGCCCGGGGCGGCGCGGGCGGTCGGCCGGGCCTGCGGGGCGAATCCCGTTTCGATCCTGGTGCCCTGCCACCGGGCGGTGGGCGCCGACGGCTCGCTCACCGGCTATCGCTGGGGCACGGCGAGGAAGCGCAAACTGCTGGAAATCGAGCGCGACGCCGGCGCCTGAGGCCGATTTCCCCCCGAGTGGTTCCTTTTGGCAATATCCGCCCGTCCGGTCTTTTGCTACGCAGCAGACAGTGCTTGTTTGCCATGGTGCCTTTTGTAATAGTGCGCGCCTAACAAAGGGTCTGGTGGGGTTGGCGGAGGATTCCGGCGGCCACGCCTGGCAAACAAGAAATCGGAAACTTCGGATCTGCACTCGGCGCTGATTTTTGGGTTGCGCCTTCAATCGGACCGCCGGGGAGCTCGGGAATAGACCTATGTCCATGGACATCACCGAACATCGGAAGACCTACTCGCTGTTCATGAGCCTGACCAAGTGGTCGATCATCAGCATGATCGTCCTTCTGGTGCTCATGGCGATCTTCCTGGTTTGATTCCGAACGGGCGTGGACCGGCTGATCAGGCTCCGGTGCCGCGCCCCTTCATCTTTTCATAAATGCTCAAGTCTGGGGGCCAGATGAGGATTGCCATTCCCAAGGAAAGGCGGCCGAACGAGAAGCGCGTCGCTGCTTCTCCTGAATCCGTCAAGAAGCTGACCGCGCTCGGTGCCGAGATCGTGATCGAGACCGGAGCCGGTCTCGCGTCCGCGATCACCGATGCGGCGTTCGAAGCCGCCGGCGCCAAGATCGCGCCGGATGCCGCCTCGACCATCGCCGGCGCCGACGTCGTCTTCCACATTCAGCGTCCGATGCCGGACGAGCTGCCGCACTTCAAGCGCGGCGCCGTGCTGATCGCCGGTCTCAACCCCTATGCCGATCGCGACAGCGTGAAGGCCTATGCCGATGCCGGCATCGACGCCTTCGCCATGGAATTCGTGCCGCGCATCACGCGCGCGCAGTCGATGGACATCCTGTCGTCCCAGGCCAACCTCGCGGGTTACCGCGCGGTGATCGAGGCGGCGGCGGAATATTCCCGCGCCATCCCGATGATGATGACCGCGGCGGGCACCGTCGCGCCGGCCCGCGCCCTCATCATGGGTGTCGGCGTCGCCGGTCTGCAGGCCATCGCGACGGCGAAACGCCTCGGCGCCATCGTCTCGGCGACCGACGTGCGCCCGGCGACCAAGGAACAGGTCGAATCCCTCGGCGGCACCTTCGTCGCCGTGATGGACGACGAGTTCAAGAACGCCCAGACCGCCGGCGGTTACGCCAAGGAAATGTCCAAGGAATATCAGGCCAAGCAGGCGGCCCTGATCGCGGACACCATCAAGAAGCAGGACATGGTCATCACCACCGCCCTGATCCCGGGCCGGCCCGCGCCGGTCCTGGTGACGCCGGAGATGGTCGCGACCATGAAGCCGGGTTCGGTCATCGTCGACCTCGCGGTCGAGCAGGGTGGCAACTGCCCGCTGTCGAAGCCGGGCGAGGTCGTCGTGACCGACAACGGCGTGAAGATCGTCGGCATCCTGAACCTGCCGAGCCGGATCTGCGTCGATGCCTCGCAGCTCTTCGCCAAGAACCTGCTGAATTTCATCACCCCGCTGGTCTCCAAGGAGACCAAGCAGCTCGCCATCGACTGGGAAGACGAGATCATCAAGGCCTCCATCCTGACCAAGGGTGGCGCCGTGGTGCATCCGGCCTTCGTCGCGGCCTGAGAGAAGAGGTGACCTGATGGATCATTTCATTTCCCTGCTCTCGATCTTCGTTCTGGCCGTCTTCGTCGGCTATTACGTCGTCTGGAGCGTGACGCCCGCCCTGCACACCCCGCTGATGGCCGTCACCAACGCCATTTCCTCGGTCATCATCGTCGGCGCGCTGATCGCGGTCGCGGTGCCGGCCATGGGGTCGGCCTCCTGGGCTTCGAAGATCTTCGGCTTCATCGCCGTCGTCTTCGCTTCCGTCAATATCTTTGGCGGGTTCATGGTCACGAGCCGAATGCTCGCCATGTACAAGAAAAAAGAAAAGAAGTGAGGAGCAGACGTCGATGAACGCCAATCTCGCTTCACTCCTGTATCTCGTCTCCGGGGTACTGTTCATTCTCGCGCTGCGGGGCCTGTCGTCGCCCGCCACCTCGCGCTCGGGTAACCGTTACGGCATGATCGGCATGACCATCGCGGTCGTGACCACCCTGCTGTCCCATCAGGTGCTGCCGAACATCGACCCGCTGACGGTCGGCATGATCGTGCTCGCCCTCGCCATCGGTGGCGGCATCGGCGCGGTGATCGCCAAGCGCGTCGCCATGACCTCG
>NZ_JBAZKR010000273.1:0-2626 GCF_041650655.1 Zavarzinia sp.
AGCCGGTCGCCGACGCGCAGCGCGATTTCCGAATTGGTGCCGAAGTCCACGAACAGCGCGGGTTCCGCCCCGGCCATGAAATCGCCTGCGATCAGGCCCGCCACGAGATCGGAACCGACGAAACCGCCCAGCGGCCGCGCCAGCTCGATCGCGGCACCCGGCGCAACGCCGAGCACCGGGGCCCAGTCGATGTCTTGCGGCACGCAGTCGATCGGCGAGGTCCAGCGTGCCGGTTGCAGCAGCAGGCCGTGATTGCGGCCCGACAGCAGGGCGGTCATCGCCGTGTTGCCGACCACCGCGACGCGGCCGATGCGCGCGGGGTCCAGCCCCTCGCGCGTGGCGATGTCGGCGAGCGCCGCGCCGATGGCCTTGCGGGCGATGTCGGCGAGCGTCGCCGCGGTCGCCGGATTCTCGGCGGCCACCAGGCGCGTGACCACGTCGGCACCGAAGCGTCCCTGCGGATTGCGCCCCCAGCGCGCGGCCAGCAGTTGTCCGGAGAGCAGGTCGAACACGGCCACCGTGATGTGGCTGGTGCCCAGATCGACCGCCGCCCCGAGCGGGTGGCGCAGGCCGGCCGGCGGCGGCCGGTCCGGCAGCCGCGACAGCGTCGCCGCCGACAACAGGCCGGCGGGAGGCGTGCGCCATTCCGAAGCCGCCGCCGGGCTGGCGATCTCGATGTCGAGGTCGCCGGCCGGCCGGCACTGGCAGGCGAGCCGCAGCCCCGCGGCGAGATCGGCGGCGCCGAGCTGGACGCGCTCGGCATCGCTCGGGGCGCCGCAGTCACCGGCGAGCAGGCGCACGCGGCACAGGCCGCAGGCGCCGAGGCCGAGGCAGGCGGAGCGAACCCGGTAGTGGGTGGCGTCGAGAATCTCGCGCAGCGAGGGCCCCGGCGCGTACTCGAGGCGATGGGCTTCACCGGAAACCACCACGGTGAGCAGCGGCATGGCCTTCAGCCTCCTGTCACAAGCTGCGCGAGCGCGGCAACGTTGCCCTCGCCGGCCTCGGCCGGAATCTCGCAACCGGACGAGAGGATGTAGCCGCCGCGGTCGGCGAAGGCGGCGATCAGCCGCCGCGCCTGCGTCGTCAGCGCCTGCGGCGACGGCGCCAGAAAATCCAGCGAGGTGAGGTTGCCGAGCAGGCAGGTGCGCGGCAGCAGGCTGCGCGCCGTGGCGGGCTCGACGTAATAGTCGAAGGTGGCGATCCCGGCGCCGATCTCGGCGTAGTGCGGCAGGATCGGCGCCGTCGGCCCGGCGATGTTGAGCCAGGTGGTCAGCGTCCCCGCCGCGCGCAGGCCCGCCATCAGCCGTTGCAGGCGCGGCAGCAGCAGTTCGCGAAAGAACTCCGGCGGCATGACGGCGGGCGAGGCCATCGGGTCCAGCACCATCACCATGTGCGCGCCGGCCGCGAGCTGCGCCGCGCCGTAACGGCTCGCCACCGCCACGGCAAGGTCGAGCGCGGCCTCGAAGCGCGGCCGGTCGTCCATGGTCAGAAACAGCGCCTTCTCGGCGCCGTAGAGTTGCGCCGCCAGCGTCATCGGCCCGGCCACGCCGCCGGCGACCATGACCGTATCGCCCAAGGCGCGGCGCAGCGCGCCGAGGGCGTCGAGCACTCCCGGCATGCGGCCGTCGCGGGTCGGATCGGGCAGGTTGAGGCGCGCCGGATCGTCGCCCGGCGCCAGCGCGTAGTCGACCACCTCGGGGTACTGGTGCTCGTAATACTTGAGCCGCGACCCGAGGGCCTCGGTCTCGACACCGAGGTCGGAGAAGGCGAACACGGCGTCATTGCCCAGGCGCGCCTGCTGGCGTAACTGGCACTCGGCCATGAGGCTGCCGCCGCGAGCGTAGGCGTCGATCGCGACGCTGGCCGCACGGGCGGCGAGGCCGAACAGTTGCGGCATGAAAGGGGTGCGGTCCGTCGCTTCGAAACGGACCGCCGCGATCAGGCGTTCAAGCGAATTCATCCCTTGCCCTCCGTCGCCAGGCGCTCGAGATAGCTGGCGCCATCGAAGGCGGTTTCCGCCACGTAATCGACGTTGAGATCGGCCGCGGTGAGCTGCTTGAGGGCGGCGCCGCCGGCGACCACCGGCAGGCCGTCAAGCCCGCGCGCCTGCAGGGCCGCGCGAACCCGCCGCACCTGCGGCACGATGGGGCTGATCAGCCCGCTCACCAGCACGGCCGTGGCGCGCTCCCGTTCGGCCGCCTCGGCGAGCACCTCCACCGGGCAGTCGCGCCCCAGGTCCACGACGCGGTAGCCCTTGCCGATCAGCACCATTTTCACGATGTTCTTGCCCAGGTCGTGCACGTCGCCTTCGAGCGTGGCGATGACGAAGCTCGCCCGTCCGCCGGCCGGCGGCATGCCCTCCGGGTAAAGGTCCTGTACCACCACCGACACGGCGCGGCCGACGAGCATGATCTCGAGCAGGTTGAACTGCTCGACGGTGCACTTTTCGTCGAGGCGCCCCATGGCCACTTCGAGGCCGTCGGTGACGATATGTTCGGCTGAAATCCCGGCCGCCTTCAGGCGACGGGCTTCCGCCAGCGCGGCGACGTGATCGCCGGCCAGCAGCGCAGCGACCATGGTCTCGAAATCTGTCGCGGACATACGTGCTCTTGCCAGGAAGGCTTTG
>NZ_JBAZKR010000274.1:0-2626 GCF_041650655.1 Zavarzinia sp.
AGCCCCGAGATGTCTTCGCCCCGCAGGCGCACCCGGCCTTCGGTCGGCCGCGCCAGACAGCCGACGATGGTCAGCAAGGTGGTCTTGCCGGAGCCGCTGGGACCGCGCAGCGCCGTGACCTTGTTGGCCTCGATGTCCAGATCGATGCCGTCGAGCGCCCAGTACTCGTTGTCGCGGCCCTGGTTGAAGGCCTTGCGGATATTGTTCAACTCGATCATCTCAGCCCCGCATCACCGAATCCGGGTCCGTGATCGCCGCTTTCCAGATCGGCACCAGCACCGCCGCCGCGTAGGGCACGACGGTGAAGAAGAACAGCGTCGCCACCTGCACGCCGTCGATGTGCGGCGTCAGCTGGAAGCGCGGATAGAGCACCGCCCAGCCCTTCAGCACCGGCTCGAACAGCGAGGCAGCGAAATGGAACACATGCACGTAGGCGGCGACAAATCCGGCGAGGAACGCCGTCAGCGAAATCAGCAGGCCTTCCCAGAATTTCATCTTGATCACGTCGCCGGTTTCCCAGCCGATGGCCTTGAGGATGCCGATCTCGCGCTTCTCCTCGGCCGAGAGGCCCGAGGCCTTTTCCCAGGCGAGGATGCCGAAGGCGAGGATGGCGGCGGAGAGCAGCGCCAGCACGATGCCTTCGCGCCAGTCGAAGATCGAGGCATAGGTGCGCAGCACTTCGTCGCGCAGGATCGGCCGCGCGTCGGGCAGCGCGGCAGCGAGCTTGATCGCGACGTTGCGTACTTCCTGCGGATTGGCCACCGCGAGGGCGATGTCGGTGTAATGGCCGGCGGGGTAGTCGAAGAAGGCACGGAAGTTCTGCTCGCTCATCAGCACCAGGTCGGCGCTGACCAGTTCCGAGGCCTGCGGCAGGACATCGGCGACGATGAAGGTGTGCAGCTTGCCCGAGTAGGAGCGGAAGGATATGCCGTTGTTTTTGGCCAGCCCGCGCGAGCGTTCCAGCGCCGGGCCGACGATGATTTCCCCGGCGGCCGGCGCGCCTTCGGCCGGCACCATGAAGGTGTAGTTGGCCTTGGTCACCGCGTCGTAGTAGTAGCCCCAGAGGCGGCCTTCCATTTTCTGCACGCCCCGGATGCGGCCGATCCTTTCCATGTAGCCGGGCGGAATCAGGTCGTGGCGCCCCGCCACCATGCGCTGCACGATCACTTCGGGCGAGGCCGCCAGAACGCGGGCCGCTTCCTGGCGCAGGGCGTGGGTGTAGAGCGTGACCGAGGACAGCATGAACACCAGCAGTGTGTAGACCGCCAGCAGGCCGAGGTTGCGCGTCTTGCGCCGCGCCAGCGAAGCCAGCGTGAAGTCAATCAAGTAGCGCTGTTTTGCTAGCCAGAGCTTCATTTCGCGCCGCCCTCTTCACTGGTCGCCGTATCCCCGGCGCCGACTCTTGCGAGGCTGGCCGGCGGCGCGATCAGGGAACCGGTGGGGAAATGCTCGAGCGCCAGCGGATGATCCTGGAATGCCGAATGCAGATCGGCCTGCGAAGGATGCCGCGTGTAGCGCGCCTCGGTGAACAGCGCGAGGTCGGTCAGGCGCAGTTGCCCGACGAGGCGCGTGCGCTCGGCCTCGTCGGGCCCGGCCGCCGCACGCAGGCGTGCGGCATCGGCGAAACAGAGCGCGAAGGCGCAGCCGCCGGCGGCCAGCAGCAGCAAGGCGCGATCGGCGGGACGCATCACAGCAGTTTCCTCACGGTTGCCACCACCTTGTCCGTGGCGACGCCCAGCGGCAGCAGCTCCGCGACCTGGCCGTCGGGACCGATGACGAACGTCTGCGAGCTGTGATCCACGGCGTAGCCGCCGTCGGGACGCGTCGGCTGCCGCACGTAACCCACGCCGAAGGACTTGGCGATGGCGACTGTCTGCGCCGCCGTGCCGACGGCGCCGATCATCGCCGGGTGGAAATAGGCGACGTATTCCTTGAGCCTGGCCGGCGTATCGCGTTCGGGGTCGACCGAAATCATGATCATCCGCGTCCTCGCCCGCTCCGCCGGCGTCAGGGCATTGAGCGCCGCGGCGCCCGCCGCCATCGACATCGGGCAGATGTCGGGACAATTGACGTAGCCGAAATAGACCAGCAGGACGTTGCCACGCAACGCCTTGGTGTCGACCGGGCCGTTTGCGCTTTGCAGGACGAAATCGCCGCCGCCCGGGCGCGCGACCAAGACCCGTTCTCCGGTGCCGGAATCCGAACAGCCAGCGAGGAGTGCAATCGCGAGGGCAGCGGCCAAGCCGCGCAAGAGGAAGCTCACGGGGTTCATTTCATTCGCTTTCCGCGCCATTTTAAAGGCAGCAAAGCCGACGCGACGGACGAGCGCCCACCGGCCTGGGCGGGCGGCCCGGAAACACGGAGGCAGATCGTCGGATTAGACGCGGTTCGCGGCGCGCATCAAGGCGCCGCGCAGGGCGATCGTCAGGCTCGAACCGAGGCCGATGCGCTGGGCCACGGCCGGCAGGATGATCAACGATGCCAGAGCGAAACCCGCGCCGAGCAGCAAGGAGCCCATTTCGCCTTTGCCGGCCGCCGTATCCTGAGCGTTCTGTGTCATCGGGTATCTCCCTCAAGTCGATTCGCGTATGAGGAATCATAGAACGTCGTATTGGGCCCGCCGTGC
>NZ_JBAZKR010000275.1:0-2620 GCF_041650655.1 Zavarzinia sp.
CCGGGCTGCAGGATCTGGCGGATCGCGATCCGGCGAAGTTCGCGGCATTGCGGGCGGAGATCCGATCGCGGATGGGCCGGGCGGATCTGGTGCCGACGGCGGCGCCGACGGATGATGCCGAATCGCTGGACGAGGACTGACCGTGGCGATCTTCCGCGCGACCGGCTGGGACGTGAGCCCGACGCACGGGGCCGCGGTGGCGCTGGGGGCTGATGGCAGGATCCTGGACTTCACCTTCCTGGCTGAGGCTCCCGCCGCGGTGAAGACCGCCGCGGGCAAGCGCTACGGATCGCACCTGCCGCAGCTGGCCCGATCGGCGATCCCGGATCAGGAAGTGCGGGATCTGCGCCGACTGGTGCCGACAATGCGGCTATTTCTGCAATGGCGGAAGCGACTTGCCGGTGTGGGTGGCGATCGGTGCTACGGCGCGATCGAAGCCTACGCGTTCGGCGCGGGCAAGGGGGCGCACACCAAGGGGGAGATCGGCGGGCTGGTGCGCCTGGTGCTGATGCAGGGCGGATGGTGGCTGCGGACGCACGATCCGACGTCGGTGAAGATCTACGCGACGGGCCGCGGGGACGCCGAGAAGGGCGACGTGGCCGACGGCGTGGCGCGCAAGTGGGGCCCGGCTGTGATCGATCAGCTGTCTGGATTCGATTCGGTAAAGGCCAAGAACAAGCCCGTGCTGGAAGACCTGATCGACGCCTACGTGCTGGCCCGGATGTGCCTGCGCGAGATCCAGCTGCGATCCGGCGAGGTGTCGATCCGCGATCTGCCCGAAGAAGAGATCCGCGTGTTCAACCGCGCAACCAAAGCGCTTCCGGTGAACGCGCTTGGCCGGGAGTGGATCCACGAACCGGCAGATCCGATCTTTCGCGCGCAATAACTATTGACACGGGCCGTGGCGGGGCTAAGCTGTGTTCATGGGCAGCGACGAACGCGGCCCGCGACACGAACCGGAGGATCCCATGCTGACCGCGACGAACCCCAAGACTGGCGAGACCCGCAACCTGCACTGCGACGGCTTCGGATCGGATCGCTATGCCCGCCGCGTCCGCCGCGAGGCGTTCGACCTGTACCGCGACGGCTGGCGGATCGACGGGCCAGAGTACCACGGGCAGACCGCGCGCCGGGTGATCGGATCCGGTCGCGGCAAGCGCGGCCAGTTCGTCGGCCCGTTCTACGTGCGCATGGCCGGCTAGAGTCGGCACTCACGCGAGCCGGCGGACGGAGACCGACGATGGCGAAGCCAACCGAGATCGACAAGTTGCGGCGGGCGTTCGCGAAAGCGCAAGCGGAATCCGAGAAGTGTGCGGACGCTGTGGCGGCGCTGTACGCGGGCGGTGGACATCCGACGCGGGCGCGGCTGACGACGGCGAACGCGCGCTGGGCGCGGGCGGCCGAGGATCGCGATCGCCGACGGGAAATGCTGAACGCGGCGTTGGCAGCCGCGCCGGATCCCAAGCCATGATGATCAAGCACACGATGGATCTGACCGCGCTGGCCTCCCTGATGGGCAACGGTGCGGACGAACGGCAGGCAGGCTTCTTCTGCTGGCTCTTGTGCGACGTGGCGGCGGGCTTCGACACGAGCGAAGTGTGTGCCGGCCAGGTGTGGGCGGATCTGCTGAAGGAGGCGCTGGCGATGACGGATCGCCCCGCTGCCGACGATGGATCGTGGTGGCGCAGCGAAGTCGCGGCACGGGTTGCGGCGGCGGCTGACGCGGTGCTGTAGGGGGCGACGATGGCGTACCCGTTCCCAGTCGAGTTGACCATCGGCTGCCGCGTCCGTTGCGAACACGAGTACAAGGGTCCGTTCACCGGGACTCTGTTGGCGCTTGCTCCGGCGGATCGCGGCTGGCCCGATCACGGCTACGTGCTTGCGGACAGCGACACCCCGGACCGCGCGGGGCAGTGGCGTGCGTGGGCGATCGACGTGCGCGAGATCTCGCGTATCCCGGACACGTGGACGCACCCCATGGGGGCGGCCCGCGTCGAGCGTCGGGAGTTGTGCGGCGCCGGCCCGTTCTGCATCCGCCGCGATCCGGTGCGCGGCGACTGGTGCCTGATGAACCGGGCGGATCGGGGCTTCGGCGAGCGCTGCTACGGCCACAAGACGATCGGCGAGTTGCTGGCGACGTGGGGACTGCGGCTGTCGGTGGAGGAGTTCGACAAGAACCGGATCGTTGACGCGCACGACGCGCACGGCCAATGGTGGCCGGCGCAAAGGGTGGCGGAGTGAGACCGGCCCGATCGGGCCGACGGAGGGCGAAGGCCATGGGATCGAAGCGCAAGACGAAGCACGCCGAAGGGCGGCGGCAGAAGCGGGCGAGCATGCGCAACGGCGAGAAGCCGGCGGGGCTGTCGAAGTACGCCCAGCGGCACGATCGCCCGGGGCCCGTCGAGATCGACGATCCGGTGCACGGTACGGGCGGCGATCGCTACGCCCTCGAGGCGGCAGGATGACCCGTGCCGAAGCAATTGCCCAGGTGGCGGCCCGATGGTCCACCTGCACCGGCTGCGGGCTGTCGCAGGGCCGGCGCAACGTCGTGCCCGGCGAGATCCACGCGGCGGTTGACGTCGACGTGGACAGCGATCCGCTGCTGCTGATCGTGGGCGAG
>NZ_JBAZKR010000276.1:0-2612 GCF_041650655.1 Zavarzinia sp.
CATCGGCCAGCAGCCCTAGCGGGGCGTCACAGTCACAGGCAGGCCTGCTCCAGGGCCTTCTCGCAACCGGCGCAAAAGCCGTCGTCGCCGACCGGCCCCGGCGCACCGCAGCGGCGGCACACGGTCTGTTCCGGTTCGGGCGGCTGCGCGGTGCCGTCCTTTTCGGGCGGAGTTTTCGTTTTCGTATCGCTCATGAGGCGTAAGCTCAGTCGCAGGTCGCCTTGCACGCCGCGCCGGTGCAGGCGGCGCTGCCCTCGACCTTGCATTCGACCCGCGTCCGCCAGGTGAAGTTGAGGCCCTCGCCGTAGCTGCAAACGAGCAGCGTCATCTTGCCCTGCTTGCCGACCCTGACGCCGGATGCCTTGGCCGCCTTGACGCTCGCCGGCGGCAGGTCGCAGGAGACGTAGGCGTTGAAAAACCCGTCGCCGGATTCCCACAACGCGACGTTCTTCAACTTGCGGTAGTTCCCGTAATCGGAACAGATGCCGGTCTCGCCCTTGTAGGTCTTGCCGTCGTCGCTGCAATAACCGGTGAAGGTGTATCTCAGTTCCTCCTCGGCGGGACACGCGCCGACCTGCGCCGCCGTCGCCAGATCGGGGCAGGCTACGGTGGCGGCGAAGGCGGGCGAGCACAACAGCGCAAGGAGCAGGAAACTCGCTTTCATCGAAATCTTTCGCGGGAACAGAATCAAGCCGACAGTGTAGTGCCGCCGCCACCGGATTGAACCTGGTCCGCCAACCATAGCCGGAACGCTTCCATCGCGGGGTTCGCCGCCGCCCGGTCCGCCAGCACCAGGTAATAGGAGCGCGGATTGGAAAAGCGCTGCGGCAGAGGCGCCACCAGCTTGCCTTGCTTGAGCAGGTCGGCCACCAGCGCCAGCATTGCGAGCGCCACGCCCTGCCCGTCGAGGGCGGCGCGAATCGTCGGCTCGTACTGGTTGAAGGCAATGCTGCCCGCCGGGCGCAGCGCCGGAACGCCCGCCATCTCCAGCCAGACCGGCCACGACAGCCACGGCCGGCGCTGCTCCTCGTCTTCGTAGGCCAGCAGAACGTGGTGTGCCAGATCGGCGGGCTTCGCCAGCGGCTTGCGCGATTTCTTCAGCAGGGCCGGGCTCACCACCGGCACCACCGTGTCGCCGAACAGGCGCAAGGCGGACGCCGGGGCGTCGCGATCCTGCAGATAGCGCACCGCCGCGTCGAAGCGCCCACGCTCCAGATCGACCAGCCGCGTGTCGGCCGAGATGCGGATGTCGATGCCCGGATGCCGGCGGCGGAAATCCGCCAGGCGCGGGATCAGCCAGAAGCCGGCGAAGGCCTGCGTCGTGCTCAGGGTCACGGTCGGCTCCTCGCCGCCGCGCAACTCGGCCCCGGCGCGGCGCAGTTCGCCGAAGGCGATCGCGGTGGCGCGCTGCAGGCGCTCGCCCGCCGTGGTGAGCGCCAGCGCGCGCGTCTTGCGCTCGAAGAGGCGTACCGCCAGCGCCGACTCCAGGGCGATCACCTGCTTGCTCACGGCGGACTGCGTGACGAACAGTTCCTCCGCAGCGCGGGTGAAGCTCAGGTGACGCGCGGCCGCGTCGAAGGCGCGCAGGGCGTCGAGCGGCGGCAGATCGTCCTTATGCATTCCATTTGCTCATGGATGTCAGGCCTCGATATCGCTGGCGGGGCCGTGCCGCCGCGTCAATAATCCAATCGTCGCAACCACCGGAGAAGCCATCATGAATGCCACTATCGACCTTGCCTTCACGCCCGCCTGCCCACCCCTGGAAACGCGCCGCGCGCTGTTCGCGGCGGCCGCGGCGCCGGTACCTGCCGGCAATGCTACCGAATTCCGCACAGGAATGCACGCGGCCGCCGCCGAGCGGGACCTGGCGAAGGATCAGCTCCTCGTCCCGCGCGGCGAGAACCTGACGCTGACGTGCCTCAGCGGCGAACTCTGGCTGACCCGCGACGGCGACCCGGAGGACCACATCCTCGGTCCCGGGCGCAGCTTCGCGATCCGCCGCGGCGACGGGGCGGCCGTGCAGGCGCTGCGGCCGAGCCGGGTCAGCCTGGCAGCCGCCTGACGTTCAGCGTTTGATCGCCAGCGGCGCCAGCAGGCAGAAAATGCCGAGGCTGCCGGTGGCGAGCGCCCAGGCCAGCGCCGAGTCGTTGCCGCCACCGGCGTCGAGCACGGCGCCGGCGACCAGCGGCGAGAGGAAGCCGGCGCCGAAGCCGGCCATCGAGTACACGGCCATCACCGCGCCGCGCCGAGCCGGGTCCGCCACCGAGACGAGACCGGCGGTGAGCGCCGCCGAATCGGCCATCACCACCGCCTGATAGACCACCAGCAGCGCCAGCAGCGCGAGCGGCCAGCTCGCCGCCGCGCCCACCGCCCAGGCCAGCACACCCGAGGCGAGCATGACGACGAGGATGTAGCGGCGCCGGTCGTGGTGGCCGGCGAACTCGTTGCCGAGGATGCTGGCCGGAATGCCCACCAGATTGATCAGGGCCGCCGCCGTGGCGGGCGCCAGCGGCAGGCTGCCCTGCGTCGCGGAAAACGCCAGCAGGCCGACGATCCACGAACGCAGGCCGAAGAGTTCCCAGCAATGCGCGGCATAGCCCAGCACGTAGCCG
>NZ_JBAZKR010000277.1:0-2597 GCF_041650655.1 Zavarzinia sp.
CCGCTACTGCACGACTACAATCCCATGCATGCTCGCCTGCGCCGCGTGGATGGCGCAGTCGTAGTAGTAAGTGCCGGGCTTATCGAAGGTGAAGCTGAACGTCTCGCCTGGGCCAAGGTTGCCGCTGTCGAAGGCGCTGGTGGTCTTGGCGTCGGTAGATGAGCCATCCGTTGAGGTCACCGTGTGCGGCGCCCCGTCGTTGTTGGTCCACGTCACGGTCGTTCCCGCCTTGACCGTCAGAGTCTGTGGCGTGAAGGCGAAGTTGGCGATGGACACGGCGGCGCCTCCAGTGCCGGTCGCCGACGGCGCCGTACTCGCCGGAGCGCCGGCCCCGCCACCGCAAGCCGCAAGCACCAGCAGAGCCAGCACTGCAACGCCGCCAAGCAGAATCCACGGCTTCATGTGATTGCGCGCTTTCATGGATACGTCCTCATGGTCAGAGACACGCTTCCGGGTTCCTTGCACATGCACTGACTCTTCCCAGGAACGCCGCTCGGCATCCGCGATCGTCGGCGGCGGAAGTGGTTGCGGGCTTGGGGAGAAGCTGCTCGCGGGCTTCGACCGTCAGAACTCTACAAAGTGCGAGCCCGCGGTGCCGCACTGCGGGCACTCGTCGGGCGCGTCGCCGATCACGGTGTGGCCGCAGATGGGGCACACGCGCACGGCCGTCGCGCCGAGATCCTTCTTGCCTTCCAGACCCTTGAGCGTACTGTCGTAGATGCCCTGGTGATCCACTTCTGCCTTGAGGGCATAGCTGATGCTGGTCTGTGCCGACTCGTTGCCCTGCAGCTTCGCGACGGCGTCATAGGCCGGGTACATCTCGGCAATCTCGAAGGTCTCGCCGCCCCAGGCCGCTTTGAGGTTGTCGGCAGTCGTGCCAATGCCTCCCAACACGCTGAGGTGGTTGCGGGCGTGGGTGCTCTCGGCGTAGGCGACCGCACGGAAGAGGCGCGCGACGTTGGGGAAGCCCTCGGCGTCGGCGACATCTGCGAACGCCAAGTACTTCTGCGAGGCCTGGCTCTCGCCGGCCAGCGCCGCGGCGAGGTTCTCGGCCGTCATCGCGCCTTTGTCTTCAGCTGCCGGTGGGGTGTTCTTGTATGCGCCTGCCATGTTCTCGTACTCCTCCTTGTGTGTGGCCGCGGGGCGCAAGCCGCCGCGTTGCCGGTTTCGCGGGTCGGTCAAGAGAGCGGACCCCTATGGTGACAATTGAAATGGCGCGCGCCTGAGGCGCGGACAGTGAGACAGGCGCGTGGCGGCCGCGCCGGCACTTTCGCGGGGCGCGGCCGCCGGGCTGCCGGAAGGCATTTCATCCCGCACGTCACATTCGTAGCCCGGGCGCTCAGGCAGCCGGCGCATGGGCTGCGAGCGCCGGCACGAGCCGGTGCAGCAAAGTGTGTATTTGGCGCTGGCTCACGTGATCGAACAGCGCGTAATAGAGCTCGGGATTCGACTGGCTGCGGGAGAACTGACCGAGGTCGACGGTGTGACCCGCAGCCGTCACCTCGCGCGCCTGAGCGCTGTCGACGGCGAGGAGCGCCGCGGTCGCGGGCACAGAGGCGTCGCTGCACAACGTCGCGATGTCTTGGGGAAGCGTCCACAGAGAAAAGACGAGCGGCCGGCTCCCGGCCTCACTGAGCACGAGGCGCACGCCCGGAGCCACCTCTTCGCCGAAGCCAAAATGGCGACGCGCAGCACCTCGTGCCGCAGTAACGGCCTCCTGCACTCGGCGGACCTTGTCGACAAACGTCGTCTGGACGGGGCGTGACATGAGGGCCCTCCTTTGTACGTCCCCGTAGCCTTCCGGAGCCCTGGGGAGTCGGCGTGTGTTCGCAGCCGTCCTACCCCGCCCTCCGTTGGCATAAACAATACGGAGACAGTGAAAAGGTGTCGGGTCCCTGCCTGTCCCGGCCTCTCCGGGCGGGCGCCGCGAACCTAGGGCAAACGGCGCGCCGCGGCCTGCGCACGCCACGCCGCGATGCCGGCCAGAAGGAAGGCCGCGATCAGCCCGACGGACGTGATGCGCGCGCCTGTCGCTCCGTCGGGCCGCACGATCAGCAGCGTGATCCCGGCGGCGAGTGCTATGGATCCGCTGGCGAGCAGCCAGGGACCCCCGGCCCGGTGTCCGGCGAGCCAGGCGGCGTCGCTGCTCATGACGACATGCATGCGAATACCGAGCCAGTCGTTCCTGGGCAGCCGGCCGATCATGCCGAGCGCGCCCGTGACCGCGAGGAGCAGGCCGAAGAAGAACGGGGTGAACAGGGTGAGGCGACTCACGGCGACGCGGCGGCGGGCGGGGCGGCGGCGTCAGCCGGCGCCGAACCCGCCGCCCCCGCCGCCGCCCCCGCCGCCGCCCGAGAAGCCGCCCCCGCCTCCGGAGCCCGAAGACGAGGATGACGTCGCCACAGACACGGCGGCGCTGAAGCTCTGATGCATCTCGCTGAAGGCCGCCATGCCGCCGTCTCCGGGCGACGCGAACCAGAGGAAGTACGCAGTGCGGAACGCCGGGTCGTCGATCACCTCAGGCACTTTGACAGTCATCGCTTTGACGACCTCGTCGGCGATGCCGAAGACAACGGCGTACACGAGGAAAGCCTCCC
>NZ_JBAZKR010000278.1:0-2589 GCF_041650655.1 Zavarzinia sp.
CACCGCGAGCTCAATTTCCCGCTGCCGCTCCTGCTCGGCGGCACGCTCAACAAGTTCTGAGGAAAGGACCGCCCATGTTTCGCCGTCTCGAACTGATCGACGAGGAGGGCGTCGGTGCCGCCATGGTCTATGAGACCGAGGCCGCCGCCGTGGCCTGCCACCCGCCGCTGCGCCGCTATGCCGTCACCGCCGAACCGGCCCCGGGGCAGAGCCGTTACGACGCCCTGCTCGCCGTCATGGCGGCCCAGGATCCGGAGGGCTGAGGAATGGCGGATTCTCTCGGCGCGCCCGTGGCCAAACGGGGCGAATTCGAACGCCAGGCCACCGTCGTGGTCGGCGCCCTGCTGACCGCCGGCGTGGTCTGGATGGCCCAGGGGGTGAGCGAGACGGCGGCCAATGTCGCCGCGCTCAAGGTGCAGATCGAGGGCCTGCGCGAACAGGTCGCCGAATTGAAGGAGAGCGGCCGCACGTCCTTCCCGGCGGAGGATGCGCGGCGCGAGTTCGGCCGGGTCGATGCCCGCCTCGCCGATCTCGAGACGCGGCTCCGCCGGATCGAGCATGGCGGGACGGAGCGCCGGCCATGAGCGCGCCGCCGCCTCCCTTCGCCGCCCGCGTGGTGCCCCTGCCGAAACCGGCGGAGGTCGATCGCGACACGCTCGCCCGCACCCTCTGGGGCGAGGCAAGGGGCGAGGGCGTGCCGGGCATGACGGCGATCGCTGCCGTCGTGCTCAACCGGGCGCTGGCCTCGGCCCGGCGGGTCGCCTGTGGCCAGTCCGCGCTCTGGTGGGGCGGGCCTTCCGTCGCCTCCGTGTGCCGGGCGCCCTGGCAATTCTCCTGCTGGAATGTCGGCGATCCGAACCGGGTCGCCCTTCTGGCCCTGGCGCCGGATGCCGCCTCGCTGCTGCCGGCGCGGACGATCGCCGATGCCGCCCTCGACGGCAGGGCGGGCGATCCGACCGCCGGTTCCGACCACTACCACGCCCGCGGCACCAAGCCGGCCTGGGCGCGGGGCCGGCGGCCCCTGGTCACCATCGGCCGCCATCTCTTCTACCGCCTGGGTCCTTAGGAGAACAAAACATGATCAACTATATCGCCAACCATGCCGACGACATTCTGACCGTGGCCTCGGGCCTGGTCGCTTCGGCTTCCGCGGTAGCGGCCCTGACGCCGACGCCCAAGGACGACGGCATCGCCCTCCTGCTGCGCAAGCTGCTCGACGTCCTGGCCCTCAACGTGGGCAATGCCCGGCGCGATCGCTGACTTGGCACGGTCTTCGCAAGGGAAGGGGCGTGGTGGGCCGCGGATCGGCGGCAATTCGGGGTTTCGACCCGCGGTCCGCCACGGCACCCGGCAATTTTGGCCGGGTGCCGGGACCGGATTGCCGGGAGGACGACCAGATGAGCCTAGCCTTGCCGACCGAGATCGCCAATGCCGTGCGCCAGCGCCAGAGCTACGCCGGAATTCCGTCCGACGTCCTGCGCGGCATCCAGGCGGCGGCCGAGAAGACCGGCGTGGACTTCAAATATCTCCTGGCTCAGGCCAAGCTGGAGAGCGGTTTCGATACCACGGCCAAGGCGGTGACCTCGACCGCCAAGGGGCTCTATCAGTTCATCGAACAGACCTGGCTCAAGGTGGTGAAGGACCACGGTGCCGAACACGGCGTGGGCGAACTCGCCGATGCCATCACCACCGGCTCGGACGGACGCATGCGCGTCTCCGATTCCACGACCAAGAAAAAGATCCTGGCGCTGCGCGACGATCCCGAACTGGCCGCGGTCATGGGCGCCGAATTCGCCGCCGACAACAAGGACTATCTGTCGGGCAAGCTGAACCGGCCGGTCAATTCGACCGATCTCTACATGGCGCATTTCCTGGGGGCCGGCGGGGCTTCGCGCTTCCTCTCGGCGCTCGAGCGCAGGCCGTCCAGCAGTGCCGCCGACCTGCTGCCCGACGCGGCGGCGGCCAACAAGAGCATCTTCTACGACAAGAACGGCCGCGCGCGGAGCGTGCGCGACGTCTATGCCAACTTCGCCTCGAAGCTCGAAGACGCCGGCGAAGTCGCCACCGCCGCGGTCAGCGCCCAGACCGAGGCGACGGTCGCTTCCGCGGTTGGCCTCGGCCGCCAGGTCGGGCGCAGCCTCGCCTCGGCCGCGGGCTCGATCACCCGGATGTTCGGCCCGGCGCTGTCGACCGACACGGTGCTGACCCTGGCCGCCCTGCCCATCCCGGGCGAGAAGACCCAGATGGACAGCCGCCTCGCCTTCGCCGACCGCGCCGCCGGCTGAGTCTCAGGTCGCCACCGGCGACCACAGCACGTCGTCGATGCTGGGTGCCCCCGCCGCCAGCATGACCAGGCGGTCGACGCCGAGGGCGATGCCCGCCGATGCCGGCAGGCCCCATTCGAGGGCGGCCAGGAAATCCTCGTCGATCGGATAGCTGACGCCGTAGAGCGCCTGTTTCTTGGCGCAATCGGCCTCGAAGCGGCGGCGCTGCTCGGCCGCGTCGGTCAATTCGCCGAAGCCGTTGGCGACCTCGATGCCCCCGACATAGAGCTCGAAACGCTCGGCGATCGTCGGATCGTCCGGCCTC
>NZ_JBAZKR010000279.1:0-2589 GCF_041650655.1 Zavarzinia sp.
GCCGGCGGCGGCACGAGCGCCTCATCTAGCCAAGCCTCCTTCACTATCACCACCGACCCGAACATGGACAAGTTCACGATCGTCGACAATGTCCGCACGAAGGTCGCCAAGCTTCAGAACGCCGGCACCATCACCGTCACCGGAGATGATGCGTCGGGCTCCATGGGCGGTATGTCCACGATGGAGGTCCGCGTGTCGGCGAGCGATCCGCTCGTGCTCAAGGCGGCCAACGACATTGTCCTCAAGAGAGTGAAGACCGTCGCTGACCTCGCCGACGTCAAGTCCAACCTTAGCGAGGGCCGGCCGTCGGCCACCGTGGCGATCGACCAGGCAAAGGCCGCCGCCGCCGGCGTGAGCCCTTCGACCTTGAGCCTCTACACCACACTGATCCTGAACGGCTACCCCATCGGCGTAGTGCCAACGGCCGATGGGGCACTGCCGGCGCAGGTGATGGTGAGAGACATCAAGCTCCCGCCCATCCCGGGCGCCGTGAGCGCCATGCTCACACGCCTCCCGGTACCCGGCGCCCAAGGGATGGTGCCGCTCGGGCAGATCGCCACGATCACCGAGGTCAAGGCGCCGGTGCAAGTCACGCACGTCGACGGCCAGCGCACGGCTAGCATCACGGCCTCCGCCGTGAACAACAACATCGGGGCGGCGTCCAGCGCGGTGACCGAAGCTCTGGACGGCGTGAAGCTGCCTACCGGCGCGACCTGGGAGCTTGCCGGCGCGACGCAAGTCACGAACGAGGTCTTCCGCACGCTCGGCATCGCCATGCTCATCGCCATCCTGCTCGTCTACGTCATCATGGTGGCCACCTTCCGCAGCCTGCTGAATCCGCTAATCTTGCTGGTCAGCATTCCGTTCGCCGCGGTAGGGGCGGTCATTGCGCTGGTCGTCACCGGCACCGCGCTGGGGATGCCCAGTCTCGTCGGGCTGCTGATGCTCATCGGCATCGTCGTCACCAACGCGATCGTGCTGCTCGACCTCGTGGAGCAATTCCGCCGGCGCGGAATGGACGCCCGCGAGGCGGTCATCGAAGGCGGCCGGCGGCGCCTGCGGCCTATCCTCATGACGGCCGTGGCCACGATCCTCGCGCTCACGCCGATGGCCCTGGGCATGGGCAAGGGCGGCTTTCTTTCCACGCCCCTGGCGATCGTCGTCATCGGCGGTCTGTTCACCTCGACGGTGCTGACCCTCGTTCTCGTGCCGGTGCTCTACCTCGTCTTCGATCGCCTGCGGCCGCAGAGCGCCTTCGAGGATGCGGACGACGACGTCGTGCCGCGAGAGGCGGAGATTGCGCCGGGCTGAGAGACGGTTCGCCGCGCCGTCTACCTGGGTATCCTACGGCGAAATGCCGGCGTCGAATGCGCCGGCCGGTAGGTGCCACCCCGCGAAAGGAGACAAGCATGGCGAAGCCCGCCGCCAAGAAGGCCACGAGGAAGACCATCCGCGTGAGTGCCCCCAAGACGGCTCCGGCGTCCACGGCCGCGGAACCTGGGGCGCCGCGCCGGCTCACGAAGACTGAGCTCGTCGACGAGCTCAACCGCGACCTCGCCAAGGAGTACTCGGCGCTCATCCAGTACGTGCAGCACGCCTCGGTCATCACCGGGCCGCAGTACGACGCTATCTCCGCCGAGCTCACCGTGCACTCCAACGAGGAGCACCAGCATGCCATCGCGCTGAGCGACCAGATCGACTTCCTCGGCGGCGTCCCCGCCGTGAACGTCGCCGAGATCTACGTCTCCCCGGAATCCAAGGTCATGCTCGAGCAAGACCTCGCGGGCGAGCTCGACGCTATCGCCCGGTACCGGGAGCGCATCGGGCAGGCAGAGATGCTGCAGGAGTACGGTCTGCGCCGGGCTCTGGAGGACATCCTCATCGTCGAGGAGGAGCACGCCCGCGACCTGCAGAACGCTCTCGATCTCTAGGGTTTCGGAGCGCGGCGCCGCTCAGGCGGCCTCGGGCAGCGGCTGCCCCGCCGCCTTGGCCGTCTCACGGCGGCGCCGCCATCCCGGAGCCAGCGCCAGGAACAGGCCGGCGCCAACCAAGCCTTCGACCAGCAGGATGGCGAAGGCCTGGCGCCCGCCGAAGGCGTCCATGGCCCAGCCGCCGAAGGCCGGGCCCAATGCCGCGCCGCCGTTCCAGGCGATCGTCCAGACGCCCATGTAGCGCCCACGCACCGCCTCGGGGGCGAGGTCCGACACCTCCGCCGATGCCACCGGGGACAGCAGCGTCTCACCGACGCTCATCACGACGATCAAGATGATCAGCGACCAGAGCGGCCCCGCGAAAGCCGAGCCGCCGATGCCCGTGGCCAGCGCGGCGCTGGCGACGGCGAGCAGAACCATGCGGTTCTTGAAGCGCGTGGCGCGCACCAGCGGGTACTGCA
Organism: Zavarzinia sp.; assembly: GCF_041650655.1. GTDB lineage: Bacteria > Pseudomonadota > Alphaproteobacteria > Zavarziniales > Zavarziniaceae > Zavarzinia. The sequence continues at coordinate 2,393 of NZ_JBAZKR010000279.1, forward strand.
CGGTGGCTACGATGAACGCGTTGAGCGCCAGCAGCATCCCCCACTCGCCGTAGGGCACGCCGAGGTAATCGGTAATGTACACCGAGTAGATGGAACCGAAGTTGCCGATACAGAACACGGGCAGCACGGCGACCAGGCAGAAGACGAGGAACACGCGGTCGTGGAGGACGATGCGGTAGCCGCTGCGACCGTGCGCG
>NZ_JBAZKR010000280.1:0-2584 GCF_041650655.1 Zavarzinia sp.
AGCGCGAGCCTCGGCGCTTCGAGCTTCACCTCGAAGGCATCGGTTCCGCTCTTGCCTTTCGCCGCGAGCGACAAGGCGTCGATCGCCAGGGTTTGCGCGGCGCTGTCGGCCTGCACGCGCCCGGTGGCGAAATCGAGATCGGACAAGGCCGTGGTGCTGCCGCTCTTCTCGTCACGCCAGGTGAGCTGCGCGTTCGCTATCCTGATGCCGGCGACGTCGATCTTCAGCGGCGCGCCCGGCGTCTTGCCGGCGCCGACTTCCTGCTTGCCGGCCTTGGCGCCCGACAGGTCGGCGATGTTCAGCGTGCCGTCCTTGTGCTTCACCAGCGTCGCCTTGAAGCCGGCGACCTCGACGCGTTGCACCTGCACCTGCTTCGACAGCAGCGGCATCACGGCCACGGCGACGCGCGCCGAGTCGAGCGCGAGGAATTCCTCCTTGCCACCCGGTTCCGACAGCGTCAGGCGGCCGAGCCTGATACCGACGTCGGGCCAGAGCGAAAGTTCGAGCTTGCCGGGAATGTCGAGTTTGCGCTGCGTCTGCTCGAGCACGACGCGGCTCGCCTCGCCCTTGAGTTTTTCGCCGTCGAACAGCGCGTAGAGCAGGCCGACTGCACCCGCGAGCAGGGCAAGCACGACCCCTGCGACGATGCCGAAAATACGGAGTGCTTTCATGACGTTCAGTCCGGTCCGGTGAAATGCGCTAGATTGGCGAGATTATCAGAAGGAAAGGCCCTTGCATGAATTCCGGATCGCGTTTCGCCACGCCGATGCCGGTCCGCTCGCCCTGCGTCAAGGTTTGCGAAATCGACGCGGCAACGCAGCTGTGCCGCGGCTGCCGCCGCACGCAGGAAGAGCGCGACTGGTGGGTTGCCTATACCGACGAGCAGCAGCGGGAAGTGCTGCGGCGCTGCGAGCAGCGCCGCGAGGTTTTGGCGGCAGGGAAAGGCGAACTGGCGCCGAGTATGGGCGTCGTCGAGTCGCGCCGCAAGGGCTGAGCCGGCCGGGTACAGGAAATTGATGGCGTCTTAATCAAAGCTGATTGGTCAGGCAAGCGCCGTCCGTCTATTCTCCCCCGCACAAATCTTGGGGAGACGGACGTGGCGGCCGGAGTCAGCGCAAGAGCAGCAGTCCCATCGCGGCGAACCGTGCCGGCGCGCGTGGCGACCGGCCCGCGCGAGATCGTCACCGCCTTCCGCCCCATCCCGCTCGATGTGCCGGAGGGGATGAAGCCCAACGAGTTCTTCAACAGCGCCGAGAACCTCAAGGATCTGGTGCACAACAACGGCCTGCTGCAGAATCCCGAGGGCCTGCTGCTTTATCGCAAGGCGCTCGGCCACAGCAACGAGTTCGACGCCTCGATCATCTATAACACCTCGCAGAGCATCCTCGATCCGCTCGGCCGACCGGTGCGCCGCACGCAGTTGCCGGAGCCGGTGAAGAACGTCTGGAACCGCATGAACCAGATCGTCATCGACTACATGCTGGAGCGCTATCCCGATCCGGCGCGGCATCTGGTGCTGGCCGGCGAGGCCAGCCTCGACGCCACCTGGCCGCTGACCTCGCCCGGCGTGCCGAGCATCCGCATGCTGCACAACCATTTCATCGTCTTCGACCAGGCCGAATTGCGCGCCGCGCCGCTGGCCGACGCCGCCAATCCGAACCTGACCGACGGCGGCCAGCACTCGCTGTTCCAAGCCTACATGCACGAGGTCTATCGCGCCTTCTTCGAGGGGCTCGACCTGCAGATCCTGCGGCCGTGCGCGGAGGGCGCCAGCCGCATCGCGCTGACCGGCTACCCGCAGGGCCTGCCGAGCTGGGAGATCCGGGGCGGCGCGGCGGCGCTGAAGGAGGTGCGCTTCTGGAAGGAATACGACACCCTGCTCAAGGGCTTCATCGATTTCTATCGCAGCTTCTTCAGCCAGGTCTCGACGCGCAACGCGAGCATGCCGCGCGACATCAATTTTCCCGACCTGGTCGAAAACCGGCTGCAGTTCAACAACGATTTCCTCAAGACGGCGAAGATGGTGCGCGACCGCTGCATCGTCGACGCCAAGTATGCCAACGCGATCCGCTGGCAGCCGGCCTTCAAGCAGCTGATCTACCGCAACGACGAGGGCCGCCTGATCGTCACCATCAGCCAGAATTCGATCGGCAACGCGATCACCGAACTGCTCGGCGTGGTGGTCAATCGCAAGCCCGATGCCGAGGCTTACGGACGCGCCGAGCCGGCGCTGATCGCGCAACTGCTCGAAGTGCGCCGCCGCCTGGTCGAGGCCGACCTCGGCGAGGGGATCGCCACGCCCTGCTGGGCAGCCGGATAGCATGAAGGGCTTTTCTTAGTCCGCCGCAAGGGGCACAATCTTTAGGTATTGCCTAGCCCGCAAGGTTTGCGGATCGGAACGGCGAGCCCCGCATCATGAAATTCAAGGACTACTACGAGATTCTCGGCGTGCCGCGCAGCGCCACGCAGGACGAGGTCAAGCACGCCTATCGCAAGCTGGCGCGCAAGTACCATCCGGACGTCAGCAAGGACGCCGACGCCGAGGCGCGCTTCAAGGAGCTCGGCGAAGCCTATGCGGTGCTGA
>NZ_JBAZKR010000281.1:0-2583 GCF_041650655.1 Zavarzinia sp.
TCCGCCAGCACGCCGACCTCTTCCGCCGCGATCTCCGGATGATCCTTGAAGAGCTGGACCTTGCGCAGCCGCTCGCCCAGGTATTTGGTCAGGCTGGCCCCCTGGATATAGCCGCCCATCTCGGACAGGTCGGCTTCCTCGTTCAGCGCCTTCACCAGGGCGGCCAGCGGCACCTCGAACCAGGGATCGCCGAAATCGTCGAGACCCGTCTCGTTCCGCGCCGCCTGCTTCAGGTCCTCGACCGAGAATTGCACACCCATGGTTCCCCCTTTCAGATCTTGACGATGCGACAGTTCGGCAGCGGATGGCGATCCGCGCCGACCCAGCGCAGCAGAGCGGTGCCGCGGTTGTGGCCCGCGGTATCGATCCAATTGCCGAAGCCCGGATCGCGTGCGGCGATCACCAGCGTCACCGTGCCGTCCGGATTGAGCTTCGCCCCGTGCTTGTTCACCCAGATGCGGTGGAAGCGGTAATCGAGCGATTCCATCCACCAATTGTTGAGCTGGAAGTTCCAATAGGGGCAGTCCGGCACTTCGGTCTCGATCACCCAGGCCTCGTCGGGGCCGAGTTCGAAATAGCCGTGCAGATAGAAGATGTCGGGATCGCCGCCGGCGCGCTGGAACATCGCCTGTCCCCAGTCGGGCAGCTCGTTGGGCCGGGTCATGAACAGCTCGGTCCATTGCGCGAAGATGAAGGCGGTGCCCATCACGCCCATCGAAGCCTTCTGCAAGGCGTCGGTCAGATGAGCGGCCGACAGGGGCTGCGGCGCCGGGGGCGCACCGATCCGCTCGATCGAGTAACTGCCGGGCTGTTCGGTCGCATGGTCGAGATAGGATTGGCGCACCACGAGGAGCGTGCTGTCTTCGGCCAAGGGCAGCCAATTGCCCGGTTTCGGCGTCGCCGAGGCGATGATCTCGACGTCGCCATCCGGGCCGACGATCAGGCTGCGGTCGTTCAACTCGCCGGTCGACGACATGGTGCCGTCGATCGCATAGCGGTTGGCCTTCGAGCCGATCGAGAAATAGGAAATCGTGCCGCGCTTGCCCGTGATCCGGTAATCGCGGTCGCCCGCGATCGTCGCCGAGAGATAGACATTGTCCGGATTGTCGGCGCCGATCTTCACCGTCTCATGGGCGAGGCGGCGCAGGGCGGGGAAATCCGGATCGGCATATTCGACCGCCGATTCCAGGAAGGCGCGGGTCAGGCGGGAGAGATAGCGGATGCCCTCCGCCCGGTCGAACACCGTGGCCGGCACGCTCTCGCGCAGCAGGATGCTGCCCGCATTGGCCAATGTGGCGCAAAAATCCTGCCAGGCCGCGCCCGACAGGATGCGGTCGTCCTCGGCACCGCTCATGGTCCGCCCCTCCTCCGTTTCCAGACGCCGCTCGATTTGCCTTGGCGTTTTGGAAAATTTCCGTTTTCCTTGGCGACGATCATCGTCGCGGCAATCCTGCCGTCAAGGAATTTTTGTGCCGGAGGGGCGAATCGGTGGTACGGCGGAGCGAAGCGGAACTGCGCGAGGCGATCCTGGGGGCGGCCAGCGCCGTCTTCATGCGCGAGGGTTTCGGCGCCGCCAGCGTCGGCACCATCGCCCGGGAAGCCGGCGTCTCCACGAAGACGATCTATCGCTTCTACGAGAGCAAGACGGCGATCCTGACCGAAGTGATTTCGAGCTTCATGGCGCAGATGCTGCCCGGCCTCGATTCCGACGCGGTGACCAGCGAGGCGGACCTCGCGCCGGTGCTGACCCGGATCCTGCTCGAACTTTCCAACTATGGGCTGTCGGCCGGCGGCGTCGCGGCCAACCGGCTGGCGGCCACCGAAGTGCTGCGCGTGCCGGAAATGATCGCCGCCTATTACCGCGAGGGCCACGAGAAGATCATCGCCGCCGTCGGCCGCTGGCTGCGCCGGCAGGAACAGGCAGGCTTCATCGTGGTCGGCGATGCCGACCGCGCGGCGGCCATGCTGCTCTCCATGGTCTTCGCCGATCTGACGCGCGAATCCATGGTCAGCGGCGAACCGCCGGCGGAAGACCGCATCCGCGCCTGGATCGAGGCGGGCGTGGCGATCTTCCTCTCGGGCGTCAGGCGGCCGGCGCCGCCTCGAAAATCCCCGGCATGACGATGAAGCCGGGCAAGCGGCGGAAACGGTCGAGCCAGCGGCGCACCGCCGGATAGTCGATCCGCGAGATCCCGCCTTCTTCCGACAGCATGATGTCCGGGAAACAGGCGACATCGGCCACGGTCGGATGATCGCCGGGGCAGAGCCATTCCTGCCCCGCCGCCTCGGCGAACCAGAGGTGCTTTTCGAGGGCGCCGAGCAGGCGATGCGCCTCGCCCCGCGCCGCGGCGATATCGAGCGGCAGCATCATGCCGTCGTGCAGCCGGGCCGCCCCCGCCGTCGCCGCCAGCGCCCCGGCGAAGGAAAGCCATTGCTGCACGGCCCCCGCCTGCGCCAACGGATACCAGGCCGAACCGGCCCCGAGATGGACCAGGATCGCCTGCGGATCGTCGAGCACCAGATCGCCGTCGAGCAGGGCCGGTAGCCGTCCGAGCGGGCTGATCCGCCGGTACCAGGCACTGT
>NZ_JBAZKR010000282.1:0-2577 GCF_041650655.1 Zavarzinia sp.
GTGCTTGCAGAGCACCTTCAACGCGGCAAGACGCTCCCCCAGCGTGCCGCCGTACAGCAAGGATTCAAGATACGCGGTGCCGTTGCTCATCGGATCTCCTGAGGAATCGCCGTGACAACAGCCACGGTTTGCCTCGCTCAAATTCAAAATAATAGAAAGGCCTATTTTGAATTTCCCTCATCGTGCCATGACTTGTCCGCTGTCAACCACCAGCGTCTGTCCCGTGATGCACCTTGCATGCTCGGAGCAGAGGAAGCACACCGCGTCGGCGACATCCGACCGCTTGATCTCGCGGCCGAGCGCGGTCAGCGAGACGTAGTACGGGATCACTTCCTCCGGCCGGATGCCCTTCTTCTCGGCACACACCTTGATGTACTCCGGGTTCCAGATTTTCGATCCCTCGAACACGTTGCCGGGCGCGACGGCGTTGACGCGGATGCCGTCGGGGCCGAGTTCGAGCGCCCAGCCGCGCATCAGGTGCAGCTCGCCGGCCTTCGTCGCGTTGTACGCCGAGTTCGCCTTCGACGCTTCCAGGCCGGACTTCGAGGAGATCATCACCATCGACCCGCCCTGGCCCTGCGACTTCATGATCGGCGCCGCCTCGCGCGCCGCGAGGAAGTACCCGGTCAGGTTGATTTCCAGCGCGAGCCGCCACTTGTCCACGGGCGTATCGACGAGCGGATACGCCGGCGCGATGCCCGCCGCGCAAACAAGGATATCGACCCCGCCCCAGTGCCGAACCGCGCTGTCGAACGCCTCGCGGACCGACTGTTCGGCCGTCACATCCATGCGGACCGCAAGCGCGCGGGCCGGATCGCTCGCGGCTTTTGCCGCCGCGTCGAGACCCGCCACGTCGATATCGCAGAACGCGACCGCCGCGCCTGCGTCGACCAAGCCCTGCGCGATGCCGAGTCCGAGGCCGGACGCCGCGCCGGTTACGACCGCGATCTTGCCGGAGAGCAGCTCGGCGGGCCGGTCGAGTTGCTTCGAACGGTAGTGCTCGACCTCCCAGTCGCAGATGAAGCGTGTCGAGCGCTCGTCCAGGTTGTGCGCGCCGCCGCGTCCTGCGGCGAGGCGGGCCGTGCGGGCTGCGTTCGATGCGACCGCCTCGACCACGTCGAGCTTCGCCAGATCGTCCGCCAGCAGGATCGCCCCGGCGCCGCGCACAAGCAGCACGCGCGGCGGCGCGGCAGCGCCGCGCCAAACGTCTGACTTGTCTGGCTTGTCCGACCCGCCGCCCAGCGCCGATTCGACCGCGGCGGCCGCCGCACCGAGCGACTCCGCCGCGTACCAGCGCGGGCCGGTGTAGACAATCTGATCCGGGCTGAGCGCACCGCTTGTGAACAACTTCTGCAGCGCCTGATCGCCCGCCGCATATGACAGCTCCGTGTCGGCCGACAACCGGGCAAACACCGTCCGCTTCTGCTTCGCCTGCCAGACCCGCCGGATCGCCGCCATCGCTTCGCGCAGCATGGCGGAATCCGCAGCAGCCGCTCCGCGCGGAACCGCCGCCTTCGCATCGAACAGCCGCTCGCAGCGCGCGACCCAGTCCGCGTGAAGCGCAATGCACGCCTCCGCGTCGTTCGCCGACACGAATATGCCGTGATTCTCCAGCAGCAACACAGCCGGCAGCTTGCGATGCTCCTTCTGATACGCCTGCACGGCCGTCTTCACGCTCGCGCCGAGCCGGTAGCCGGGATCAGTGTATGGCACCCAGAGCGGCGGCGCCTCGCCCGGCTTCGTCAGCTCCGCCAGCGCCGATTCCTTCGGCCCGCACGTCAGCGCGTTCACCGCCGCAGGATGCGTGTGAATGACAACCGTGCCGAGCAGTGCGTGCAGCGACGCCTCGACGGACGGGCGGCCACCGGGCCCGCCGATGACCGCGGCCTTGAGCAGTTTGAGTACCTTCGCCTCGCGCGACGCGGCGTCGATCCGGTCAAGGCCTGGCGCATCGAGCACCGCCCGCGCCGCCGCGAGGTCGAGCTCGGCCCAGCCGGCGGACTCGCTGACCGCCGCGAGCGGCGTCCCGCTCGTCTTCACGAGCATGGTCTTGCCGTCGGCTGATTTCGCCGACGTGTTCCCCCCGCCGCCCTGAACGTACTCCGGGTTCGTTCCGACGGCCTGCGAGATACGTACCAACGCATTGAGCGCATTGCGGTCCATGTTCGACCTCGTCAACTTCTGTCACTCGCAATCGATCACGATCTTGATGCCGCGGCCGGCTTCGATCGTCTCGTACGCCTTGAGAATATCATCCAGCGGGAACCGGTGCGTCACGAACTTCCCGGCGGGCAGGTCGCCGCCGGCGACCATGTCGAGCGCCTGAAGGTAATGCCGCAGGTTCGACGCGAACGCGCCGAACACGGAAATCTCGTTGTAATGAATCAGATTCGTGTCAACCGGCAACACCGGGTCATCCTTCGGCACTCCGGCGAAGAACGACACGCGGGCCTTCTTCCGCGCGAGCGACAGCGCGACGCCCTGCACGGACTTCACCGAGCACGCGGTCAAAAGCACGTCGAACTTCTCGCCGCCCGCCGCTTCAAGGATCTGCTCGGCGACGTCGCCGCTCCCTGT
>NZ_JBAZKR010000283.1:0-2567 GCF_041650655.1 Zavarzinia sp.
GGCCTGGTCGTCGGGCACGTCGAACACCACCATCGCATTGGCGCGGAAACCCAACTCATGGTGGCGTACCACGACGCCAAAGCGCTTGATCAGTCCGTCCTCGAGCCAGCCGGTGATCCGGCGCAGGACTTCCTCCTCGCTCATGCCGACGCGTTCGCCGAGCCGCGCGAAGGGACGCTCCACCAAGTCGAGTCCGGGCTGCAGCGCCGCGATCAGTTGCCTCTCTCTCGCGTCGGGCTCGCGCAGCGACGTGGCGGATATATCGACGTGGTGCTTGTGCGGCGACTTCAGGTCGAAGCCGAGGTCGATGTGGTATTCCTGCTCCAGCGGCAGCGAGATCACTTCGCAACCGGTCTCGCGCTCGATGCCGGCCAAAGCGGCCGCCAGCGCCGCCGCGTCGGCGGCCGTGGCGACGAACCACAGGTTGTAATGGTGCTCGCGCTGGTAGTTGTGGTTCACTTCCGGCCACGCGCTGACCTGCGCCGCGATCCGTTCGATCTGTCCGGCCGGCGCGGCGAGCGCCGCCAGCGTCGAGGCGCCGATGCGCCGCGGCGCGAACACCGCGCCGACGCGACTGATGGCGCCGCGCGCCTGCAGCCGCTTGAGGGTCGCAAGAATCACCGTGCCGTCGGCGCCGACTCTTGGCGCGAGCTCGGCGAAGGGCTGCGCGGCAATCGGAAAGTCGCGCTGCCAATCGTTGAGCAGGGCGAATTCGAGCGGGCTGTAGGGCGAGTCCATCATCAGAATCCGATGCGCGCCGCGCGGCTGGTGAAGAAGATGCCGGAGGGCGATTCAACCGGAATATCGCCCAGCTGGCGGAAGGTCCCGGTGTCGTAGACGACGACCCGGTTGTCATCGCGCGCCGACACCCAGACGGCCTCGCCGCGCGGCGTGAATTCCATGTGCAGCACCGCCTTGCCCGGCTGCAGGGTCTGCACCACCTTGCCCGTCAGCGTGTCGATCACCTGCACCCAGCCGTTGTCGGGGAAGGCGAAGTTGACCCAGATCCGGCGCCCGTCGGGGCTGGCCATGACGAATACCGGCTGGCCCTTGACCGCGACGCGACCGGTTTCCTTCCAGGTCGCCGCATCGGCCACCAGCACCTCGTGGCGGCCGATCGCAGGCAGCCAGGCCCTGCCCGCGGCGATGGACCAGCCGCGCAGGTGCGGCATCTTGAACACCGGCAGCTTTTCTTCGCCGCGGCCGTACTTCTCGAGGATCTTGCGCACACCCTTTTCCGGCTGCCACAGATCGAGCAGCGCAATGCCGTCCTCGCCGAACAGGCCGGCAAGATAGTGTCGCCCGTCGGGCGTGACCAGCCCGTCATACGGCTGCAGGCCGGCCGGATAACGCTGCGTCACCGGCTTCTTCGGATTCGAGAAATCGCTGACCCAGATCTCGCCGCCCTCGAACAGGGCATAGGCGAACTTGTTGCCCGGCACGTCAGCGAGGCCCACCACCTTGGAGAAGCGCCCCGGCTCGTACTCGGCCGGGATTTCCGCAAGCAGTTCGAGCGTCTCCGTATCGAAGGCCTTGATTCCGCCCGGCGTGTAGTTCTGCGCGACGACGATGCGGCCGTCCTGCGAGATCGAGCCGCCGATGGAGTTGCCCGACTGCATGACGCGCTTGACGACGAGGCCTTGCAGCAGGTCGATCTTGGTCAGCCCGCCGTCGCGGCCGAAGACGAAGGCGTAGCGGGCGTCACGCGAATAGACCACGGACGCGTGGGAAAGGTCGCCGAGCCCGCCGATGCGGGCGTAGGGCTGGCGGCTACTCGTATTGACCAGCGTGACATGACCGCTGGCGCGCTCGATCACCAGGCCGAGATCGCCGGTGCCGCGCAGGGACATTCCGCCGCAGGCGCCGAGCAGCACCGTCATCAGTCCAAGCAAAACCAGTTGCGCGATCCGTCTCATTCTGGGAACCCGGTCATCAGTTTTTCAACGATCCATTGTGCTTCATCTTGCGTCAGGAAGCGGTGCCAGGGCGGCATCGGCGTACCCGTGCGGCCGCCGATGATGGTCGCCACCAGCCCCTCGACGGGCTTGCCCGCCAGCGCCGCCGGCAACAGCGCCGGTCCCAGCCCCCCTTGCAGGGTCAGCCCATGGCACGAGCCGCAGTCCTGCCGCACCAGGTGAATCAGTTCCTTCTGCCTTGCCGCCGCGGGCTCGCCGAGCGCGACCGTGGCGAAACCGCCGAGCAGGATGGCCAGCAGTGCCGGCAGAAACGCGCTACTCGACAACGATCAATCCCTTCATTTCCTCATGCGGGCCGCAGCGGTAGCTGTAGCTGCCGGGCTGCGTGAACGTGCGCTGCCAATGCTCATCCGGAAAAAGCCGCTCCGACTCCAGGCCGTTCTCGGCAGGGAAGAGCACCGAGTGACTGGTGCGCTTCTCGCGATTGATCCACTTCACCGTATCGCCCGCCTTGATGCGAACTTCCTGCGGCGCAAAGCGATAGTCCTGAATCGTCACCTCGACCGTCTGCTGGGCCGCCGCCCAAGTGGAAACGAGCGCCAGCAGCGCCAGCGCTCGTCTCGATCGGTAGCCTTCGGTAAACACCTCCGG
>NZ_JBAZKR010000284.1:0-2565 GCF_041650655.1 Zavarzinia sp.
TTCCTTGTGCCGCTGAATCTTTCGGCCAACGCGCTGGCGATCGCGCTGGGCGTGCCGGCGCCGCGCATCAACGACGTTGCCCGTGAGCGACGCGGCATCACAGCCGACACGGCCCTGCGCCTGGCGCGCTACTTCGGCACTAGCGCGGAATTCTGGATGGGCCTGCAGGCCGACCATGACCTGCGCCACGCCGAGCTTGCCACCAACGACGCACTGGCGCGGATACGGCGTCGAGAAAACACCGCCGCCTGAGAGTTGGCGCTGGCGGGACGGCGAGTGTGGCGATACGAGCAAGTTGTCGCCCGAAATCAGGCCCGACAACCACGTTTGCCCTCGGTCGCGCGTGCCGCCCGCGGCCTATTTTTTCAGCGAGTCGCGAATCTCGCGCAGCAGCAGCACGTCCTCGGCCGTGGGTGCCGGCGCGGCCGGCGGCGCGTCCTTCCTCAGCTTGTTGATCTGCTTGACCATGATGAAGATGACGAAGGCCAGGATGACGAAGTTGATCGCCACCGTGATGAAGTTGCCGTAGGCGAACAGCGGCACGCCGGCTTTGGTCAGCGCGTCGTAGGTCATCGCGCCCTTGTAGTCGGCCGGCGGGCTCGCAAGCAGGATGAAGTAGCTGGAGAAGTCCAGCCCGCCTATGATCCTGCCGATGACGGGCATGATGAGATCCTTGACCAGCGAGTCGACGATCTTGCCGAATGCGGCGCCGATGATGACGCCGACCGCGAGGTCGACGACGTTGCCCTTCATGGCGAATTCCTTGAACTCGGACACAATGCTCATGGCTGTTTTTCCTCTCGACTAAAAAAAATGGATGTCATCGACACGGTCAGGCCCCGTCGCCGACAAACGGATTGGTAAGCCTTTCCCGGCCGAAGGTGGACATCGGGCCGTGGCCGGAAATGAATTCGACATCGTCGCCCAGCGGCCAGAGCTTGTGCTTGATCGAATCCATCAAGGTCTGGAAATCGCCGCGCGGGAAATCGGTGCGGCCGACGCTGCCGGCGAACAGCACGTCGCCCACCAGGGCCAGCTTCGACGGGGCGTGGTAGAAGACCACATGGCCCGGGGTGTGGCCGGGGGTGTAGAGGACTTGCAGGGTTTCCTTGCCGACCGTGACGGTGTCGCCGTCCTCGAGCCAGCGGTCCGGTGTGAAGGCTTGCGCCGGCGGGAAGCCGAAGCTGCGGCTTTGCGCAACGAGCTGGTCGATCCAGAAGCTTTCCTCGCGCTGCGGGCCTTCGATCGGCACGCCGAGGCGCTGCGCCAGTTCGCCGGCGCCGCCGGCATGGTCGATATGGCCGTGGGTGAGCAGGATCTTTTCAACGCTGACGCCCAGCCGCGCCGCGGCATCGGTCAGGCGCTCGATGTCGCCGCCGGGATCGACGAAGGCGCCCTTCATGGTTTCGGTGCACCACAGCAGCGTGCAGTTTTGCTCGAAGGGGGTGACGGGGATGATGCGGTATTTCATGGGCAAGGCTCCTGGGCGCCGGTTCGGCGCGAAATCGGCTGCGGTCCGGCGGCGAGCGGCCTGGCAGGCAAGGACGGCTCCTCAGTTGGCGAGACCGCGCCGGTAGTGCACGGCCTCGGCGACGTGCGCGGCCGACAGCGGCGCACCATCGGGCAGGTCGGCAAGGTCGGCGATGGTGCGCGCCACCTTGAGGATGCGATGATAAGCCCGCGCGGTGAGTCCGAGTTGCTGCATCGCCCGTTTCAGCAGCGCCGCGCCGCCGCAGTCGGGCAGGCAATGCACGTCCACTTCGGCGGGTGACAGCAGCGCGTTGGCCTTGCCCTGGCGTGCATGCTGCCGCGCGCGTGCCGCAGCTACCCGGGCGCGCACCGTAGCGGAAGCTTCACCGTCGCCGCGCGCGGCAAGGTCGGCCTCGGCGACGGCCGGCACGTCGAGCATCAGGTCGATGCGGTCGAGCAGCGGCCCCGACAGCTTGCCGCGATAGCGTGCGACCTGGTCCGGCGTGCAGCGGCACTTGCCGGAGCCGTGACCCAGCCAGCCGCAGGGACAGGGATTCATCGCGGCCACGAGCTGGAAGCGCGCCGGGAACTCGGCGCGGCGCGCGGCGCGGGCAATGTGGATGTGCCCGGTTTCGAGCGGTTCGCGCAGGGCTTCCAGCACGCCGCGCTGGAATTCGGGCAGTTCGTCGAGGAACAGCGCGCCGTTGTGCGCCAGTGAAATCTCGCCCGGCCTTGGCGTGCCGCCGCCGCCGACCAGGGCGGCGCTGGAGGCCGAATGATGCGGCGCGCGAAACGGCCGCTGCTGCCACTGCGCCAGCTTGAAGCTGCCGGCCAGCGAATGCACGGCGGCGGATTCCAGCGCTTCGGCATGGGTCATCGGCGGCAAGAGGCCGGGCAGGCGCTGCGCCAGCATCGACTTGCCGGCGCCGGGCGGGCCGCTCATCAGGAGTGAATGCCCGCCTGCGGCCGCCACTTCGAGCGCGCGTTTGGCCTGCGCCTGGCCCTTGACTTCGGCCAGGTCCGGGTAGCGGGCGAAAGTCGGCGCCGGCGGCACGGCGAAAGGCTGCAGGATTTCGCGTCCGGCAAGGTGGGCGC
>NZ_JBAZKR010000285.1:0-2563 GCF_041650655.1 Zavarzinia sp.
TGACCGACCGCGGCATGATCCGCGCCGGCGCCCGGGCCGATTTCGTCCTGGTCGACGACGAACACCCGGCCCTGCCCCGCGTCGCCGCCACCATCGTCGCCGGCCGCCCGGTGTTCCAGGCGACGCGCCACCTGGTCAGCGGCTTCTGAACACGCGTCTCAGTGTTGGAAGAGCTTGAAACCGAAGGGTAAGTGCAGGGTGACCCTTCGGATCTCCCTCCCCGGCGGCGGCTCGGGCCGGACGGCGCAGACGCCGGTCGTGGTGACGTGGTCGAGGATCGAATTGCCGCTCGACCGCTCGAGCCCGCATTCCGTCATGGTGCCGTCTGCCAGGACCACCATTTTCACGATGGCGACGCCCTGCCCGTGGTCGATCGTGGCCGCGGTCGGATAGACGATGCCGTCGTCGGCGGTATCGCGCAGCCGCGCGGCCCATTCCGCCACGGCCGTGCGCGTCGCATCCGACAGCGGCGGGTTGAAATCATATTCGATGGAACCATCGACGTCCCCATCCGGGTCCGGCGACGCTTGCGTGGTCACGTCGTAGCCCTTGTGGACGGCCGGCGCACTGCTGTTCGTGCAAGCCGCCAACAACAGGCCGAGAGTGGCGAGCGGAATGCGCAGAAAGGCGGTCATCGTTCCATCACCAAAAGAACCCTGATCGAAATTCAACTTTAAATAGAAATCAGGGGGATGCAACGAAGATGCGACGTCGGTCACAGCCCGGCTCACGTCTGTTGCCTAGAGTCTGGACTTCGATGGAAGGTCCCCCGGTTTCCCTGTCACCATGTCGATCGTTTACCGCGGCCATTGCGCCCTGCCCCTCGAAGAGGCGCGCGCCCGTATCGCCTTTGCCCGGCAGGCCCGGCCCGAGTGGTTCCGCGGCCCGCTCTGGCTCTATGACGCCAAGCCGCTCGGCCTGTTCGATCACGAGATCGCCCTCGGCTTCGGCATCGATGCGCGCTGCACCTTCCTGCTCTCGGTCTTCGACAAGGAGCGCATGACCTGCCTCGAGGACGCGATCGACTTCCTCTACCAAGTCTTCGGGACAGAGGGTCTGGTGATTACCTGGGGGCTGGACAAGCCACGGCCGCCCAAGGCTTCCTGTCCACCGATGACGATCAACACGATGGAGGGGCCGGTCATGGCCGATAGCCCGCCGGCCCGGCGGCGTTCCCCGGGTCTCCGCTTCCTGCTCGGCCTCGCGGCCTTTATCGGGACCGTGGTCGCCGTCTATGTCGCCGTGCTCTTGGGTTATGACGCCTGGGCCGAGGCGACCGGCTTTTTCGACCGCGAGGGGGCGACCGCCATGGGGGTGGCCTTCACGATCGCCCCCATGGTGTCCCTGCTGGCCGGCGGCATCGCCGCCGTCCTCGTGTTCAGGCGGCGCTGATCATTCCGCCGCCTTGGCCGGTGCGGGCGCCTGCCAGCGCAGCACGGGCTTGCGGGCTGCCGCGGTCTCGTCCAGGCGGCGGCGCGGCGCCAGGAAGGGAGCACCGGCGAAACGCTCCACCTCGCCCGCCCTGGCCGATTCCGCCAGGCTGCGCATCACCGCGATGAATTCGTCCAGGCTTTCCTTCGATTCCGACTCGGTCGGCTCGATCAGCATGGCGCCATGTACCACCAGGGGGAAATACATGGTCATCGGGTGGTAGCCCTCATCGATCATCGCCTTGGCGAAGTCGAGCGTGGTCACGCCGGTATCCTTCAGGAAGCGATCGTCGAACAGGGCTTCGTGCATGCAGGGCCCCTCGAAGGGCGCCGTCATGACGTCGTCCAGCCGGGCCTGGATATAGTTGGCCGCCAGCACGGCATCGCCCGACGCCTGGGCCAGGCCGTCGGCGCCATGGCTCATCATATAGGCGAGCGCCCGCACGAACATGCCCATCTGGCCGTGGAAGGCGGTCATGCGGCCGAAACTCTCGCCCGCCTCGTCCTCCACGAGCTCGAAGACGCCGTCCTTCTCGACCACCCAGGGCAGCGGCGCGAAGGGTGCCAGCGCCGCCGACAGCACCACCGGACCGGAGCCCGGACCGCCGCCGCCATGGGGCGTCGAGAAAGTCTTGTGCAGGTTGATATGCATGGCGTCGACGCCGAGATCGCCCGGCCGGACCCGCCCGACGATGGCGTTGAAATTGGCGCCGTCACAATAGAAAAAGCCGCCAACCCCATGAATAGCCTCGGCAATCTCCTTGATTTCGCGCTCGAAGAGGCCGCAGGTGTTGGGATTGGTCAGCATGATCGCGGCGACATCGGGGCCGAGCTTGGCCTTCAGCGCCACAAGATCGACGCGGCCATCCTCGGTCGCCGGCACCGGATCGACCGCGAAGCCGCAATAGGCCGCGGTTGCCGGATTGGTGCCATGAGCGGATTCGGGCACCAGGATGCGGGTCCGCGTCTCGCCCTCACCGCGGGCGACCAGGGCGGCACGGATCGACATGATGCCGCACAGCTCGCCATGCGCCCCCGCCTTGGGGCTGAGCGCCACCGCCGGCATGGCCGTCAGCGTCTTCAGCCAATGGGCGAGCAGGCCCATCAGCTCGACCGCGCCCTGCGTGGTCGAG
>NZ_JBAZKR010000286.1:0-2562 GCF_041650655.1 Zavarzinia sp.
CCGGCGGGCATCTCGCAGGTACACGGGGAGGCGCTGGGGCTGGTCAGGGACGCGGCCGGCTCCGTGGTGGCTTTTCGCCTGCGCAAGGAAGTGTCCGGGACGGAACCCATCGCCGTGCCCGTGTCGGCCGAAACCATATGGCTCCTCGCCACGCCGACGGAGTTGAAGCCTGCCCAGGGCATCCCGCTGATCGGCAACGGCCTCGAACCCGTCGTCGATGTCCGTCTGGAGGGCGGCGCGGCAGTCTGGGTCGCCGTCTTTCTGCCGCGCTGAGCGGAGCCGCGGGGCGGCCGGTCAGGCGCCCCGCATCGCGGGGCTCAGCTCGCCGGCCGCCGCCTCGTCGAGCAGCCACGTGAGCTTGCCGTGCACCGGCCGTACGCCTTGCGCCGGCACCGCCTCCGGAACATGCAGGCCTTCGAGGACCTCGGCCACGATGCCGGCCTTCTGCGCGCCGCTCACCAGGAACCAGACGCGGCGCGCGGCGTTGATGACGGGGTAGGTCACGGTGACGCGCGGCGAGCCGTCCGGGGCCAAGGTGGCGACCGCGAAGCGCTCCTCCACTGCAAGGGCGTCGCTGTGCGGGAAGAGGCTGGCGGTGTGCCCGTCGCCGCCGACGCCGAGAAGTACGAGGTCGAAGACGGGCAGCTCGCTCCGGGGCCGCTCGAGCGCCGCAAGAGCGCGCAGCGCGTTGTCGTAGGCTAGCGCGGCCGCGTCCGGCGCCTCCTCCCCATGCACGCGGTGAACAGCGGCGTCGGCGAGGGGGACGTGCTTCAAGAGGGCCTCGCGCGCCATACCGTGGTTGCTCGCCGGGTCGTCGGGCGGCACGCAGCGCTCGTCGCCCCAGTAGACCTGGACGCGGCGCCAGGGGATCTTCTGGCTGAACTGCTGGCGGGCCAACATCTTGTAGAAGGCGCGCGGTGTCTCGCCGCCGCTAAGAGCGGCGGCGAACCTGCCGCGCGCCGCCGCCGCCTCCTGCGCGGCGAGCGCGAACAGATCGGCGGCGCGCAGCGCTAACGCGTCCGCATTCGGGAGGATTTCGATGCTCATTGCTTGCCGGGGTCTTTCCAGGGCCGTCGCCAGGCATGACCGTCGGCGGCGATCAGGGCGTCGGCCGTCTCAGGGCCCCAGCCGCCGGCCTCGTAGATCGGGATGTCGCGCGTCGGCTTGTGTGCCCACTCGTCCAGGATCGGGCCGACGATGCGCCACGCTTCCTCGGCCTGGTCGCCGCGCGTGAACAACGTCATGTCGCCCTCCATCACGTCGACCAGGACGGTTTCGTATGCGCTGAAGGGCAACTCGTGCAGGGTCGTCCCATACGAGAAGTCCATGGCGACAGGCTGCAGCGCGACGTCGTGGCCGGGCAGCTTGGACTCCATGCTCAGCGAGAACCCCTCGTCCGGCTGCACCCGCAGCACGAGGACGTTGGGCTGCAGCCCGCGACCGGCGGCCGCGTCGCGGAAGAGCAGGACTGGCGGCAGCTTGAAGTGAATGGCGATCTCGGTCACGCGACGCGCCAGGCGCTTGCCGGTGCGCAGATAGAACGGCACGCCCTGCCAGCGCCAGTTGTCAACGAGCAACTTGACCGCGGCATACGTCTCCATGTGAGAGTCCGGCGCGACCCGGTCCTCAGAACGATACGCGGGCACCGCCTCGTCTTCGACGACTCCTTGGACGTATTGGGCGCGCACCGCCCAGAGCGAGACCAGGTGCTGCGGGATGGGCCTCACGGCGCGCAGCACTTTGAGCTTCTCATCGCGCACGGCGTCGGCGTCGAACGCCACCGGAGGCTCCATCGCCACCAGTGAGAACAGCTGGATGAGATGCGGCGTGATCATGTCGCGCAGCGCGCCGGCCTCCTCGTAGTACGGGCCGCGATGCTCGACGCCCAACGTCTCCGCCGCCGTGATCTCCACGAAGTCCACGTAACGGCGGTTCCAGATGGGCTCGAAGATGCCGTTGGCGAAGCGCAGCACGAGGAGGTTCTGCACGGTTTCCTTGGCCAGATAGTGGTCGATCCGGTAGACCTGCCGTTCGTCGAAGACCTCGGCGATCACGCAGTTCAGCTCTCGCGCCGTCCGCAGGTCGTGGCCGAACGGCTTCTCGACGACCACGCGCGTCCAGCCGGCGACCGGTTCGCCGCGAGAAGCCGACCCGGCGAAGTCGCCGTGTCGCGCCAGGCCGGCGGCGCCGAGCTGCTCCACGATCACCTCGAACTGACTGGGCGGCGTGGCGAGGTAGAACAGGCGGTTGCCGAGCGTCCCGCCGGTGTCGAGCTCGTCGAGGACGGCGGCCAGTCGTGCGTACCCTTCGGGATCGTCGAACTGGCCCTGAACATAGCGCGGCGACAGCAGGATGCGATCGCAGAGCGAGCCGTCGATCGTGTCGGCCCCGTAGTGGTCATCGATGGCCTTGCGCAGCAGGGCGCGGAACTCGTCGTCGCTGAGTTCCTGGCGGCCGTAGCCGATGATCGTGGTGCCTATCGGGAGCACCCCGTGGCAGGCCAGATCGTAGAGCGCCGGCATGAGCTTGCGATGCGTGAGGTCGCCGGTAAAGCCGAAAATG
>NZ_JBAZKR010000287.1:0-2558 GCF_041650655.1 Zavarzinia sp.
AAAGCTACGGCGAGTGGGGAGTCGACGCTCGGGCGGCCCTGCGGGCGCTGGCCGCCATTCCGATCTCGCTGCACTGCTGGCAGGGCGACGACGTGGCCGGCTTCGAAGCGCCCGATGCGGCCCTGACCGGCGGCATCCAGGCCACCGGCGCCTACCCCGGCAAAGCCCGCACGCCGGAGGAACTGCGCTCCGATTTATCGGCGGCCATGAAGCTCATCCCCGGCCCGCTGCGCCTGAACCTGCACGCCAGCTACGCCGAAACCGGAGGCAGGCGGGTCGAGCGCAGCGATCTTCTGCCCGAGCATTTCTCGGCCTGGATGGATTGGGCCCGCGCCAAGCGCATGGGACTGGACTTCAATCCTACCTTTTTTTCCCACCCGCTGTCGGCCGACGGCTTCAGCTTGAGCCACAAGGACGCCGGCGTGCGGCGCTTCTGGATCGAGCACGGCCGGGCCTGCCGGCGCATCGGGGCGGCCTTCGGACGGACGCTGGGCACCGCCTGCGTGACGAACGTTTGGATTCACGACGGATTCAAGGACATCCCGATCGAAAGGGCCGCCTATCGCGAGCGGCTCAAGGATTCCCTCGACCAGGTCTTCGCCGAGCCCATCGATGCGCGCCACAACCTCGATGCGATCGAGGGCAAGCTCTTCGGCATCGGATCCGAGAGCTGCGTGATAGGCTCGCATGAGTTCTACCTGGCCTACGCCCTGGCCAACAAAAAATTGCTGACCCTCGACTCCGGGCACTACCACCCGACCGAGTCCATGGCCGACAAGATCTCGGCGGTGCTGCAGTTCCTGGACGCGATCCTGCTTCACGTCAGCCGGGCCGTACGCTGGGATTCCGACCACGTGGTGATCCTGAACGACGAGCTGCGCGCCATCGCCGAGGAGCTCGTCCGCGGCGCTTACCTCGAACGGGTGCACATCGGACTGGACTTCTTCGACGCCAGCATCAACCGTATTGCCGCCTGGGTCATCGGCGCGCGCTGCATGCGCAAGGCCCTGCTGGCGGCCCTGCTCGAGCCGGCCGGACGCCTGCGCGCGGCGGAGCAGGCCGGCGACTTCACCGCCCGGCTGGCCTGGCTCGAAGAGGCCAAGACCCTGCCGCTCGGGGCGGTCTGGGACTACTATTGCCTCCAAGCCGGCGTGCCGACCGGCGGCGAATGGCTGGCCGAGGTCAAAAAATACGAGGCCGATATCACGGCCAAAAGGAACTAGGGTTTATGGAAGCGGCATTGCGGGAACTGATCGAGATTTCGAATCGAAGCGGGGCCGACCCGCGCCTCGTGCAGGGCGGGGGCGGCAATACCTCGGTCAAGTCGGCCGACGGGAAGCACATGTTCATCAAGGCCAGCGGGACGGCCCTCAAGGACATGGGTCCTTCCCGAGGCTGGCGGCGCATGCGGCTGGAGCAGCTGCGCGGCATGCTCGACGACCGGGAGCTCCTGGAGCTCGAACCGGCCGCGCGCGACCGGATAATAGTGAGCCGTCTGCTGGCGGCCTGCCAGGACGACATGCCGGCCGCCTCGCGCCCTTCGGTCGAGGCCCATCTTCACGCCCTGCTCGACCGGGTCGTGATCCACCTGCACCCCAGCGTGGTGAACGGCTTCGTCAACTCCAGGCTGGGCCGGGCCGAGATCGAAAAGCTTTTCGCCGACGATCCGCCGCTGTGGGTGCCGTACGTCGATCCGGGCCTGCTCCTGGCGCGCAAGATGGCTAGGCTGGTCGAAGCCCACCGACGACGCTGGGGAAAGCCGCCCTCGGCGGCTTTTCTCGAAAAGCACGGCCTGTTCGTGAGCGCTCCCGACGCGCGCACGGCCATGGGTCTGGTCGCCCGGACGGTCGGAAGGCTCGAAAAGCATCCGGCCGCGCGCACCGGCGGACGAAAGAGGAAAACCGCCGGCTTCGATCCGGTCGAGGCCAGGCGGACCGCCTCGGCCATCCGCGCCGCCCTTTTCCGGGTCGATGGCCGCTACCGCCTCGTCCGGGGGGGCACCAGCAGGCTAGTCGAGGATTTCATGGCGATGCCCGGCGCCGCCCGACTGTCGGCGGCCGGCCCCATGTCGCCCGACGAGCTGGTTTATTGCGGCGGAGCGCCGCTCTGGCTGGAGAACGCCGGGGCGGAAAGTTTGGCCCGCAGGCTTGAAGCTCGCAAGAAAGCCGGGCTCAAGCTTCCGGCCGCCTTCCTCGCCCCGGGCCGCGGCTTGATCATCGCCGGCGACGAGCGCACGCTCGGGACGCTGCGGGAGGTGGCCGAGTCTTCGTTGTACGCCCGCGCCTGCGCCTCGCGTTTGGGAGGCTTCCGGCCCCTGTCCCGGCGCGAAGCCGCCTTCATAGGCGCCTGGGAGTCGGAGAGCTACCGCATGCAGATGGCCGGCCAACGTTTCGGCGGCGATTTGCCCGACCGCATCGCCGTGGTGAGCGGCGCCGGCAGCGGGCTGGGCCGCGCCATCGCGGTCGGCCTGGCGCGCGCCGGCGCGGCGGTGGCCCTGGCCGACATCGACCTCGAGGCGGCCGCCGAAAGCGCCAATCTGATTCTCTCCGAGCTGCCCC
>NZ_JBAZKR010000288.1:0-2557 GCF_041650655.1 Zavarzinia sp.
ACTGCTGCACGCTGTGTGCCGCCAGTGCCCCGCTGCTGCTGGCAGACGTGGCGATCGGCGTGCCGCCGGCGCCGACTTTTCGCGGGGTCCTTGTCGCCGGCCCCCTGCTTTCGCCCTTTGCCCTTGCGTGGCTGTCACATCCGCCCCGCGGGCCACCCCAGGCCTGACCCTCCGCATTCCGTCGTAGCGGCGGACAAAGTCGCGCCCGCATGAAGCCGGGCGCATCGACGACTTACGAGGAGCAGGATCATGCAGACACTCATGGCAACACCGGCGGCGGTGAACACGCGGCCGACAGTGCAATTACGCAAGATATCCATCGGCGAGCACATCTATGCCGCCGGGGTCGAGGGCATCGCCTGGCGCGTCAAGAGCGGGGCGGTGCGGCTTGACCGCATCACCGCCGAAGGCAGCAATTACGCAGGCCTGGCCTTGCGCGGCGACGTCATCGGCGCCGAAACGCTGCTGTTCGGCAAATACAGCTTTGCCGCCAGCGCGATCGGCGATTGCGAGCTGGAACCCTGGCTCGCCGCAGACAAGGCGCTTTCCGGCGAGAGCCTGCTGCAGACGCTGGCCGCCGTCGAACGGCGCGCCGCCGATGCGCTGGCCTTGCGCGCCGGCGCAGCCTTCGAACGCGTGCGCCAGTTGTGTTTGCTGCTGGCGCGCTATCGCGACGAAGGCCGCAAGGAAATCATGATTCCCGAACTGCGCGACATGGCGGCGATCACCAACCTCACCGAGGCCACCGTGTCGCGCGCCATGAGCCGCCTGCGCCGACTCGGCATCCTGCAGCGCCGGGGCCGCCGCCACGGCCTGATGCTGGTCGCCGATCCGGCATTCGCAATCTAGTCAGCCTCACTGCCGTTACCCCGTCACCTCACCAAAAGGAGCTCGCATGAAACGCATTACTCTCGCCGCACTGATGTTCGCCGCATTTCCCGTCATGGCCCAGGTCACCGTCAAGGATCCCTGGGTGCGCGCCACCGTCCCGGCGCAGAAGGCCACCGGCGCCTTCATGCAGATCACCTCGGCGCAGGACGCGCGCCTGGTCGAAGCCAAATCGCCGGTCGCCGGCGTGGTCGAGGTCCATGAAATGGTCATGGAAAAGGATGTCATGAAGATGCGCGCAATGAAGGGCCTCGACCTGCCTGCCGGCAAGACGGTCGAGCTCAAGCCCGGCGGCTACCACGTCATGCTGATGGACCTCAAGGAACAGATGAAGGACGGCGCCACCGTGCCGGTGACGCTGGTCATCGAAGGCAAGGACAAGAAGCGCAGCACGGTCGAAGTCAAGGCACCGGTCAAGCCGCTGACGACGCCCGCCAAGGCGGAGCCGATGGATCACTCGAAGCACTGAACAAGAAAGTCGGCGCTGGCGCTACGGCGCCCGACCGATATCGGGCGCACAGGCCAGGCGGCCTGCCGCGCCGACCGCTTTACTCCAGGTTCTGCACCTGTTCGCGCATCTGCTCGATCAGCAGCTTTAGGTCCAGCGCAATCGCGGTGACTTCGGCCGAGACCGATTTCGACGACAGGGTATTGGCTTCGCGGTTGAGTTCCTGCATCAGGAAATCCAGCCGCTTGCCGACCGCGCCGCCCTTTTTCAGGACCCGGTCGAGCTCGTCCATGTGCGTCACCAGTCGCGCGATTTCCTCGGCGACGTCGATCTTGGCGGCGAAGACGCCGACTTCCTGGCGGATGCGGTCCTCGTCCAGGTTCGCCACGGCCTCGCGCAGCCTGGCCGCCAGGCGTTCGCGGTAGGCGGCCAGCGCCGCCGGCAGGAGCGGTTCGGCGGCGGCGATGCGCTCGCGCATGCGGGCGGCGCGGTCGCGCAGGACGTCGGCCAGCTTGGCGCCTTCGCGGGAGCGCGAGGCGACGAACTCGTCGAGCAGGCCGGCGAAGAGTTCCTGCGCCGCCGCCTGGAGTTGCTCCGCGCCGATCGTGTCGTCGCCCAGCACGCCGGGCCAGCGCAGCACCTCGGCCACCGACAGCGGGGCGGCCTGCGGCAGGGCGCCGCGCACGGCGGCGTCGAGCGAACCCAGTTCAGCCAGCAGTGCCGCATCGGGCGTGCGCTGGCGCGCCGCGGCGCCCTGCGCCGGCTGTGCCTGCAGATAGCCGCGCATTTCGATCTTGCCGCGCGCGATGCGTTCGGTGATTTTTTCGCGCAGCGGCATTTCGAGGAAGCGCAGGTCTTCGCTGAGGCGGAAGCCAATATCGAGGTAGCGCGAATTGACGCTCTTGAGCTCCAGGCTCAATACTGCGCTGCCCAGGTCGCGGCTGGCAGCGGCATATCCGGTCATGCTTTGGATCATGATTTTGAGGAATCTCCGTTCCTGCCGCCCAAACGAAAGGTTTACAGCGGGGGGGCGAACAAGGAAAATTGGGGGAGTATATAACCCGTTCCGACATCCCCCTCCGTGTTTTCGCAGAACAACCAGCCGCTGCCGGCAGACTATGAACTTGAAGGCTACCGTTTCGAACGGCAGCTTTCGGTGGGCGGTTTTTCGATTGTCTATCTGGCGCACGACGCCGCCGGTACGCCGGTGGCAATCAAGGA
>NZ_JBAZKR010000289.1:0-2556 GCF_041650655.1 Zavarzinia sp.
TGAAGGTCGCCATTTCGATCAGTCTCGTCGGCGCCATCATCGCCGAATTGCCGACGGGGGCGCAGGCCGGCCTCGGCGCGCGGCTGCTGGCCGGTTCCTACTATGGGCAGACCATCCAGATCTGGTCGGCCCTCGTCACCGCCGCCCTGATGGCGGCGCTGCTCGTCGCGCTGATGGGCGGGATCGAGCGGCAGGTCGCCCGCCTGATGGGGGCGCGGCCATGAGCGGGCTTCGCCACGCCCTGCTGTTCCTCGGCATCGCCTTCCTCGGCGCCCTCGCCATGCTCGATGCCCATACGGGGGGCGAGGCGGGGGCAGGCTATGCGCTGTCGCTTCTGGCCCTTTCCCTGATCGGCTGGCGGGGGTTGGCGCTGCTCGCCAATGCGCGGCTCGCCGACGGGCGGCGGCAGCGGCTGGCCGATCTTTCGGTGCCGGTGCTGTTCGGCCTGTGGATCGTGTTCCTGTGGCAGGCGGTGACGATCGGCTTCGGCGTGCCGCAGGTCCTGCTGCCGCCGCCCTCCATGATCCTTGCGCGGATTTTCGGCTCGGCCGATATCCTGCTGGCCGATTTCCGCCAGACTTTCCTGCAGGCGGTGCTGATCGGCTATCTGCTCGGCTGCGGCTCGGGCTTTCTCGTCGCCCTGATCGCCGACCGGGTGCCCTTCCTGCAGCGGGGCCTGCTGCCGCTCGGCAATCTCGCCTCGGCCCTGCCCATCGTCGGCGTCGCGCCGATCATGGTCATGTGGTTCGGCTTCGACTGGCCGTCCAAGGCGGCGGTCGTCGTCATCATGACCTTCTTCCCCATGCTGGTGAACACGGTCGCCGGCCTTGCCGCCGCCGGCCATCAGGAGCGGGAATTGCTCGGCACCTATGCCGCGACCTGGGGCCAAAGTCTGCTGGCGCTGCGCCTGCCGGCGGCCATGCCCTTCATCTTCAACGCGCTGAAGATCAATTCGACCCTCGCCCTCATCGGTGCCATCGTGGCGGAGTTCTTCGGCACGCCCATCGTCGGCATGGGCTTTCGCATCTCGACCGAGGTCGGGCGCATGAACCTCGACATGGTCTGGGCGGAAATCGTGCTGGCGGCGGTGGCGGGCTCGCTCTTCTACGGGGCCGTCGCCCTCGCCGAGCGGCGCGTGACCTTCTGGCATCCTTCTTTGCGGCAGCGTTAACAGGGGAGTTTAGGGGCATGAAGAGACTGATCGCAGGTGCGGCCCTGATGGCCGTCAGCCTTGGCGCCTTCGCCGCGCAGGCGGCCGACAAGGTCACGCTTCAGCTGAAGTGGGTGACCCAGGCCCAGTTCGCCGGCTATTACGTCGCCAAGGACAAGGGCTTCTACGAGGAAGCCGGGCTCGACGTCACCATCAATCCGGGCGGCCCGGACATCGCCCCGCCGCAGGTGATCGCGGGCGGCGGCGCCGACGTCATCGTCGACTGGATGCCCTCCGCCCTCGCCTCGCGCGAGAAGGGCGTGCCCCTCGTCAACATCGCCCAGCCCTACAAGCGTTCGGGCATGATGCTGACCTGTCGCAAGGAAACGGGCATCAAGTCGCCGGCCGATTTCCCGGGCAAGACCCTGGGCGTCTGGTTCTTCGGCAACGAATATCCCTTCCTGTCGTGGATGTCGAAACTGGGCATCCCGACCGAAGGCGGCCCGAAGGGCGTCACCGTCCTGAAGCAGGGCTTCAACGTCGATCCCCTGCTGCAGAAGCAGGCCGACTGCATCTCGACCATGACCTATAACGAATATTGGCAGGTGATCGAGGCCGGGGTGAAGCCGGAAGACCTCGTCGTCTTCAAATACGAGGAACAGGGTGTCGCCACCCTCGAGGACGGTCTCTATGTCCTCGAAGCCAAGCTGGCGGATCCGAAGTTCGTCGAGACCATGGCGAAATTCGTCAAGGCTTCGATGAAGGGCTGGGACTACGCCCGCGCGCATCCGGACGAGGCGGTGAAGATCGTGCTCGACAATGACGCGACCGGCGCCCAGACCGAAGGCCACCAGAAGACCATGATGGACGAGGTGAACAAGCTTACCGAAGGCTCGACCGGCGTGCTCGACCCGGCCGACTACGAGCGGACGGTGAAGACCATCATGACCGGCGGCTCCGACCCCGTGATCACCAAGGCCCCCGAAGGCGCCTGGAGCCACGCGGTCACCGACAAGATGTAAGGCCCGATCCCCTCGTCGTCATCCCGGCGAAAGCCGGGATCTCGGGCCGGGAAGGGCTCCCCTCCCGTTCAAAGGTCCCGGCCTGCGCCGGGGCGACGAGGGGTTCAGTTCGATCATTCGGAAAGGCGGCTCTCGCCGCCAAGGCAGACGAAGTGGAGGCAGGATCATGACGCTGCTGGTCAGGGGCGGGACGGTCGTCAACGCCGACTACACGCGGCAGGCCGATGTGCTGATCGAGGGCGGCACCGTCGCCGCCGTCGGCACCGGGCTCGACGTGCCGGCGGGGGCCGAGGTGATCGACGCGGGCGGCGCCTATGTCATGCCCGGCGGCATCGACCCGCACACCCACATGGAACTGCCCTTCATGGGCACGGTCGCGTCCGA
>NZ_JBAZKR010000290.1:0-2551 GCF_041650655.1 Zavarzinia sp.
AGAGCGGCAGGTTCTGCACTTCCTGCGCTGCCTGCACCAGATGGTGGAACTCGTCGGTGTTCAGCTGGCCGCGCCGGATCTTTTCGGAAACGATGCGCGACTGTTCCGAGAGCATGCGCATGGCCAGCTGTTCGGACGACATTTCGAGCGAGAAGAAGGCCACGACGGCGCCTTCCGAGGTGACGACGTTCCGCCCCTGCGCGTCCTTCTCGAAACGGGCGGCGCGGGCGGCGTTGAAGGCGATGTTGGTCGCCAGCGCCGTCTTGCCCATCGACGGCCGCCCGGCGAGGATCAGGAGGTCGGAGCGGTGCAACCCGCCCAGCTTCTGGTCGAGGTCGACGAGGCCGGTGGTGACGCCGGTCAGCCGTCCGTCCGACTTGAAGGCGCGCTCCGCCGCCTCGATCGCCGCGGTCAGCCCATGGGCGAAGGGCATCAGCCCGCCCTCGCGGCTGCCGGCCTCGGCGAGGTTGAACAGCTTGCCTTCGGCGGCCTGGATCTGCTCTTCCGCGTTGGTGTCGATATCCGCCTCATAGGCGGTATTGACGATTTCCTCGCCGACCTGGATCAGCTCCCGCTTCAGGGCGAGGTCATAGATCGCCCGGCCATAGTCGACGACATTGATGATGGTGACGGCATTGGCGGCGAGGCGGGCGAGATAGGACGGCCCGCCGACCTCGGCCATGGCCGGGTCCTGCTCGAAGAAGGGGCGCAGGGTGACCGGATTGGCGATCTGCTGGCGCTCGATCAGCTTCAGCGCGTGTTCGTAGACCCGCTGGTGCAGCGGCTCGTAGAAATGATGGGCCAGCAGGAATTCGGTGACTCTTGTGATCGCCTCGTTGTTGACGAGAATCGCCCCCAGCAGGGCCTGTTCGGCCTCGATATTGTGGGGCGGCGTGCGGTAATGCGGCTCCGCACCGGTATCGTTCATGGCGAAGACCGGGGCGGGAAGGGGGCGGGCGGTATCCATCGCCGCAGTCTAGCCGCTTGCGCCCCCGAAGCGAGAGCCGAACCGCCGGCTTTTCCAACCATCCCCAGGAATCTTGTCCACAGCCTGTGAACGTCGGGGATGAACGCCCCTATTGCGCCGCGTGACGCGCGTGCTCCGCCTCGTCCTGCACATAGAGGTAGTCGCGGGTGATCGGCAGGCTGGCGACATCGTGGCCGAGCTGGACCTGGAACACCACCTGGCCGCCGACCCGGAACGAGGCTTCGCAGGAGGCGAGATAGAGATCCCACATCCGGCAGAAGCGGGCGTCGTAAAGCGCCTCCGCCTTGTCCCGATGGGCGAGGAAGCGGCGGCGCCATTCCTTCAGCGTCTCGGCATAATGGAGGCGCAGGATTTCCACGTCGGCGGCGACGAGGCCGCAGCGCTCGACCGAGGCCATCAGCTCGGACAAAGCAGGCGTATAGCCGCCGGGGAAGATGTATTTGGCGATGAAGCTGTTGGTCGGCCCCGGCGGCCCGGCCCTTCCGATGGTGTGCACCATGGCGGCGCCATCGTCGGCCAGAAGCTCGCGGATCTTGCCGAAATAGGCGTCGTAGAAGCCGACGCCGACATGTTCGAACATGCCGACCGAGACGATGCGGTCGAAGCGGCCGGTGACGGCGCGGTAGTCGATCAGCTCGAACTTCACCCGGTCGGCGAGGCCCGCCCTGGCCGCGCGCTGGCGGGCGAGGGCGAGCTGTTCGGTCGACAGGGTGATGCCGGTGACGTCGACGCCGTAGTCCCGCGCGAGGGTGAGGGCAAGGCCGCCCCAGCCCGAGCCGATGTCGAGCACGCGCATCCCCGGCTCCAGCCGCAGCTTCCTCGCGATATGCGCCTTCTTCGCGGCCTGCGCCTCTTCGAGGCTCATGTCCGGCCGCGCGAAATAGGCGCAGGAATATTGCCGGTCAGGGTCGAGGAAGAGGTCGTAGAGCGCGCCCGAGAGATCGTAGTGATGCGCGACGTTCCGGCGCGACGCCCGTGCCCGGTTCAGCTGCTCGAGCGGACGCAGCAGATGGCGCAGCACCAGTTTCAGCCTCGACAGGCCGGTGAGGCCGACCTTCTCGAAATTGTGCACGACCACCATGCAGACGTCATAGACGTCGCCATCCTCGATGGTCAGGCGCCCGTCCATATAGGCTTCGGCGAAGCCGAGGCTGGGGTCGAGCGCGGCCGCGATCAGCACCGAGCGGTCGTGGATGCGGATGGTTGGGCACGGACCGTCGCCACCTTCGCCATAAATCTGGCGGCGTCCGTTCGGATAGATGATCGCAAGGCGGCCGTGGCGAATGACTTGCGAGAGCAGATTGTCGAGCAACATCACATGAACCCCCGGGGGAAAGCGGTTCAGGACTGGATCGACGTCGAGGCACTGGCAGCCGGTGCCGGGCCTGCCCCGCCTGAAAGGACGGGGGAGGACGCAGCGGTTGACACCGTGTCCCATACGCCGGGATTAAGCGGTCAACATTCTTGAACGAATTAAAAGTGAACCCCGCCCGGGGCGCAATAGGCGATCTTGCGTAGGCCCCGCCCGCGGCGGCGCATGGCGGGCATGTCCCGAGGGCCGGG
>NZ_JBAZKR010000291.1:0-2550 GCF_041650655.1 Zavarzinia sp.
CCTCGGATTTGCGGCAGGCTCCGCGCTCGCGGCACGCGACGGACTGCCGGCGGGCGAGCGTCCCGCGGTGCTGATCGGCAAGGACACGCGGATTTCCGGCTACATGCTGGAAGCGGCGCTCGAGGCCGGATTTTCCGCCGCCGGGGTCGATGTGATGCTCTGCGGGCCGATGCCGACGCCTGCCGTCGCCTACCTCACGCGCGCCCTGCGGCTGCAGGCGGGGGTGGTCATTTCAGCTTCGCACAATCCTTACGACGACAACGGCATCAAGTTCTTTTCGGCGCAGGGCACCAAGTTGCCCGACGCGGTGGAACTCGAGATCGAGGCGCGGCTCGAGCAGCCGATGACCTGCATGGAGTCGGCCCGGCTCGGCAAGGCGCGCCGCGTCGACGACGCCGCCGGGCGCTACATCGAATTCTGCAAGAGCACCTTCCCCAACGACCTCGATCTGCGCGGCCTCAAGATCGTGGTGGACAGCGCCCACGGCGCGGCCTACCACGTCGCGCCCAGCGTCTTCCATGAAC
The DNA here is from genome assembly GCF_041650655.1 of Zavarzinia sp. Classification (GTDB taxonomy): domain Bacteria; phylum Pseudomonadota; class Alphaproteobacteria; order Zavarziniales; family Zavarziniaceae; genus Zavarzinia. Next base: position 525 of record NZ_JBAZKR010000291.1, read on the forward strand.
TCGGTGCCGAAACAGTCGGCGTTGGCGACACGCCGAACGGGCTCAACATCAACCTGGATGTCGGTGCCACGGCGCCCCAGGCGCTGCGCCGCGCCGTGCTGGAGGCAAAGGCCGATTGCGGTATCGCGCTCGACGGCGATGGCGACCGCCTGGTGATGGTCGATGCAGCCGGCACGCTCTACGACGGCGACCAGTTGCTCTACGTGATTGCCCGCCACCGTGCGCGCAACCAGCGCGTGTCCGGCGTGGCCGGCACGCTGATGAGCAACCTCGGCTTCGAGCACGCCCTGGCGCGGCTGGGCATCGCCTGCGGCCGCGCCAAGGTAGGTGACCGCTACGTGCTGGAAATGATGCAGGAAAAGGGCTGGCTCCTCGGCGGCGAGAACTCCGGGCACATCATCTGCCTCGATCGCCATACCACCGGCGACGGCATCATCGCCGCCTTGCAGGTGCTGGCCGCGTTGCGCGCGTCGAACGAAACCCTGGCCGGGGCCTGTGCCGATCTGACGCTGTATCCGCAGAAGCTCATCAACGTGAAGATGCCGGCCGGTTTCGACTGGGCGGCAGACGCCGGCATCAAGTCGGCGGTGAAGACCGCCGAGGCGAAGCTCGATGGCGCCGGGCGCGTGCTGCTGCGTCCCTCGGGCACCGAGCCCCTGTTGCGGGTGATGGTCGAAGGTCGCGAAGCCGCGCTTGTTACCGGGCAGGCCGAGGCCATCGCGGGCGCGGTGCGACACGCCTTCGGCGAGTAGCCTTCCGGGAGGTCGGGGCGGCGCAGCATTGGCGCCGCGGCCGCACCCCTCGGCACCTTCATCGTGTTGGGCCGCGCGATCGGGGCAACATTCCCTGATTCGGCAACCGTGCCACGCGGTCATCAGCTGCGAGGGTTTGAATCGATCGCCGGCTTCCCGCCTGGCGGTTTCATGGTCCTGTAACAATCCCTCCCTAAACTCCATTGCGATGCAACAGGCGGCGCCGGCGCCCCGGGCCGCCCAAAAATTTCACAGGAGTAAAAATATGCTGATTCGCACCCTCAGAAACGCAGGAACCATCGTCGCCGCACTGTTCGCCGTATCGTCGGTCAGTGCGGCCGACATCACCGGAGCCGGCGCTTCATTTCCGGCGCCGATCTACGCCAAGTGGGCCGACGCTTACCAGAAGGCGACCGGCAACCGGATCAACTACCAATCGATCGGTTCCGGCGGCGGCATCAAGCAGATCGCGGCCAAGACCGTCGATTTCGGCGCGTCGGACATGCCGCTGAAGGCCGACGTCCTCGACAAAGACGGTCTGATGCAATTTCCGACGGTCATCGGCGGCGTCGTGCCGGTGGTGAACCTCGAAGGCGTCAAGCCCGGCCAGCTCAGGCTGACCGGTGGCGTGCTGGCGGACATCTACTTTGGCAAGATCACCAAGTGGAATGACAAAGTCATCGCCGACCTCAATCCGGGCCTGGCCCTGCCGGCCGCGGACATCGGCGTCGTGCGTCGCGCCGACGGTTCCGGCACGACCTTCATTTTCACCAATTACCTGTCCAAGCTCAGTCCCGACTGGAAGGCCAAGGTGGGCGAGGGCACCGCGGTGCAGTGGCCCGTCGGTTTGGGCGGCAAGGGCAACGAAGGCGTGTCGGCATTCGTCCAGCGCCTGCCCGGTTCCATCGGCTACGTCGAGTATGCCTACGCCAAGCAAAACAAGCTGACCTACGCGCTGCTGAAAAACGCCGCTGGCAACTTCGTCGCCCCTGACGACATGACCTTCAAGGCCGCCGCAGCGCATGCTGACTGGACCAAATCGAACTTCGCCGAGATTCTTACCGAGCAGACCGGCAAGGATGCGTGGCCGATCACGGGAGCGACCTTCATCCTGATGCACAAAGTGCCGGGCAAGCCGGCGCAGGCGGCCGAGGTGCTCAAGTTCTTCGAGTGGTCGTACAAGAACGGCGCCAAGATGGCCGGCGACCTCGACTATGTGGCCTTGCCGGACAGCCTGATCAAGTTGATTCGCGCTTCGTGGCTGCAGGTGAAGG
>NZ_JBAZKR010000292.1:0-2549 GCF_041650655.1 Zavarzinia sp.
GCCGGCTGTACCGGCTTCGTCTACGGCCTCGCCATCGCCACGGCGTTCGTCTCGGCGAACATCTATCAGAACGTCCTCGTGGTCGGCGCCGAAGTGCTCAGCAAGATGGTCGACTGGGAGGATCGCAGCACCTGCGTGCTCTTCGGCGACGGCGCCGGCGCCGTGCTCGTGCAGCCTACCGACAACGGCAGCATCTTCAGCTTCGACCTCGGCAACGACGGCAGCGGCGCCTCCAACCTGCTCGTCCCGGCGGGCGGCAGCCGCCAGCCGGCGAGCTACGAGACCGTGCGCCGTCACGAGCACGCTATGCATATGACCGGCAGCGAAGTGTTCAAGTTCGCCACGCGCACGGTGGTCGGCTCGTGCGAGAAGGTGCTCGGCGACGCCGAGCTCACCGTGGAAGACGTCGACCTGTTCGTGCCGCACCAGGCCAACATCCGTATCATCGAGACCGCGGCACGCCGTCTGGGGTTCACGGAGGCGCAGGTCTTCGCCAACCTCGACCGCTACGGCAACACCTCGTGCGCCTCCATCCCGATCTGTCTCCACGAGGCCAGCCAGAATGGCCGCCTGAAGAAGGGCGACATGCTGCTGATGGCCGGGTTCGGAGCAGGGCTCACATGGGGTTCGTGCCTCACCAAGTGGGAGTTGTGACCGCAGCGCGCCAGCGCCTCGGTCGACCTTCGTCGCCATTCGGGGTAATCATTGAGTCGCACCGACACACAGCGTCCTGGAGGACGTCATGAGCAAGCTCGCACTGATGTTTCCCGGACAGGGGTCCCAGGCCGTCGGCATGGGCTGCGACCTCTGCGCCGCCTATCCGCAGATGCGCGACAGCTACGGCGAGGCCTCGGACGTGCTCGAGTTCGACCTCGAGCAAGTCTGCGCCATGGGACCGGCCGAGACCCTGGCGCGCACCGACGTGACGCAGCCGGCGCTGCTCGCCAACTCCATCGGCATCTTCCGCATCCTGGCCGACGCCGGACTGCGGTTTGACGCCGCTTTCGGTCACAGCCTCGGCGACTACTCGGCGCTGGTTGCCACCGGCGCGCTGTCCTTCGACGACGCGCTGCGCCTGGTGCGGCGTCGTGGCGAGGAGATGCTGCGCGCCGCCGAGGCGAACCCTGGCGGCATGGCCGCCGTCATCGGCCTGCCCGACGAGAAGATCGAGGAGCTGACGGCCGCGGGCGGCAGCTTGTGGCCGGCCAATTTCAACAGTCCCGGCCAGGTCGTGGTGAGCGGCACGAATGCTGCTCTGGACGAGCTGACCGCGCGGGCCACGGAGGCCGGCGCCAAGCGTGTGATCCCACTGGCCGTGAGCGGCGCCTTCCATTCGCCGCTGATCGCGGCGGCGCAGGCGCCGCTGCGCGCCGAGCTCGAGAAGACCGAGTGGCACACGCCGGACCCGGCGTTCTTCTCGGTCTGCAGCCTCGAGTTCGAGACCGGCGACTTCGTCGAGCTGCTCGCGAAGCAGCTCGTCTCGCCGGTTCGCTTCACCCAGTCCGTGAAGACCCTGTATGCAGCAGGGTATGATTCATTCCTTGAGGTCGGCCGCATCGCCCCGGAGGCGACGGTGGCCCGGGCCGCCGACGCCGATACCATCGGGGCGCTGCGCGAAGACCCACGCTACTGGGAGGGTGCGTGAGCGTCGAGCTTGATCTGACGGGATCCGTTGCGTTGGTGACTGGCGCCGGCCGCGGAATAGGGCGCGCTATCGCGCTCAGCCTGGCCGCGGCCGGCGCCGACGTCGCCGTCAACGATTTCGCGGACGAAGCCGCTTGCGCCGCCGTCGTCGCCGAGATCGAGACGCTGGGTCGCCGCGGCCTCGTGGTCATGGGCGACGTCTCCGCCGAAGAGCAGGTCAGCGTCATGGTCGAGCGCACCGAGAGCGACCTCGGTCCGCTGTCCGTGGTCGTGAACAACGCCGGCATCACGCGCGACAACGTCGTCATGATGATGGATCCGGCAGACTTCGACAGCGTCATCGCGACGCACCTGCGCGGCACATTCCTGGTGAGCAAGGCTGCGGCGCGCAAGATGTTCCGCCGCCGCGCAGGCTGTATCATCAACCTCGCGAGCGTGGTGGGGCGCCGCGGCAACGCGGGGCAGGCCAACTACGCCGCGGCCAAAGCAGGCATCATCGGCCTCACCAAGTCACTGGCCAAAGAGCTCGGCGCGCGCGGCGTTCGCGTCAACGCCATCGCTCCCGGCTACATCGACACGCCGATGACGCAGGCCCTGCCAGAGGAGACGCGCAAGCTGATCGTCGACGCGACACCGCTCAAGAGTATCGGGACGACGGACGACGTGGCCCAGGCCGTCGTCTACTTGGCCTCGCCACAGGCGCGTTTCATCACGGGCGTTACGCTCCCCGTCGACGGTGGACTGGGCATCTGATGGCGCCGCCCACCAGAGTTGTCGTCACCGGCCTCGGCGTGGTCTCGCCGCTGGGCAACGACGTCGACACGTTCTGGCGACGCCTCGTCGCCGGCGAGTCCGGCGTTGGACCCATCACACGCTTCGACACGACCGCCTACAGGGTGCTCATC
>NZ_JBAZKR010000293.1:0-2544 GCF_041650655.1 Zavarzinia sp.
CGACGCCATCGCCGAAGGCGACGGCCACGGCCTGATCGTCCGGCGCGGCGATGCCGATCTTGGCACGCAGGCGATACATGGTCAGCCGGCGTTGCAGGTCGGTCTTGCGCGCTTCTTCCGTGTCGATCAGCACACCGTCGCCGGTATCGGCAAGGATCAGCTCGTGCAGGAATTTGCCCTGCGGTGTCAGCAGGGCGCAGAACAGGGCGTGTTGCGGCGTCAACAGGGCGGTGTCGTTCGAGACGAGACCCTGAAGGAAAGCGCGCACATCGGTACCGTCGAGGCGCAGGAGGCCGCGGCCCGGCAGCAGCGTGGCGAAGGGCGTTGCAGTTTCGGTCATGTCCAAAGAGTTCGGCGCGGCCGGCCGTTAGTCAAGTGCCGGCCAAGCATGACGGTCATCGACCAAAGACGCAGGCGGGGGCCTGATCGAGCTCTTTGCGCGCATGATCGAGGCCAATCGCCAGCGCCCGGTCGAAGGCCTTCCAGTCGAGGAAATCCACGCTTTCCACCGGCGGCCGCAACAGGAGGTCGGCAAGGCCGGCGCCCAGCAGGTCGCCCGCCGGCGATTTCACCGTGCCGGCGCGCAGCAGGATCTGGAAGATCGAGGGCATCCGGGGCCGACGCCGCAGGATGACGCGCTCGAAGCTGCTTTCCTCGGGCCTCGCGCCCGGCGCGGAGAAGGCCGGGGCCTCGCCCACGTCGACGGCGATGATCGCCCCCCGGCCCAGGCGGCGCATGGGCGTCACCGGCAGATTGTCGAGCACGCCGCCATCGGCGAAGACCGTGCCGGCCTCGTCCACCCAGGGCGGCATGATGCCGGGGATGGCGACGCTGGCCCGCAGCCAGGACCACAGCGGCCCGTGCCGGTGCACGGCCAGCCGTCCCGCGGTCAGATCGGTGCTGACGGCGTAATAGGGCAGCCACAGGTCTTCGATCCGCCGCTCGCCGAAGGCCTCGCGCAGGCGGCGACTCACCCGCCGGCCGGCGGTCAGGGCGATCAGGGGCAGGGTGAAGTCGTTGACCGGGTTGGTGTCGACGAAGGCGCGGCGGAAGCGGGGCTCGGCCTCGAAGGCTTCCCAGCGCAGGGCGGCCCCGGCGCCGACGATGGCGCCGATGGAACAGCCGCCCACCATGTCGATCGGCACTCCCGCCTCGGCGAGGGCGCGCAGCACGCCGAGATGGGCGAAGCCCCGCGCCCCGCCGCCCGACAGGACGAGGCCGACCGCGTGGCCGGTGACCTGACGCGCCAGCCGGGCCGAATCGCCCCAGTCGCCGACCCGCACCTGGTGATGCAGGGCGAGGTCGCGGCCTTCGAGAAAGGCGGCGGTGCCGCTCGGCGTCAGGCGGTCGTGCGGGTGCAGCAGCACGAGCTCGAGGCCAAGGCCCCGCTCCCGCGCCGTCGCTTCCAGCGGGTGGCGGTGACCGGCCCGCGTGTCGTCGGCGTCGGCGACGACGAGGACGAGGTCGGCCTGGCGCAGGCACAGGCTGCTCCACGGCCCCGCGGTCTCGTCCGCCTGATAGAGGATGTAATCATTGGCGGTTTCGATGTCGTGGAACCAGTCGGTCTGGCGGTTGCCGCCCTCGCTCTCGCCGATCTCGGCGACCCGGCCGTAGAGCCGCATGGCCCGCGCGAGATCGCGGCGCAGCGCCGTGCAGTCGCGCGCGCTGCCGGCGGGCAGCAGGGCGATGCTGCGCGGCCGGATCGGCGGGGTGCCGCCGGGATGGTCCTGGATCGCCTCCAGCCGGGTCACGATCTGGCGCGTGACCCCCAGCATGGCTTCCGGATGGCGGTGCACCAGCGCCTCGAAGGCGGCGCGGTCGAGGCGCAGGATCTCGCAGTCCCGCTCGGCGATGGCCGAGGCGGAGCGGGCGCGGCCGGTCACCAGCGCCATTTCCCCGACCACCTCGCCGGCGCGCACCCGGGCGATGCGCCGGCGCACGCCGTCGGGCGCGACGCGGACGATGGACAGGCCGCCCCGCAGCACGACATAGAGCGCGTCGCCCGGCTCGCCCTGGGCGAACAGCATGTGGCCGCCGGGCAGGCTGTACCATTGCCCGTGCTCGACCACCGCGGCCCGCTCGTCCTCCCCGAGATCGGCGAAGAAGGCGATGCCGTCGAGCAGGGCGGCGCCTTCGCCCTCCACGGTCATCGGCTCAGGCGAGCCGCCACCGCGCGTCGAGTGTCGCCTCGGGTTCCGCCTTGACCTCGCCGCGGTCGAGCAGATGCAGGAGATGGGCGAAGGTCGAGCGCGCGGCGGCCGGGAACAGGCCGGGATCGACCCCGGCATAGATGACGGGGACCATGTCCATGATGCGGGTGGGGCCGCCGGCCAATTGCTGGACGATCTGCGCCTCCCGCTCGCCGCGATGGGCGATGAAGGCGCGGACATGGGGATGCGGCTCGGTGATGGCGGGGCCATGGGTCGGCCAGAACACGCGCTCGTCCCGCTCGAGGAGGCGGGCGAGACTCGCCATGTAATCGCCCATGTCGCCGTCGGGCGGCATGATCACGCTGGTCGACCAGCCCATGACGTGATCGCCCGA
>NZ_JBAZKR010000294.1:0-2534 GCF_041650655.1 Zavarzinia sp.
GTCTCTACCTGCTGCCGCTCGGCAATGTCCTGCTGCTCAGCGTGACCGACCCGAAACCCGGGCTCGACAATTACGAGCGGCTGGTCACCGCCAGCGGCCCGGTGAAGGTGCTGCTGACGACGCTGCGCATCTGCGCGATCACCACCGCGATTTCCATCGTGCTCGGCTTCTGCGTCGCCTTCGCCATGGCCCATGTGCGCGAGACGCATCAGCGCATCCTCGTCGTCGCCGTGCTCGTGCCCCTGTGGATTTCCGTGCTGATCCGCGCCTTCTCCTGGCTCGTCCTGCTGCGCGACCAGGGTCCGGTGAACGACTGGCTGATGCAGTCGGGCGCCATCGACCAGCCGCTGGCCCTCGTCCGTAACGAGCTGGGCGTCATCATCGGCATGGTGCATTACCTGATCCCTTACGCCGTCCTGCCCATTTTCGCGGTGATGCGCGGTATCGACCAGCGCCTGCTCTTCGCCTCGCGCAGCCTCGGCGCCGGGGCCTCGACCACCTTCCTCAAGGTCTATCTGCCGCTGTCTCTGCCCGGCGTCTTCGCCGCGACCGTGATCGTCTTCGTCTTCGGCCTCGGCTTCTATGTGACGCCGGCCATTCTGGGCGGCGGGCGCGTGGTCATGCTGGCGGAATCCGTCTCGGTCGCTATCCTGCAGACCGTGCGCTGGGGCTTCGGCGCGGCGCAATCTGTCGTCCTTCTCGTCCTCACCCTCGTCCTGATCGGCATCATGGCGAAGACGGTCGGCCTGAAGAAAGGCTTCGGCTGATGACCCGCCGCCTCACCCCCGGGCTGATCCTGACCGTCACCATCGCCTGGATCGTCATCGGCTTCCTGCTGGCGCCCATGTTCATCTCCGTGCCGCTGTCCCTGACGCCGGAGCGCTATCTCTCGATGCCGCAGGGCGAATTGTCCCTGCGCCATTACGCCAGCGTCTTCACCGAGGATGCCTGGCTGGGCGCGCTGGGCGACAGCGCCATGGTCGGCATCGGCGCCACGCTGATCGCCACTTTCGCCGGCGGCGCGGCGGCCATCGGCCTGTGGCAGATCGGCGGCCGGGCCGCGCGCGTCATCGGCGTCCTTGCCCTGATGCCGATGATCGTGCCGCCCATCGTCACCGCCCTCGCCCTGTCCAGGGCCTGGGTCACCCTCGGCCTGTTCGACACGGTGTTCGGGGTGATCCTGTCCCATGCCATCCTCGGCATGCCCTTCGTCTTCATGACCGTCTCGGCCGCGCTCGAAGGCCTCGACCCGCGCATCGCCCAGGCGGCGCGCAGCCTGGGTGCCGGGCCGTTCCGCACCGTGCGCGACGTGATCGTGCCCAATGTGAAGGCGGGTCTTCTCACCGGCGGGCTCTTCGCCTTCGTCATCTCGTGGGACGAGATCATCGTGACGCTCTTCGTCTCGTCGCGCAGCGTCTATACCCTGCCGCGCAAGATCTGGTCCGACATCCGCGACAATATCGACCCGGCGGTCGCCGCGGTTTCCACCCTGATGATCGGCGCGACCGTGATCGTCGCCGCGATCTACCTGCTGCGCGACCTCGCCCGCGCCAAATCCAAGGAAATGTCATGACGGACGAAAGCGCCGGCCAGGATATAAGGCTCTACGGCCTCTCCAAATATTATGGCGATTTCCGCGCCCTCGACGATGTGAACCTTCATGTCGCGGCGGGCGAATTCCTCACCCTGCTCGGGCCCTCGGGCTCGGGGAAAAGCACGCTGCTGATGGCGCTCGCCGGTTTCGTCGAGCCGACCCATGGCGACATTTTCGTCGGCGGCAGCTCGATCACCGGCCTCGCGCCCGAGAAGCGGGATTTCGGCGTGGTGTTCCAGGGCTATGCCCTGTTCCCGCATATGAGCGTCGCCGAGAATGTCGCCTATCCGCTGAAGGTGCGGGGGCTGGCCAAGCCCGAGATCGCGACCAAAGTCCGCGATGCCCTCGACCTCGTGCAGCTCGGTCACCTCGCCACCCGCCTGCCCAAGCAGCTTTCGGGCGGGCAGCAGCAGCGCGTGGCGCTGGCCCGCGCCCTCGTGTTCTCGCCCAAGATGCTTCTCCTCGACGAGCCGATGGGCGCCCTCGACAAGAAGCTGCGCCACGACCTTCAACTGGAACTTCGCCAGTTGCACCGCCGCCTCGGCCGCACCTTCGTCAATGTCACCCACGATCAGGAAGAGGCGATGGCGATGTCCGACCGGATCGCCATCATGCGCGCCGGCAAGATCGAGCAGCTGGGCGCCCCCCGCGCGCTCTATGACGCGCCCGAGACCCGCTTCGTCGCCGACTTCCTCGGCAAGAGCAATTTCATCGAAGGCAAGGTGACCGCCATCGACGCCGGCATCGCCACCCTCGACACCGCCGACGGCCCCGTGGTCCATGCCCTCGGCGAGCGTCCGGCCGAGATCGGCGACAGCCTCCTCCTCGCCCTTCGCCCGCAGAAACTCCTGCTCGGCCCCGGCCCCAACAGCCGCGCCGCGACCGTCGAAGCCGCCATCTTCCTCGGCACCCACGCCGAAGTCTCGCTTCGCTGCGCCTC
>NZ_JBAZKR010000295.1:0-2531 GCF_041650655.1 Zavarzinia sp.
CTGCAGACGGTCGGCGGCGAGGATGTCAGCTACGTGCCGGAGGTTCGCGCCCGTCATGCGCCGCTGGTGCGCCAGTTGCGGCGGCGCTTCGAGGCCATGCGCGGCGAAGACCGTACCCTGCGCCGCCAGGCCGATGGTCCCGAAGTGGATATCGACGCGCTGGTCGAAGCGATTGCCGACCGGCGCGGCGGCGCCGAGCCGGGCACGCGCCTGTTCTGCCGCCGCCAGCGCGACGAGCGCTCGCTGGCGGCCGCCTTCCTGGTCGACATGAGCGGCAGCACCGAAGGCTGGATCAACGATGCCGAACGCGAGGCGCTGGTGATGCTCTGCGAGGCACTGGAAATGCTCGACGACCGCTACGCCATCTGGGGTTTTTCCGGCTGGACGCGGACACGCTGCGACATCTACCGCATCAAGGAGTTCGACGATCCCTACGATGCAAAAGTGCAGGCCCGCATCGCCGCCATCAAGCCGCGCGACTACACGCGCATGGGGCCGCCACTCCGCTACCTGACCCGGCAGCTGCTCGCCGAACCGGCCAAACACCGCTTGCTGGTCAGCCTGTCCGACGGCCGTCCCGACGATTTCGGCGACGATTACCGCAGCCGGTACGGCATCGAGGATACCCGCCAGGCGCTGCTCGAGGCGCGCCAGGCAGGCGTGCGCTCGTTTTGCGTGACGCTCGACAAAAGCGGCGCCGACTACCTCAAGTACATGTACGGGCCGGCGGCTTTTGCCGTGCTCGACGATGTCCGCAAGCTGCCGCTGAAAATCGCCGACATCTATCGCAAGCTGACCATATGAACGCATCCGCGGCGATAGCGGCTAAACTGCGGACCGGCTTTTTCAAAAGCGGAATGACATAACCATGGCCGGCGCCAGTTTGCTCGCACTGCTAGACGACATTGCCACCATCCTCGACGATGTGGCGGTGATGACCAAGGTCGCGGCGAAGAAGACCGCCGGCGTGCTGGGCGACGACCTCGCCCTGAACGCCCAGCAGGTGAACGGCGTGCGCGCCGAACGCGAACTGCCGGTGGTCTGGGCGGTCGGCGTCGGCTCGCTGAAGAACAAGGCCATCCTGGTCCCCGCCGCGCTGGCGATCAGCGCCCTGCTGCCGGCGGCGATAATGCCTCTGCTGATGCTGGGCGGCGTGTTCCTCTGCTTCGAGGGCGTCGAAAAGCTCGCCCACAAGTGGCTGCACCCCGCCACCGAAGATGCCGCCCATCACGCCGAGCAGATCGCCCTGCTGGCCGATCCGGCGGTCGATCTGGTGGCCATGGAAGCCGACAAGATCAAGGGTGCGATCCGCACCGATTTCATCCTCTCGGCCGAAATCATCGTCATTACCCTGGGCACCGTCGCCGACAAGCCCTTTCTGTTTCAGGTCGTCGTGCTGTCCGGCATCGGCGTGCTGATGACCGTGGGCGTCTATGGCCTGGTTGCCGGCATCGTCAAGCTGGACGATGCCGGCGCCTGGCTGCTGGAACGCGGCGGCCGCTTGCGTTCCGCGCTCGGGCGTGCCCTGTTGCTGGCCGCGCCGCGCCTGATGAAGGCGCTGACGGTGATCGGCACGGCGGCGATGTTCATGGTCGGCGGCGGCATCCTGATGCACGGCCTGCCGGGCAGCCACGATGTCCTGCATCACATCGATGCCGTGCTGCGCGCCGTGGCCGGCATCGGCGGCCTGCTCGCCGCCGTGGTACCGACCCTGCTCGACATGCTGCTCGGTGCGATCGCCGGCGCCCTGGCGCTGGCGGCGGTGAAGCTGTTCGGGCGCCTGCGCGGCGCCGGCGCGGCCTGAGTTCGCGGCGCTCAGGAGGCGCTCAGGGGGCGATGAGGCAGCGGCGCTCGGCTTCATCCAGCGCTTCGAACCAGCCCGGTTGCCGGTCGAGTACCGCCACCGTCGCCTCCGAGGCATCGCCGTTGCGCGCCAGCAGGCGGCGGCGCAATTCCTCCGGCGGCGCTTCGGTGGCGAGGATGCTGAAGCCGAGGCCGAGTTCCGCCGCCAGTGCAGCAAACTCGCCGCGCTCGGCGCGCTTGAGGAAGGCGGCATCGACGATCACCGGCCAGCCTGCCGCCAGCAGTTCGCGGCTCAGCGCCAGCAGTCGGGCATAGGTGCGCGCCGTAGCTTCCGCCGTGTAAATGCCGCCATCCGGCGCCGAGTGGCTGTTGTCATGTGGCGCCAGGCCGAACAGGCGCTTGCGTTCCACATCGGAGCGTAGCCGCACGATGCTGCCGCCCGCGTTCAGCGCCGGGTCGAGCAGTCGCGCCGAACTTGCCGTGGTCTTGCCGGACCCGGACAGACCGCAGGTAATCACTAAAGTCGGCGCTGGCGGCACGGCGATTTTTGCGGCGAGTTGCAAGTAAGCGCGCGCCGCGTCGAGTTCGCCGCGTGCCGCTTCCGGATCTTCCTGTCGTGCGCGCAAGGTAGCGACCTTGGCCCGTACCACGGCGCGGTACACGGCGTAAAAGCGCAGCATGGAGAGTGCGGCGAAGTCGCCGCCGGTCTCCAGCCAGGAATTCAGGAA
>NZ_JBAZKR010000296.1:0-2519 GCF_041650655.1 Zavarzinia sp.
CTTGTCGCCGCCGCCCGCGCCGCCCGTGCCGCAGCCGCCCGCGCCGCCTGGGCCTCGAGCCGGCCGAGCAGCCGCGCCGCGATACCGGCGCCGGGACCCGGCCGCTGGGCGACGAGGTCGAGCTTCGCCACCATTTCCGCCTTGGCGCGGTCGCGCCCGGCCACCATGCCGACGCCGAGCCGGCCGTCCGCATCGGCGACCGTGCAGCGGCTGACCGTCATTTCGCCGATATTGAAGCGCTCGCCGGTGCCGCCGGCCCGGCCGCGCACCATGACGAGGCCGCATTCCGGCGCCCGCACCAGGCGGAGATCGGGCACCGCCCCCGCCTCGTCCAGCGCCGCGGCGAGATCCGCCGGGGCCGCCCCGGCGAGCAGGCGGAGCCGCTGGCGTCGCGCCTGATTGTCGCTCTCCTCGATCATGGGCTTGCCGTTATCTCGTCTAGTCATCTATATGTTTCTCAGGGTGGCGCGCAGGGCGCCGCAGGACAAGAGGGATCTATCGTGACATTGGTCGAGCCGGCCCGCGGACGCGGCCTCGCGATCTGGGCGCAGATCGCCCAGACCCTGCAGGAGGAGATCGCCCGCGGCATCGTCAAGCCGGGCGAGCAACTGCCGCCCGAGGCGGCCCTGGCCGCCCGCTTCCGCGTCAACCGCCACACGCTCCGCCGCGCCGTCGCGGCCCTCCAGGAGGCGGGCACCGTGCGGGTCGAGCAGGGCCGCGGCACCTTCGTCGCGGAAGACGTGATCGATTACGCCCTCGGCCAGCGCATCCGCCTGACCGAGAACCTGCGCAAGCTCGACCGCACGCCGGGTTCGACCTTCCTGCGCGGACTGGAACTGCCGGCATCGCCGCGTATCGCCAAGGCGCTGCAGGTCCGCGCCGGCCGCCCGGTCATCCTGGTCGAGACCCTGTCCTTCGCCGACGGCCGGCCGATGAGCGTGGGTGCCCATTATTTCCCGAAGGCCCGTTTCGACGGCATCATCGAGGATTATCGCCGCCTCGGCTCGGTCACCAAGGCGCTGGCCGAGCGCGGCATCGACGATTACACGCGGAAAGTCACCCGCATCATGGCGCAGATGCCGGATGCGGCCGACGCCCGCCTGCTGCAACAGCCGCGCAACCAGCCGATCCTGGTGACCGAGGCGGTGAATGTCGACGTCGCCGGCACGCCGATCGAATTCGGCTACAGCCGCTTCTCCGGCCCGCGGGTGCAATTCGTCGTCGAGAACTGAGCGGGGCATGGGAGAGGTCCTGGGGATGTCCTGGCGCCGTCACCCCATGACGTCTAGACGACTAGAATGATCCTTTCATGACGCGGGGATTACCCTTGCACGGCAGCTTCTAGACCAAAGCGCCGAATGATCCATATTCACCCAATAATTACAGGACGTTAGCGTCGAGCCCGGAAACTCGCCGGAATTTCGGCCTTAGGTGACGCCGGGGGTTCGGTCGCGCGGGCATTGTCACCACACTGCAACTCAACCGGGCTAGCTTGACGGTCACTTGCGAGAATGGAGCGGACTCGCCGATGCGTGTCGAAATCAGAGGCGGTCGTATTCTCTGGCCCGATGGGACGATCGAAGAAGGATCGCTGGCGATCGAAGGCGGGCGAATCGCCGGGCCGACGCGGGCGACCGGTTTCTCGGCCTTCCGCGTGGTCGATGCCCGCGGCCTCCTGGTCCTGCCCGGCATCGTCGACCTCCATGGCGACGCTTTCGAGCGCCAGATCATGCCCCGCCCGGGGGTCGAGGTCTCGCTCGGCGTGGCGTTGCAGGAAACCGACCTGCAAATGGTCGGCAACGGCATCACCACCGCCTTTCATGCCATCACCTGGTCGTGGGAGCCGGGGCTGCGCGGGCGCGAAATGGCGCATCGCCTGAAGGAGGCGATCGCCGGCCAGCGCGACCGCCTGCACGCCGACACCCACATTCATCTCCGCCACGAGACCTTCAACATCGACGCGGTCGACGAAATCCTGGAATGGATCGAGGAAGGCGCCATCCGCCTGCTCGCCTACAACGACCATACGCCCGAGATCTACCGCCTGATCAACCAGCCGACCAAGCTGCACAAATACGCCGAACGCTCGCGCCTCACGGTCGAGGAATTCGTCGCCCTGTTGCAGCGCGTCTGGGCTCGGCGCGACGAAGTGCCGGAGCAGATCCGCCGGCTCGCACGGGCCGCGGCGGCGGCCCGCATCGCCTCCGCGAGCCACGACGACGACAGCGCCGAGATGCGCCGCCGCTTCCATGCGCTCGGCTGCACCATCGCCGAATTCCCCAAGACCGAGGAAGCCGCGCGGGCAGCCCAGGCCCTGGGCGACCCGATCGTGCTGGGCGCGCCCAATGTGATGCGCGGCGGCAGCCATACGAACTCGATCCCAGCGGCACCGATGATCGCCCAGGGCATGGGCCAGGTGCTCGCCTCCGACTATTACTACCCGTCCCTGCTCCACGCCGCCTTCCGCCTGGCGCGCGAGGGCGTGCTGCCCTTCGCCAAGGCCTGGGCCCTGGTCTCGG
>NZ_JBAZKR010000297.1:0-2515 GCF_041650655.1 Zavarzinia sp.
CGGCGGCCTTGGCGCGCAGCGTCTCGTTTTCGGCGGAATGGTCGATGCTCATCATGCGCCTCACATTACCCCGAGCACGCCGGTATCGCGCCAATAGCCTTGCGCCGCCTTCAGGGTCTGCAGGCGCAGGGTGACGGCGCCGCGCCGGCTGTTACCGTCAGCGTCCTCGACATCGGCGATGCGGAAATCCTCCCAGCGGTCCATGTGGTCGCTGTCCACTTCCGCCCGCTCGATCGTCACCTTCAGCGGCAGGGCGAGGCCGGCCGTCGCCGAAGGATTGGCGAATTCGAGGAAATAGAGCGGCGTCGCCGGCCAGCGTTCCAGATCGAGCTGGCGGAAGCCGATGAAGACCGGGGCGTAGAAATCGAGGATGAAACTCTCGCCCCCGCCCTCGCCCGTGCGGGCGTCCAGCGTCGGATCGGCGAGGAAGACGTTGCGGCGAAGCACCTGACCCGAAATCTCCATCTGGCCGAAGAAGCGCGCGGTCGATTTCATGACAAGGCGCGAGGTGCGCATCAGGAAGGCTTCCAGATGCCCCTCGGCGAGGCCGCAGAGCATGGCGCCGACGGCGGCCGCGGTCTTCGGGTCCTCGATCCGCGCATTCACGTCGCGGAAGGGATACCAGGTCCCCACGGCATATTGGTGCATGGGGATCACCCGGTCCGGCATCACCGGCAGTTTCGCCAGCATCACCTTGGCGATGGCCGGCAGACGCGACGGCCGGCCCGACAGCAGCAGGATGTCGCAATCATAGGCATGGATGACCTCGGCGAGGTCGGCCAGGGTCTGGCCGATGACGGCGAGCACCGTCGCCTCGATCTGGGCGAGGTCGATGGCGACCTCGACCGCGCCGACGTCGAAGCCGCTGGCGCCATGGTCCGTCGCCTCGGTCTCGAAGAAGCGCAGCACCCGCAACGTGGGCGGCAGGTTGCGATCCATCAGGCTGTCCAGCCGGCGGGTCTCGGCGCCGGCATGGGGGCCGCTGCCGCCCTGTTCGTAGGCGTGCAGCAGGGCAAGGCCGGCGGGCTCCAGCACCTGGGCGACGAACTGGCGGCGCAGATGGCGCTCCACCTCGGTTTCGGAGCCGCGATTGCCCGAGAACAGTTTCTTCAGCATGGCCGCCGGGTCGGTGACGCCCGCCGCCGCCAGCCCCCTGGCGATGGCCGGCAGGATGTGCCGCTCGATCACGGCGGCGAGGATGTCGTCGCCCGCCAGCTTGAAGCCTTCGCGGAAATTCTGCGCCGGATTGATCGCCCGCTGCCCCTCGACCGTGTAGGTCGTGACGATCAGATCCGTGGTGCCGCCGCCGATGTCGATGGAGGCGATGCGCAGCGACGGCTCCGGCCCGTAACCTTCGGCGGTGCGGATGCGGCCCTTCAGGCCGAAGAAGGCATCGTAATCGCCGCGGAATTTCTGGGTGATCTCGGTATAGAGATAGACCAGTTGGGTGCCCGAGGCTTCGTCGAGGTTCAGCACCACCGAAGGCTCCGGCGGCAGGGTGCCATCGACGGCGGCCTGCGCCATCAGATCCCACGCCAGTTTCACCGCCCCTTCGGCCCTTCGGCGCATCAGGCGCTGCTCGGCCACGGGCAGGGCCGGCGGCATGGTCAGCACGATGCGGCGCAGGCGACGCGGCACGTCGCCATGCTTGCGCGCCAGGCGGATTTCCGGCGCGTTGATCATGGCCATGGCCTGGAACAGGATTTCGACGAGAAGAAGACTATAGATCGCCGAGCGGGAGAATTTCGCCCGCACCGCCGGCTGGCCCTTGCCCGCCGGCAATTGCCGCAGCACGTCGCCATCCTCGGTCATCAGGCCCATGATCGGGCCCGATACCGGCGGCTCGGTGGTGATGCCGTCGGGGCCGAGGCCGTTGAAGCGCCAGCCCTGCACCAGCGGCCTGGTATCCCACAGGTAACGCTTGGGGCTGGACAGGCCCGTCGCCCCCTCGTTGCCGAGGGCATCGCCGGCAAGACGCATGGCTTCCGGCCCGACGCGCAAGGGGCTGGGCCACCAGAAGGCATTGGCCCGGCCGGAGCGGCGGGAGGCCGCTTCCTTGCCGAAACTCGCCCGGGCGAATTCGACCCGGCTCTCGAACGGCTTGCCGTAAGCCTGTTCGGGATGGCCGAGGTCGCGGAGTTCGAGGACATAGCTGTCGTTGAGGTCCATGCGGTCGTCGGCATGGGATTCGAGCAGGATGCCGCAGGTCCGCGAATTGCCGATGTCGAGCACGAGATCGACCTCGACCGGCACGCGCCGGCCGGCGTCGGACACCGTGTCGATCAGGCGGATGCGGGGCAGGATTTCCGCCTCGTCGATCAGGGCGAGATAGGCGAGGTAACGCGCCCAATGCTCGCAGGCATGGGGAAAATCGTCGTCGCGCAGCGGACGGTTCGGCCGCTGGGCCTGCTTGAATTCGCGGAAGCTCTCGTCCAGCCACTGGTCGACCCAGGCTTCCTCCATGAACCAGGCGTTCTTCTCCGCCTCGGCCACCAGGGCGAATTCCTGCTGTTCC
>NZ_JBAZKR010000298.1:0-2512 GCF_041650655.1 Zavarzinia sp.
GGCGTCCAGCGCGAAGATCGGGAGGCCGGCGCTGGTCTGCGCGGGCGTGCTGTCGTAGTGGACGCCGTACGCCTCGAGGCGCGACTGCTCGGGCTGGCCGGGGGCCTGCAGGGTGTCGAGGAAGCCGTTCAGCTGGTCCTCGAGCGACTGCCGCTCGCGCGGGGTGTTGAGACGGTCCTTGTAGGGCGCGGCCACCGTGTACGCGGTGTCGATCAGGAAGTCGGCGAAGTACCGGCGGTTGTTGTCCGCGCGCGCCTTGTCGGTCGTCGGGTTGACGCTGGACACGTCGCTCTCGATCTCCCAGCCGTTCGGCTTGGAGTACCGCAGGGCGGCGATGCCCTTGGCCTGGAAGTCCACGTAGTCGTCGTCCACGAGGTCGACGCCGCCGACGTTGGGGTCGTAGGCGTCCTCGAGCGCGATCACCATCGTGAGCGCCCCGACCGACGTGTACTTCTGGGCCTCGCCGGCCGAGCGCTCGGGCGGGATCTTGGACCGGATCATGGCCATGATGCCGTCGCTGTGGCGCTGGACCACGCCGCTGTCGCTGAAGCCCTGCCCGCCGGCGACGCCGACCTCGAGGATCTCCGGGATCAGGGCCTTGTGGCCGGGGAAGCAATAGGTGAGGCGGTCGTGACGGCCGACGTTGCCGACGCCGACGCCAGCGTCCCCCTTGGCGACGGCGCGGGTCGTGCCGATCGGCGGCCCGAAGATGGTCTTGCGGCAGACCAGGCCGGCGGCGGTCGCGGCGATGGCGTTGTCGCGGAGGAAGGCGCCGATGTTCGCCGAGCTGCGGGCGGAGACGACGATGTTCGCGTCGGCGCCGGGGCCGTTCTTGCCGAGGGTCCGGGCGAGGGCCTCCTTGTACCGGATGTCGAGCGCCCCGACCGAGAGGCGGGCGATGGCGGCGCTGTTCGTGACGGCGAAGGCGTCCGGCAGGTTCACGTCGACGATCTCGTCCACGCCTGCGGCGGCCGAGCCGAGCGCTGTGTCGTTGTCGGTCCACGGCCGGACCTTCGCGTCGAAGGGTCCGCCGGCCTCGTCGGTGTCGACGTCCTGCAGCGTCACCCAGATCGTCCCGGTCGTGTTGTCGAGCACGCGGGTGCCGGCCGGGATGGTGACCTCGGCGCCGGCGCCGGCTTCGGCCTTCACGGCGTCGAAGCCGAGCGTCTCGTAGACGCCCGCGACCGCCTGGAGCTTGCCCGAGGCCGGGGTCGCGTTCTCGGTCACCCAGATGTAGCCGGAACTGTCGACGTAGGAACCAACGCCGGCCAGCGCGTCGAAGATGGAGGCGACCTCTGCGACGGTCACCTCGTCGATGTTCGCCACGTTGCCGTCGCCCGCGTCGAGCGTGACCAGACCGGTAGTGGTGTGCGTGATCGAGATGTCGGCCGCGGTGACCTCGAGGAATACCGACGCGGTGAAGAGCACGTTCGCGTCGCCGGTCGCCTTGATGCCGGCGACGCCATCGGAGGCGATCGTGATGCCAGGGACGGCCGGGTCCAGGGCGTTGAACGCGGCCAGCAACCCGTTGCGCAGGTTGGCCTCCACGGCGTCAGCCGACGTGTATTCGGCGTCGTAGGTGGTGAGCACGCCGTCGACGTAGCGGGTGATTCGGAGGGTGTAGTCGCCGACCTGGGCATTGACGGCAACCCAGTCCCACACGTCGACGACAGGGGCGGTCACGAAGCCCAGCGTCGCGGCCGCGGTGCCGCCCAGGATCTCGATCTCGCCCGCGGTGCCGGCGATGACGGAACGCAGGCTGATCTGGCCGCCGTTGTCGTAGGCGATGGTCAAGGCGGCCGTGAGGTTGATGCGGTCGATGCACTGGGCCTCGGTCTGCTCCTGATCGGTGAACGCGATCGGGGGCAGGACCACGCCGTCGACCGACAGCAGCAGCGTCTCGCCGCCGGTGAACAGGGTCGGGAAGGTTCCGCCGGTGCCGTCGATGGCGGCCTTGTTCGCCAGGAAGGTGGCGATGACGTTTACGGCGTCGTTGCGGCGCCAGGTGACGGTATCGCTCGGGGCAAGGTCGAAGGTGCCCTTGCCGCCCTTCTTCGCGGCCAGGCGGCGGAACTGGACCGAGCCGGCGCTGTTGTCGACGCGGCAGACGACGAGCGCGGCGAAGCTGAGCGAGGTCCGCCAGACGTGCAGGTTGCCGTTCCAGTACTCGGTGCCGCCGCTGCGCAGCGCGACGATGCCGCTGTACTTGCCCTCGGACGTCGAGTGGCCGAAACCGCCGTACCGCGAGATGTAGTCGCTGTCCGAGAAGATCTGCGTCGGGGTGAACTCCCCGGCCTCGGTCTCACCGACGATCAGGACGGTGCCGGTGCCAGCCCCCAAGGTCTGCGCCGGGGTGACCTGATCGACGAGCGCAATTTGGGGCAGCGAAGCCAGCTGGGCCAGCGTCGGAAACTGCTGATAGACCTTTTTGGCGACCACGGCGGCAGGTTACACGGGCCCCCAGTGCGGCCCGTGGCGGGCGACTGCCACGGAGCCCGGCTGTCACTCGTTG
>NZ_JBAZKR010000299.1:0-2508 GCF_041650655.1 Zavarzinia sp.
GCGTTCCTGATCGCCGGCCAGGACGACCTCGGTCGGCGTCTCGTCGCCGCCCGGGGCTTCCTGGGCGACGGTGCCGATGCGGGCGCCCCGGTCGAGCGCGATGGTGCCGTCGTCCGCGTGAATCTGACCGAGGATCAGGCGCAGCAGGGTCGACTTGCCGGCGCCATTGTGGCCGACGAGGCCGACCCGGTGGCCGTCGGGGATCATGGCGCTGGCGCCATCGAGGATGATGCGCCCGGCGATGCGATAGGTGAGACCGTCAATCCGTAACATGGGGCGGCTAATAGCACGTCGGCCGGGCGGCCACAAAGCGCCGCAGTTGCCAGTCGGGCGGGCGTCGGCTAAAAGGCGCCCACCCCATAGCCGTCAAAGTCGAAATGGAGCCTGTCATGGCCGTCGAACGTACTCTCTCGATCATCAAGCCGGATGCCACCCGCCGCAACCTGACCGGCAAGGTCAATGCCAAGTTCGAGGACGCCGGTCTTCGCATCGTCGCCCAGAAGCGCATCCAGCTGACCAAGGCCCAGGCCGAAGGCTTCTACGCCGTTCACGCCGCGCGTCCCTTCTTCGCCTCGCTGGTCGATTTCATGATCTCCGGCCCGGTCGTCGTCCAGGTCCTCGAAGGCGAGGGCGCGGTCCTGAAGAACCGCGACGTCATGGGCGCCACCAACCCGGCCAATGCCGCCGAAGGCACCATCCGCAAGGAATTCGCCGAGTCGATCGAAGCCAATTCGGTTCATGGCTCGGACAGCGCCGAGAATGCGGCGATCGAAATCGCCTATTTCTTCGCCCAGACCGAAATCGTCGGCTGACGCGCGCGGCGCCCCCGGTCTCGGGGGCGCCATCCGCGCCCCATCAAGAGAGGGGGCGCCATCCGCGCCCCATCAGGGCGCGAACTGCTCCGTCAGGATGCGCTCGCCCAGCGCGCCGCCCGGATCGAACAGCAGTTTCAGGGTTACCTCGCGGTCTTCCGCGATCTCCACTTCGACGATATTGCGCACTTCGCTGTTGTCGGCCACGGCCGAAACCGGCCGCTTGCCCGGGTCCAGCACCTCGAGCCGCACCACCGCTTCGTGCTGGAGCAGGGCACCGCGCCAGCGCCGGGGCCGGAAGGCGCTGATCGGCGTCAGCGCCAGCACGCCCGCGTCCAGCGGCAGGATGGGGCCATGGGCCGAGAGGTTATAGGCCGTGCTGCCCGCCGGCGTCGCCAGCAGGATGCCGTCGCAGGTCAGGGACTCGAGCCGCATCCGCCCGTCGACGAAGATGCGCAGCTTGGCCGCCTGATGGGTCTCGCGGAACAGCGAAACCTCGTTGATGGCGAGGGCTTCGTTGATCCGCCCGTCCTGCCCGCGCGCCCTCATGCGCAAGGGATGCAGCGACGAGGATTCGGCGACCGAAAGGCGCAGCAGCAGATCGTCCTCGGCGTAAGGATTCATCAGGAAGCCGAGGGTGCCCTGGTTCATGCCGTAGATGGGCAGGGGATTGTCGGCGAAATCGCCCGACATGATCCGGTGCAGGCAGGACAGCATCAGCCCGTCGCCGCCCAGCCCGACGATCACATCGGCATTGTCCCCCGCCTCGCCATAGCGTTTGCGCAGGCGCGCCAAGGCGGCCTGGGCGTCCGGCGCGTCGGAAGCGATGAAGGTGATGCGTTCGCGGGCCATGGGGGGACTTCCGGGCGGATCAGCCGCCGGTGGTGTTCATGTGGCGGGCCACCGCGGGGGCGGCGCCCGGCCGGTCGATGATGAAATCATGGCCCTTGGGCTTGCGGGCGATGGCGGCGCGGATCGCCGCCTGCAGCTCGTCGTCCGTGGCGCCGCCGCGCAGCACGGCGCGCAGGTCGGCGGCATCGTCCTGACCGAGGCAGAGATAGAGCGTGCCGGTGCAGGTCAGCCGCACCCGGTTGCAGCTTTCGCAGAAATTATGGGACATGGGCGTGATGAAGCCGATGCGCCGGCCGGTCTCGGCGACGGCGACATAGCGCGCCGGTCCGCCGGTGCGATGGCCGCTCGGCACCATCAGATAGCGGCTGGCGATCCGCTCCCGCACCGCCGACAGGGGCAGGTAATGGTCGGTCCGGTCGCCGTCGATATCGCCCATGGGCATGGTCTCGATGAAGGTGATGTCCATGTCCTGGCCGTGCGCGAAGGCGACGAGGGGCAGGATCTGCGCCTCGTTGATGCCTTTCAGGGCGACGGCGTTCAGCTTCACCGCGATGCCGGCATCCTGCGCCGCGCGGATGCCGTCCAGCACCGGGCCGAGCTCGCCCCGGCGGGTGATCGCGCGGAAATCGTCGGGGTCGAGGGTATCGAGGCTGACGTTCACCCGGCGGATGCCGGCCGCCGCCATTTCGCCGGCGAAACGGGCAAGCTGGCTGCCGTTGGTGGTCATGGTGATTTCATCGAGCGCGCCGCTGCGCAGATGGCGCGACAGGCTGCGCAGCAGGTCCATCAGACCGCGGCGCACCAAAGGCTCCCCCCCGGTGAGGCGCAGGCGCTTGAGGCCGAG